>JAEYEL010000179.1 GCA_023403475.1 Actinomycetes bacterium
CTGCGCACGCAGCAGCATCTGCGTCCGCGCACGAACCTGTTCCGCGCGGTGTTCCGTGTGCGCTCGGAAGCGGCGGCGGCCATTCACGGGTTCTTCCATGAGAGGGGCTTTCTGTACGTGCACACGCCCATCATCACGGCGTCGGATTGCGAAGGTGCGGGCGAGATGTTCCATGTGACCACGTTCGATTTGGCGAACGTTCCGCGCGTGGGCGGTTCGGATGCTGGCGCGGCGGGGAAGGGCGGAGTTGCATCTGCGGCCGAGAGCGCTGCCGTTCCTGCGACTGAGGGCGCAGCTGCATCTGCGACCGAGGGTGCGGCTGCACCTGCGGCAGCTGAGGGCTCGGGCACTGCGACCTCAAGCAACGCGGGCGAGGTCGATTGGAGCCGTGACTTCTTCGCCCGTCCGGCAAGCCTTACGGTTTCAGGTCAGCTCAACGCCGAGAACTTCGCCATGGCGTTCGGCGACGTGTACACGTTCGGACCGACGTTTCGCGCGGAGAACTCCAACACTAAGCGTCATGCGGCCGAATTCTGGATGGTGGAGCCCGAAATGGCGTTTTCCGATCTTTCCGACGACATGGACGTGGCGGAAGCCCTGCTCAAGCACGTTATCCGTACGGTCATGGAGCGCTGCCCTGACGAGCTTGCCATGCTGAACAAGTTCGTTGACAAGGGGCTTGTCGAGCGGCTGCAGCATGTGGCCGCAAGCGATTTCGCACGCGTCAGCTACACCGAGGCCGTGCGCATTCTGGAGGAGGCCTGCGCGTCGGGAGAGAAATTCGATTACCCTGTCTCGTGGGGCGCAGACTTGCAGACCGAGCACGAGCGCTATCTGACTGAAAAGCACTTCTGTCGCCCTGTCTTCGTGACCGATTATCCGGCTGCCATCAAAGCGTTCTACATGCGCATGAACAATGACGGCAAGACCGTGGCTGCGGCAGATTGCCTCGTGCCCGGCATCGGAGAGATTATAGGAGGCTCGCAGCGCGAGGAGCGCTTAGACGTGCTTAAGCGGCGCATCGCCGATCTGGGCATGGATCCCGCTCAGTACAAGTACTACTGCGACCTGCGACGATTCGGAACCTGCAAGCACGCGGGCTTCGGCTTGGGCTTCGAGCGTTTGATAATGTATCTTACCGGCGTGCAGAACATCCGCGACGTCATCCCGCATCCTCGCACCGTTGGCAACGCGGAGTTCTAGGGGTGGTAACGACGATGGAGCGATTGTTTCGACCGCCTTTCCCTTCTTTCGTTGGAATAGCTTATTGTCCGAAGATGATTCCTTTGGCTTTTTCCGTGGCGCGCGCTTGTGTAAAATAGGCTTTGAAAAACTATCGTAATAGCGAAGCGCCGAAAGAGGTTGTCAATGGGAGAGAACTACGAAGCCGACCGATTTAAAGAGCATTATCAAACGCGGCTACCTCTCCTTGATTCGCTGATTAACGAGGGGGGTTGGCTTCGCGAGCAGATAGTGTGCCCCCCCGAAGAAAAGGAGTGGATGGTTCCCAAAACGCCGTCGGAGGCGGCGAGGCGAGAACAGGGGAAATCTTTTTCTGGATACCCCGTGGATCTTGCGATATTCGATTCCGCAGAAAGCGCGGGCGACTGGCAGCATGTGAAAATTCTGGTTGAAACGAAAGCTCCTAACATCGATTCCGGATTGTCCCAATTGGAAATATACCTTGGCCTGGAACCGAATGCCCGTATGGGTTTCTGGACGAACGGTGTTTCGAGCGCTCGCGTTTATCGGCTTCCCGATGGGACGTTCGATGTGCAGCGCGGTGCTCCTGCGCCCCGTGTTGGAGAGAACGTCATCAAGGCCAGTCGCCGTCCTTTGACGTATCGGGATTTGTCCGTGCCGACAGAAGCTCAGCTTCGTCTGGCGTTTTCCTCCGTTCTGAATGTCGTAGCGGCGAACGACTCGACGTCGACGCGTCCGGAGCAGCGTTTGAACGAAATATGCAATGTTGTTCTGACGAAGCTTCGTTCTGACTCTCTGGGAATGATGTCTCCCGACGAGCCTTTGGAGTTCCAGCTTGATAGCGATCCTGAAGCAACGAGCCGCCGCGTGAACAATCTGTATCGATCTTACCGCAACTCGCAGCGCGATTTGTTCACGGCCGACGACGGGGATGAGATAGGGTTTGACATTGACTCGATTCAAAAGATGGTTCTGGTTTTTCAGGGTTTGAACCTGAAGAAAATGGAACCAACAGCCCTCTCATACGCATTCCAGGTCTTTCGAAACGCAAATCTGAAAATCGGAGATGGACAGTATTTCACGCCATGGAAAGTTATAGAAGCAGGCGTGAAATTGATGGGTGTCACCGCACGAGACAAGGTTGCTGATCCCGCTTGCGGGACGGGAGGATTTCTAAGCGCCGTGTTTTCGTCTGTTGTCGGCCAATGCGATGGTGACGAGGCCTTGAAAGCCGAGATGCGAACATGGGCTCATAGAAACCTATTCGGTGTCGATCGCGATTCGATAAACGTGAAGCTTGCTCGCTCCATTATGGTTGGGATAGGGGACGGATCAACGAATGTATGCTTTGGCGACTCTTTAAGGGAGACAAGGTGGCCCCACTATGGGGCAAAATTGAGTGAAGCCCTTGCTAATGAGTCCTTTACGGTTGTGGTGACCAATCCTCCGTTTGGGAACAATCTCAAACTTACGGCGAAAGAGGCCTTGGCAAACGGATATACGATTTGCAAGCACTCTTCGGGAGGGAAATCTTCTTCGAGTTATTCCGACACGGAGCTTGGCATTGTTTTTGCGGAGAGGTCGTTCCGCATGCTCAAGCCAGGCGGTCGGCTGGGAATCGTGTTGCCTGAAACGTATTTTTTCAGCAAGAGCTACGAATGGTTTCGGGAATGGATGGATGCCCGGTTTGCTCTTCGTGGGGTTCTGAATATACCCATGGAGGCTTTTCAGGGGTTTTGTCGCGCGAAGACCAACTTCTACGTTTTTGAAAAGAAATCCCCCGAGGGGCGATTCGACGCCGATGTTTGCCGGCCTAGCTGGTTCAAGGATGACGATGTATGGGTTTCTTACGCGTCTACTATCGGAATAAACAAAGATGGCGGCGAATTGTTTGAGGTTGATGCTTCCGGCAATAGGGGCGCCAAGATTGACAACAAGGCAATTGCCGACGTTGAGGCTGTTTTGGACTGTAGGGAGACGGAAACCTCTCGCTATGTGGAGCATGCGCTGTTCCCCCGTTATGTAGGTGTTCCAAAGTATTGTGACGATAGGAGTATCGAAGCTTTCTCAGCGTATGTGTCTTCACGTCTCCCCGCTTTTTCGATGAGGACTATAGGCCAGCTTCAGGATGACGGTCTTTTGTTTGTGCGCAATGGACATGGCAGCCCTTCCTCTGATTTGCGTCAAGGGAGCATTCCTTACATCAAAGTGTCCGACCTGAGGGCTGGTCTAGTCAACCCGAACTCCACCAACGTCGTATCTAGAGAACTCGCGCGTCGATTTTGGAAAGGAGAGAGCAGCGGACTCCATCCTTATGATGTCATCACCCCTTCTCGGGCATCGAAGAACATAGGCGAGCCGGTCATGCTGCTTCCGGGGCAGGAAGATATTGTGCTGACGAAGGAGGTTCTCGTTTTCAGTGTTGCTAAGGAAGCGCCGTTCGACAACTTCTACCTTGCGTGGGCAATGGGGCTCGATGCGGTTCTGAATCAATGGGGCCGGGTTGTGTTTATGCAAACGAACAGGGAGGATCTTGGCGATCGCTATCGGGAAATTCTTCTGCCGCATCCTTTTGCGCGAAAGGATGCGGATAGGGTTTCTTCTTACGTGAGGGAATATTATCAGCAGCTCGCGGCTTTGCGCGAAAAGTACGAAAGAAGGCGCCGCCAGGAGAGATGATCCGCCGAAATCGGAGCAAGGCGAGCGGCGCGGAGCCTTTCTTTTCATGAATGAGAATGTTCGAAATCTTTTCTGCTCGGTGGAGAAATTCGCGCCCCTTTGCGGCATCCCGCCGTCTGTGCAAAAGTTTGCAAAAGATGCAAAAGTTTGCAAAAGTTTGCAAAAGATGCAAAAGTTTGCAAAAATGGAGTTCGCTGGAGTTCAGATATGAGAAGCGCGTGATTCCGAAGCGTTTCCTTGCAGGCGCTGCCTTCACGGTATGAAAGGATGGGCATATGTCTATCTCCAACCCGTTCACCCCCACGTTCGGAGTTATCCCGCCCTATATGGCCGATTAGGGAAGGTGGGAACTCCCCGCTTTACGGTATGCCCGCAAAACGGGGAGGGGGGTTCAAATCTTCGCGGTACGTGCGCTCCCGATTCGGAAAACAGCATACCCTAAGCGGTCGGGGAGGTTCCTTTCATCGTGGGAGCAGGACCGCTGCCTTGTGGGGCGTCCTCACGGCGGGCGATTGCCAGCTCGTAGTCGCGGGTTCCCACGAAGATCTCGTTGGTGTAGGGGTTTTTGCCGAGCTTCTTGCTGCGGTAGGCCACATATCCCAGTGCGGCCACGTTCGCGACGAGTGCGAGAACCGATACACCTAGGTTAACGCTTGGGTTGTTCACCGACTGCACGGCGAAGACGCTCGTGTCGGCGAACATGGGGAACACTTGGCAGAACATGCACCACAGGGCAAGCGTGTTGGCGCGGTTCTGAATCCACCCGCCCTTGTTCCAGAGCATTCCCGCAATGGTGGGGGCTAAAAGCAGCGCCAGACCGCAGTACCAGGAATGTGTGGGCAAGCAGTTGTAGGTGTAGCAGAAGTTCCAGATGTCGTAGCTGATGATGAATACCCAGGTCATATCGGGCCAGAGCATGTCATGCTTCTTCTTTGACACGTAGATGCCAAACCAGCCGGTCATGACGAAGATGTTCAGGATGCCGGCTATGCCGTTGAACACGTTGTGCCAACCGCCGTAGAGCGTGACGCCCTCGGAGGAAACCCAAGTGGTGCCCCATGCCCGCACGGCGCTTTCGAAGTCGCTCACCACGGCGATGAGGATGTTGATGGCCACGATGGCGAAGGGGAAGCACTTGAACCAGTGCGATTTGCCCAGCCTGCCCCATTTGTACTTGAGCGCCATGAAGCCGATGCAGCCTATAGTGGCGGCGTAGAGCTTGGCGTAGTGGAACCAACTGTTCATGTAAAGGTGCGTGGGGTTGGAAAGAGCCCAATCAGCGCCTTGCGCTGCGCTTACCGTGATGGCGACGAAATACACCGTGAGCACCGACGGAAGAACGAGAAAGCAGATGACGCCTCCCGCCTTGCTGCGCCGTGCGAACTCGTTCACCAAGATGAGCGCGATGAGCACCATCACCCAGCCGATCCATTGGAATAGCGCGTGTTCTCCGTAAACCTGAAATAGCATGTCCACTCCTATCGTTTGCGGTCTTCTTCCATCTGCGCTACCGCGCACCCTCTTCCGATTGCGCTACCGCGCATCCTCTGTCCATGTGAAGCGTCTGGACTATGAGGTCTTTTATCACGTCGCTTTCCACGTCGGGATGATGGCGAATATAGCCCACCATGCCGACTATGAGCACATAGAACGTTTCGTATACGTGGTCGATGCGAATGACGTGCAGCTTTCCGTAGTCCCGAACCGTGGTTCTGAGCATGTAGGACGCTATGCGGTCGGCCACGCGGTTCAGGAACTCTATGTAGATAGCGGCGTTCTCCCGGTTGGCAAGGGCACGGCGGAACGCATCGTTTTCGAAGACGCCCATGCGAAGGATTTTCACGGCGCCGTCGAGCGCGTGCTCTATGTCGCCTACCCTCCGTTCGTCGTTCCACATTTGCAGCGCTTCGATGTAGTCGGTCACGTAATTGTCGAGCACGGCGGAGGTGACGGCTTCCTTGCTGGGGAAGTAATGGTAAAAGAGGCTGCGCGCCACGCCCACGCGGTCGGTGATGTCTTTCACCGACGTGCGGGAAAGCCCCTTTTCCTCGTAAAGCTGACGGGCGGCTTCGATGATATCCTCTCGGCGTGTGTCGCCCATATGCTCACCTCGTTTCGTCGATCGTCATGCGCGCTTGGCGATACGGATGATGCCAACGAGCGAAGGATACGATGCTCGTTGACACTACGTCAATAGACACTTTTGAAAAATCGTCAATGATTTTGTGATGATTTCATGCTATCATTCGCTTCAATTAATTCATTTATGAAATAAAAAGAAAACATTAATGAATTAATTTTTAAAACAGGCAGCGATTGAAATGGATTGAGGAAGGGAGGAAGGATGGTGAACGTGCGCCCGAACGGGGGCGAGATTGTCGAAACCGCCAATGGAAGGAGGGACGGCATGGTTTTATGCGGGAAGGTTGCGGCGGTAAGCGGCGTTGCTTTGCACAGGAAGGCTGCGGCGGTAAGCGGCGTCGCGGTGCTTGCCTTAAGCCTTACCGGTTGCGGGTCGTCGTTTGAGGGAAGCGGATCGAAGGATGCCGCGAGCGCCGAACAGCTGGCGCTGCGCATCGACGATCCTTGGGCGGTAAGCATCCAATCCGACACGCAGAAGAAGGCTCAGGGCAATTTGACGGATGGCGTATACACCGGGGTAGGTCTTGGCATGGACGGGCTCGTTACGGTGACGCTCATGGTGCAGGACAACCGCATCACCTGCTTGGAAACGACCCAAGAAGGCGAAACGCAGAGTGTTGGAGGATACGAGGCCATCCGCGATGGGCGCTACGCCGCCATGATAGACGCCGCCCAAGGTGCCGACATCGATGCGATAAGCGGCGCCACCATCACCACGGCGGGCGTGAGGCAAGCGGTGGCCGATGCGCTCGATCAGGCGGAGAAGGGCCAAGCGCGGCCTGCGGCAGAGGCGCAGGCCGCGAGCGAAGGCGCGACGGACGCGAAAGAGAAGGAGGCAGGGCGATGAGCGAGCAGGCGAAAGGGAAGGGGCGTGCCAAGGCGTTCGGTCTGACTCGCCGCGATTTTCTCGCACGCGCGGGAACCGTGGCGGCCGGGACGGCTGCGGCGAGCGTTTTGCCTCGCGCTTCGGCCCATGCCGTTCGCGAAAGTGCCATAGGCGACTGGGCGGCGGACGGTTCGCGCGATGTCGGGGTGCCGCTCAGTGCCGAGACGAATGCGAGCTGGGAGGACGGAACTTTCCGCGAGCACAACGCGGCTGCCTTCCCGGCAAACGATGCCACGCCCATACCGCCGCGTTCCGTACCCGAGAAATGGGACATGGAATGCGATGTCTGCGTGGTGGGCGCGGGCGGCGGCGGCCTGAACGCGGCGGCGCGCGCGGTCGAGCTGGGTGCGCGGGTCATCTGCGTGGAGTCCATGGCGCTTCCCGGCGGAAATGCGCAGTCGGCCGGCATGTGCGGCATCTTAGGCGGCTACAGCGGACAGGAGGAGAAGCGCTTCGCCTTCCCCAGCTATCCCTTCGATCCGAAGGCGCTCACCGACTGGGCGATGGACGAGTACCACTACGCGGCCGATCCCAAGCTCATTTACAAGATAGCCTGCGAAGGGGGCAGAAGCCTCGACTGGATGGCTTCATGCGGCGTGAAATGGCGTTTGGGCGAGGTTCCCGTGTATGTGGCGCCGAAGAAATCCACACTCGACCATCATGTTCTCAAGATGAAGGACGCTACCGACGCCATGTTCTCCTACGGCCAGAGCAAAGGCGTCGAGTACCTGTTCAGGTGCCCGGCGGTCGCGCTCGTGCAGGATAAGGACGGGCGTATCGTGGGCCTTGTGGCCAAAGAGGAATTCGAGCGCGAGATCTACATCCACGCGCCAGGAGCCGTCATACTCACCGCCGGCGGCTTTTGCAACAACAAAGCGCTGCTCGAGAAGTACATCCCCACGGCGGCCATGGGCTGCGCGTCAAGCTATCTGGTGGGAGGCGAGCGCGGCGAGTGCTTCCGCATGGGGCTTGGCGTGGGCGCGGATGTTTCCGGGTTCAACAGCTCGGTATCGTTCGACGGCGGTGTTGACTGGCAGGCCGAAGGCGGGCAGTGGGCGCGTTTCCTCTACGACGGCATGACGCAACTTTCCCGTCAGCCGTGGCTTACCATCGACCGGTGCGGGAACCGTCTGCGCTACATGGACAGCCGCGTGGCCGAGGACGGGGCCTCCGCCATCTATGCGTTGGGCGACCTTGCCACCATCCAGATGGCCGTGCCGGGGCACCGCTCCTACGTCGTGTTCGACGCGAACTACGAAGAGCATCTGGCCGGCTTCGCTCAGGAGCACTGCCGCAAGCTCATCACGCCCGATTTGGAGCAGATAGACAAGGTGCCCGAGCACTATCGCGACTGGCATCACGGCGTGCAGGACGCGCTTGACGCCGACGTGTTGAAGAAGCGCGACACCTTGGAAGAGCTGGAACGCGACTTGGGCTTGGCGGAAGGCGTGTTGATCCGCGCCGTGGAAAAGTGGAACGAGTGCTGCGAAAAGGGCGAGGACGATTTTTTGTACCCCATGCCCGCCGAGTGGCTGCACGCCATTGTCACGCCGCCCTTCTACGGCTGTCGCATTGGCGGAAACCTCTACGGAACGAAGGCGGGGCTGCTCATCAACGAGGACATGCAGGTGGTGGGCACGGACGGGCGCGTGATACCAGGGCTGTACGCGGGTTGGCACACGGCAGGCGGCGCCTGTGGAGAAAACAGCTACGTGGGCGACCCCATCTTGGGTTCTCTCATGGGCGATGTAGGGCTGGCGTTCTGCGGCGGGTATCTGTGCGCAACGTCGGCGGTGGAACATGAGATGGTCGGCGCGTGAGCGCGGGCATGGGAAGGAGAATGCGATGGGTGAGCAAATGAGGCGGCTGGCGCGGCCCTATGGGGTGCTTTTCGCCATAGGGCTCGTCATGGCGGTGGTGGCGCGTTTGGGGCTTTTCGCGGCCGATGTGACGGGCGTTCTGGCATACGACTACATTTCCGCATCGGATGTTCCCGTGCTCGATGTGGTGTGCTCCATTCTCACCGGCTCGGCGTTCGTGGCGTTTCTGGCGGCGGCGGGCTTGGCTTTGTGCGTGTCGTGTGCGGGCGCGGTGCTCTACGGTGCGCTTTTCGAGCGCGGATGCGCGTTGGCGGGTTCGAACGGCTCCGACGGTGGCGGCGCGCCCGGCGCGGTGAAGCCATGTCCGAAAACGGCGTTTCTGTGGGGCTGGGCGACGGCTTTGGTGGCGCTTATCTGCCTGCTTGTCGTGATGAGCGGCATCTTTTCGCCGGTGCAGGTGTCGTCGATGAGCTCGAAGCTGCCGGCGGCGCCGGTGCTCGTGTTGGCCTTGGTGGTGTTCGCGGCGTTCCTCGGGACGCTGCTTGCCGCCGCCGCCATGACCGTCTGCGCCTGCGTGGCGCGCGCCCGGGCAAGGCACGGCCGCTTGGGCGCGAACCTGGTCATTGCCGCGCTTGCGTGCGGTATGGTGGTCGCTGCGCTCACCGTGGGCACGTTTTCCGCCATCAACGTCGTGGGCATAAGCGCAGCCGCCGCAGGCGGTTGGTTCGCGGTCGATATTACGGCGAACCTGATCATCCTCTTCGCGGCGTACGTGCTGACGAAGCGAGCGTAGCCGATCCGAGCTGAGTTCTGCTGAGACGAGTTCAGCTCGGTCGAGGAAAACGCCCTTCCCGGTTGTCCGGGCGGCAAGCGCTTGGCCCTTTGCCGCCCGACGGCGCCCCTTGCCGCCCGACAGCGCGCCGCGACCCGACGGCGCCCCTTGGTCGCGCCATCCCTTATAGCGGTTGCAGCTGGTTCAGCAGCGCAAGGCGAGCGGCCTCGTCTTTGCGCTGCTGGTCTCCTATGACCTCGCGGCTTGCGCTTATCACGGCGCGGCGGCCCTGCTCGTCGAGCTTGCCCCACATATGCTTGCGCGCGGACAAGTTAAGCGTTGCGGCTATCACGTGCTGCTGGCGTTTTCCTTCCTTTGTGGCCTTCAGGTAGACGGCCTTGTGGTCGATGGGGCTGGCAAGCCGCTGAACCCATCCTCGCGCAACCAGCGCGTCGGCGGCGCGCGCAACCGACGCAGGCGGCAAGCGAAGTTGTCGCGCGAGGTCGGAAGGGCGTGCGGGGCTGTTTATCTCGCCGAGACGCTGCATCACGCGGCATTCGAGAAACGACGCTCCGCATGTTTCCCGCAGCGCGCTTTCGAGCGCCTTGCGAACAAGCTCGAGCGATACGAGCGTGCGGGAGGCGAAATAACGCGAGGCGACGTCTTGCGAAAGAGGAGGGTCGATGGCCGCGCCTGCGGTGATGGATGCTTCCAGGAGGCTTTTGTACGTGGCGTTCTTTGTGGGGAAGAGCGTGTAGAGCTGTTCCACGATGGAATCGTTCGCGTGGGCTATGTGCTGCTCGCCCTTTGCGGTTATGCGGACGGCTCGCGTTCGCCCGTCTTGCTCTTCGCCCTGCGTCCGTTCGGCGAAACCGGCCTTCTCAAGCGCGTTCACCGCCTGCGTGACCACGTTGGGCTTCAGGTTGAGCAGCGCTTTCAGGGTGGTTTGCTGAAGGGCGGCGGGGGAGGCGCCCAGCAGTTTCACGAGCACGCGGTACTGCGTGACGCTCAGATCGCTCGCTTCGTCCAGACCGCGTTTGAGCGCGTCGTGCGTCATTTCGAACGCCACGAAATACGACGAGTCGAGTGCGAGGTCTTCAACGAGGGCTGAGGCTTCGGTTTGC
>JAEYEL010000018.1 GCA_023403475.1 Actinomycetes bacterium
GCATGCGGCTCGATCTTCGTCGTAATGAGCAGATCGCCCGCTTCCCCACCGTTCTCGCCAAGACCGCCCTTGCCTTTGAAGCGCAGCCGACCGCCGTCCACAGCGCCGGCCGGAATCTTCACGGTAAGCGTGTCGGATTCCTGCTTGCCGGGAATGCGCACCGTCACGCGCTTTTCGGCTCCTTTGAACGCCTCGTCGAACGGCACGTTTAGCGTCACGTTCATGTCCTGGCCTTTGCGCGCGCGCGGCTGACGCGCACCGCCCCCGAAGCCGCCAATGTCACCGAAATCCCAGTTGCTTCCGAACGCGCCTTCGCCGCGGCGAATGCTGTCCAGAATCTCCGACCAGCTGCCGAAGCCGCCGCCAGCGCCACCAGCACCGCCGCCGAAGATGTCCTCCACGTTCACGCCGCCGGCGCTGCCGCCCCAACCGCGCGGAATCTGATTTTCGTTCGCCGTTCCGTATTGGTCGTAGAGCTTGCGCTTCTTGTCGTCGCTTAAGACCTCGTACGCCTCGTTTATCTCTTTGAATTTCGCCTCGTCGCCGCCCGCATCGGGATGATGCTTGCGAGCGAGCTTGCGAAACGCCTTCTTTATCTCGTCAGCTGTGGCGTTACGTGAAACGCCCAGCGTTTTGTAGTAGTCCGGAGTCGCTGCCACGTTGCCACCTACCTTTCAGCTTTTCATTTCGCCAGAGGGCTTAGGGTGATGCAGATTGCCTTGAAGGTTCCACGTAGTCGAGCTAAACGGCCTTTGCGCCGTGTGCGAAACCGCGTGGGTTCTGAAAGGCAAGGTGCGCCGCCATAAGTTCCCGTCATTTCCGTTATAGCAAAAGCGGGCCTTGCACGCCCGCCTCCGCTCAGTATCCTTTATTCGTCCCTCGGTTCCTCTTTCGGCCGTTTCGGACCGCCGGAGGTTACCGTTACCATGGCGGGGCGCAAGACTTTCTTGCCCATCTTGTAGCCTTTCTGGTACACGTCGGCAACCGTTTCGTCAGGCACGCTCGTATCGTCAACAGTGGCCACGGCCTGCGCCTCTAGAGCATCGAATGCATCGCCCTTCGGGTCGATAACCGCAACGCCGTCCTTCGTGAGCACATCGATGAACTTCGCATGCACCGCCTCGACGCCGCCCAAAAGACCCGACTCGCCGTTCTTCTGAGCATAATCGATGGTACGCTCGAAATCGTCGATGACCGGAATGAGGCTGGTCACCAGCTTCTCAGTCGCGCGTGCCTTCTCGGCCTCGCGCTGCTCGTTCATGCGCCTGCGATACGTGTCCCATTCGGCGTGCAGGCGAACGTATTTGTCTTGCCATTCTTCCGCTTCGGCTTTCGCCTTCGCAAGCTCCTTGGCAGCATCGTCAGCGGAAGCGTCTTCGGCAGGGTCGAGAACCTCCGTTTCGGTTTCGGTCTCGACCTCGGCTTCAACGGCTTCCGCCGCCGCGTCGCTCGTGGGGACCGCAGCCGACCCGTCGGGGTCAGCTGCGGCGGGGGTTTTAGCGCCAGGTTCGCAGGAGGGGGGGTTGGAACCGGCGCTCGGATCAGCATGCACGGCAGAAGCGCTGGAGACTTTTTCTTTCTCGGGCTTCGCCATGATTGTTATTTCCCTTCCTTCGTATCGTCGTCAACAACCTCGTAATCGGCCTCGATGGTGTCGTCGGCCGGAGCAGTCTCGGCAGCCGCAGCTTGCGCACCGGCAGCCGCGCCTTCAGTGGAGTACACGACCTCGGCCAGCTTGTAGCCAGCGGCCTGCAGCTTTTCGGTAGCCGCTTTGATGGCATCGGCATCGGTACCTTCAAGTGCGCTCTTCGCTTCCGAAATGGCCTCTTCGGCCTGCGACTTCACATCGGCAGGAGCCTTGTCGCCCAGCTCGGAAAGAGTCTGCTCGGTGGCGTTCACCAAAGCGTCGGCGTTGTTGCGAACCTCAACCTCTTCCTTGCGCTTGCGGTCTTCCTCGGCATGCTGCTCGGCGTCTTTGACCATGCGGTCCACTTCGTCATCGGAAAGCGCGGTGGAGCCGGAAATGGTGATCTGCTGCTGCTTTCCCGTGCCCAAATCCTTAGCGGAAACGTTCACGATGCCGTTCGCGTCAATGTCGAAGGTGACTTCGATTTGCGGAACGCCACGACGTGCCGCCGGAATGCCGGTGAGCTGGAACCTGCCCAGCGTCTTGTTGCCGGAAGCCATCTGACGCTCGCCTTGCAGCACGTGCACCTCGACGCTTGTCTGGTTGTCGGACGCAGTAGAATAGATTTCGGTCTTGCGCGTCGGAATGGTCGTGTTGCGCTCGATCATCTTGGTCATCACGCCGCCCATGGTCTCAACGCCCAGCGAAAGCGGCGTAACGTCCAGAAGAAGAATGCCCTCGACGTCACCCGCAAGCACGCCGCCCTGAACGGCCGCGCCCATGGCCACAACCTCGTCGGGGTTCACCGACATATTGGGGTCTTTGCCGGTGAGCTTCTTCACGATGTCCTGAACAGCGGGCATACGCGTGGAGCCACCGACCAGAATAACCTCGTCGATGTCGCCGGCACGCAGGCCAGCATCCTTCAGCGCCTGTTCGACAGGCTTCTTGCAGCGGTCGAGCAGATCCTTCGTGATGCGCTCGAACTCGGCGCGAGTAAGCGTGTAATCCAAGTGCTTCGGACCCGTTGCGTCAGCCGTGATGAACGGCAGGTTGATGTTGGCCTGCGAAGTGGACGAAAGCTCCATCTTCGCTTTTTCCGCAGCTTCCTTCAAACGCTGCAGCGCCATTTTATCGCTACGCAGGTCAATGCTGTTGTCGGCCTTGAATTTGTCGGCCAGCCAGTCGATGACGCGCTGATCCCAGTCATCGCCGCCCAAATGGTTGTCGCCTGCGGTGGCAGCCACTTCGAACACGCCGTCGCCCAACTCCAGAATAGATACGTCGAACGTACCGCCGCCAAGGTCAAACACGAGGATCTTCTCGTCCTTGTTGGTCTTGTCAAGGCCGTAAGCCAAAGCCGCAGCCGTAGGCTCGTTGATAATGCGAAGCACTTCCAACCCGGCTATTTTGCCGGCGTCCTTGGTGGCCTGGCGCTGTGCGTCGTTGAAGTATGCGGGCACAGTGATAACAGCCTGCGTAACCGGGCCGCCCAGCTGCTTTTCCGCGTCGGACTTCAACTTCTGCAGAACCATGGCCGAAATCTCTTCGGGCGTGTAGTCTTTGCCGTCGATATCGACAACCGCACGACCGTCCTTGCCCTTCTGCACCTTGTAGCTCACGGTCTTCTGCTCGTCACGCGTTTCGTCGAACGAACGACCGATGAAACGCTTGACCGAAGAAACCGTGTTTTCCGGATTGGTGACTGCCTGGTTCTTCGCTGCCTTGCCTACCACGCGCTCGCCGTCTTTGCGGAAGCCCTCGACAGACGGAGTGGTGCGATCACCCTCGGCGTTCACGAGAATTTCCGGCTCGCTGCCCTCCATGACCGCCATGGCGGAGTTCGTAGTGCCCAAGTCGATGCCCAGAATCTTGCTCATTATCTTACTTCCTCTCAATCAGAGTTTTATATCCGTTTTCAGTCGCACGGAAAAACGCGCTTGCCCAGCGCCGCCGCGTTCGTCACGAGCTGAAAACCACGCCGTGCACCGCGCTGCGCCTTGCTCGCCGCACCTTCCCATGCGGTTGTCGATATAAGCCACGCCAAGCACTTTATATACCTGTGCTTGGCGCATATCTTTTATCGACGTTTTGCACTATATAATCTAAGTCTTTGTCTGTCAAGTTTTTTACCAATTTGTTAACTAAATTTTTTTAATGCCCTTCACTATGGCCTTTCACTATAGGCACTATAGGCACTCGAAAGCGGAAAACAACCCTCCGAAGAAAACGCGCTACGATAGACGGAGCCGACAGGTTCGCGCTCTTGAAGGAAGAAAGCAACCCCTTGGAGAAAATCGACACCAAGCCGAAGCCAAGCTGGAAAACCGCTGCGCAACGCATTGGCGTATGGATGGCTTGGCGCAGTCGCAGGTGCGCTGCTAGATTTTCGGAAGGGCCACCTTCGGCAATGACGCTTCAGGAAGCAGAACCTCGTCGAGGCAGAAAATCGCATACCACGGCAGATACACAACTTTCCCGTCCGCCTCGATGTTCAGACGCGAGAGGACCACCCCACGGGGAATGCCGAACTCGCTTGACTCCAGCAGCTTGTCAAGCGCCGCATGAGCCCGCACGCTCGTGCCCGACTTCACCTCCAAGGGAACCACTTCCCCGGCGCGACCCTCGGTAAGGAAGTCGACTTCCCCTCGCTTGCGGCTCATCGAGTAGTAGAGCGAATAGCCGGCAGTTGTCAACTGCTGAGCCACAACGTTCTCGAACACCGCCCCTTGGTTCACCTTGCGCTCGTCAAAATACACGGCACGGGCCAAACTTTGCGGATAACGGCTCGTCAGCATCCCTGTGTCAGACTCGTATAGCTTGAACAAGCCCGGACGGTCTGTTGCCCTCAAGGGCGCCTTTGGATCGCTCACCTGATTGCACTTGAGAGCAACTCCCGCCGACGTCAGCCAAACAAAGTCCTTCCGATAGCTCTCGTAGCGTGCATCGTCGTCAACCGAATTCAACACGAAGCGCCGCGTTCCGCTGTCGAGTTGTAAGGGCAGCTGATCGAAAATAGATTCCACGTTCAAAGCCCGCGCACCCGCATACTTTTTGATATCGTGCTTGTAGCTCTCAACGAGTTCGACTTGGACGACGCGCACCGCTGCCAAATCGCCCTGGGTATCGAGAAACTCCTGAACAACACTAGGCATACCGCCAACAACGACATACGTGCGAAAGTAGGACAGCAAAGCCTCATGAAGATAATCGGGAACAGGGCTGAGCGAGCAACAGGATGCACGTACTGCATCTAAGCTCTCCTGGCTCACGCCCAAAGCCCAGCAGAACTCTTCAAAGTCCATCGGACGCATGACAAGCTCGGTAACGAAACCTACTGGATACGAGCGTACTTTTTTCAATTCGGTTCCCAGCATCGACCCGGAAAACGCATAGCGAAACCTACCATCCTCCACTAAGAACTTCGCCATGGTGATGATATCGGGCAGCTCCTGGATCTCATCGATAAAAACAAGAGTCTTGCCTGGCACAAGAGGAACGTCGGACAATAGAGATATGCGGCTTATGAGCTCACCAACATCGCGGGCATCCGCAAGAGCCTTCTTGGCCGCAGCATCTCTGAAAAGATCGATCTCGACAAGCACCTCGTAACGCGTCTGCCCGAGATGACGTACGAGCGTGCTTTTGCCAATTTGACGCGCCCCACGCACGAGAAGAGCGGTGCGCGGTAAGCCTTCACTCCAACGAAGGATGTCTCCATAAGCTTTGCGCTCGAACATATCGCCTCCTGCAATCTCCTTGACCTTGCTTCTTGCCGCAGAAAAACTCTCGTGCGTTTCGCTATTCTACATTATGCAAAGATTTTACTTGGGAAAATCCTACCTTATGCAAAGATTTTATATTCAAGTTTTCGACCTTATGCAAAGATTTTCGCATCGCTTCAAGCAGCACTCGGAAAACAACCTCAGTTTGCCAGATCGATTTTATCGGTTTCCAAGTTCGACCCATGATGCAAAATCATGCGACGCTTGCTTTCTGAGTGCAAAACGCATCAAGAGCATCTATCGTCGTAGACAGAGGCAATCCATGTAGTAATTGCCTTGGCGATGCAAAAGGGCGCGACCTCAAAGGCCGCGCCCCTTTTTCGATGCGTCTGTTCTGTTCCGAACGCCTTTGCTTCCGCGCACACGCGCGAACAAAGAAGCGAGCGTAAGGCCGCTACTCCTCCACGACCTCGGTAATGGCGCCCATGGGACACTCTTCAACGCAGTCTCCGCAGGCCACGCAGGCGTCCTCGTTCACAACGTCCACCGTGCCGCCTACTACCTCCAACACTTCTTGCGGGCAAGCGTCAACGCAAATGCCGCAGCCGATGCACTCGTCGGCGTCGATAACTGGGTGAGACATGTCTTCTATCTCCTTCTCGTCTAGTTAGCGGCGTCCACCGCCGCGCCTTCCCCAAAAACCCAACTGAGCGCAAAATACCATTCTCCCGTTTATTTGCAATATCTAATTTCGATTTTTCAGGATACGGCTTTATTTT
>JAEYEL010000114.1 GCA_023403475.1 Actinomycetes bacterium
CGTCGTCACTCTCCCGTCAGCGAGGAGCCTTCCTTCGCATCGTTCGCTTCGAAAGCCTTCAGCGTCTCCAATTCCATGGCGTCTACAAGAACCTCGCGCGGCTTGCTTCCGTTCGGCGGTCCCACGACGCCCTTCTCTTCCAGCATGTCCATTATACGGCCTGCTCGTGAATATCCAACCTTAAGGCGTCTCTGGATATTCGATGTGGACCCAAGGCCGCTCGACACCACGATGTCGGCCGCCTCCCAAATGAGCGGATCGTCCGCCTGCGACCCGCCGCCCGCACCGTCGGGCGAAGACGCCCCCAGCGTGACGAGGTTCGTCTGCAGAATCTCGGAGTGGTATTCGGGTTCGCCTTGCTCTTTGAGCATTTCAACCACGGCGTTTATCTCGTCTTCCGATACGTAGCAACCTTGAATGCGCTGGGGTTTCGCGAACTCCGGCTTCGAGAGCAGCAAATCTCCCAGCCCTATGAGGTTTTCGGCTCCGGGCGTGTCCAAGATGACGCGCGAATCGATGCCGGAAGCCACGTTGAACGCTATGCGGTTCGTGATGTTCGCCTTGATAAGGCCGGTCACGACGTTGGTGGAGGGCCGCTGGGTGGCCACGATGAGGTGTATGCCGGCCGCTCGCGCAAGCTGGGCGATGCGGCTGATGGAGAACTCGACTTCCTTTCCCACGTTCATCATGAGATCGGCCAGCTCGTCGATGATGATGACGATGTAGGGAAGCTCGCCGCCAAGCTCGGATGCGGGCGGCTCCTCCCCCGCTTCATCCGCCTTGCGAATGGCCTTCTGCTCGGCTTGGGCCTTCGCGTTGAACTGGCCTATGTTGCGCGCTCCCACTTTGGAAAACACTTTCAGGCGCCGTTCCATTTCGGCAACACCCCACGAAAGGGCGCTTGCGGCCTCCTTCGCCTCGGTGACCACGGGAACGTAGAGGTGCGGAATGCCGTTGTAGGGCGTGAACTCCACGCGCTTCGGATCCACCATGATGAAGCGCACCTCGGCCGGCGTGGCGCGCATGAGAATGGACATGATCATGGCGTTTATGGAGACCGATTTGCCCGAGCCCGTGGTGCCGCCGATGAGCAGGTGCGGCATCTTCGCCAAGTCGGATACGATGGAGTGACCCTCGACGTCCTTGCCGATGGCTATCATGAGAGGGCCGCCGCTTGCGTCTTTGAGGACATCGCCCAGAAGAACGCTTTCCCGCGTGCGGTTGGGCACCTCTATGCCCACGTAGTTCGTTCCCGGAATAGGCGCGAATATGCGCACGCCGGGCGCGGCGAGGGCAAGGGCTATGTCGTCTTCGAGCGCGGTGACGCGGCTCACGCGCACGCCGGCGGGCAAATCTACCTTGAACAGGGTGACGGTAGGCCCTGCCACCCAACCGACCACCTCTGCGTAGATGGAGAAGCTCTCAAGCGTTTCCTGGAGACGTGCCGCCGTTTCCCCCAGCTCCGCATCGGTGGCGCTCGCCTTGGCCTTCGAATCGCTGTGGGCGAGCATGCTCATGGGCGGCAGCTCGAATCCCTCCTGCGGATGCGGCGTCGCCAAGGGGGCGGAAGACGATGGAGACGATGCCTGTGAAAAGGACGCGCCCGAGGCAGCCCTCTCCTTCGCCTTGCCGGAAAGTTCGCCTGCATGCTTTCTTCCCAGCTTGCGGGTCAGAGGGGCGGCTTCGCCTTCGAGAGGATCGAGCATGGCCGTAACGGCCGCGGAAAACTGCGATTCGGAGGCGTCTTGAAGCGGCATGGAGGCGCGCCGAGGACGCTTGCGCTCGCCCGGGCGCGAAAGCGCTTGCGTGGGCGCGGCGGAAAGGGGGTGCGCCGGTTTGACGGGAGATAACAAGGCTTCGTCTCCCGAAGCGTTTCCCCCGCGCCCTTGGCGAACGCGCGCGAACGGCGGTGCGTCGAAAGACCCTGAGGCGTCTTCGCGCGCCGCTTTCGCAGCGCGTGCGCGCTCGATGAGCTGTGACACGGAAAAGCCGATAATGGCCAACCCCGCCAAAACAAGCCCTATCATCACCACGCAGGAAACGATCTGTCCGAACAGGGCAAGCCCCACCCAGGCTATTCCCGCGCCAAGGTATCCGCCACGAACGACAAGGTTCTGCTCGGCGAAAAGCGGCGAGAGGTCGTCGGGGCTTGCAAGGGGAGTGAACAAAGATAGCAGCGAAAGAAGCGCCACGAACACGACGAGCAGGCCTATAGTCACGCGGGCGGGCACCCGTTCGCGTTCGAACCTGACAAGAAAGCTCACGCCGACGGCGAGGAGGAAGAACGGAAGCAGGTAGGCTCCCAAACCGAGCGACAGATGGAGTACCGTCGAGACGAACGAGGTGACGATGGCGTTGGTGGGCATGACCGCCGCAACCATCACGACGACCGCAAGCACCGCGAACACAACGCCTATGAGGTCGCGCCGTGTCCTATCATCGATGATGCGCGCTTCGGAAGCTTCACCGGACGCATGTCCGCGCGCCTTCGACCGCGCGCCTTTCCCGCTTGCCTTCGCGTTTGCGCGCCCCGTACCTTTCTGGGGCCTTTTCGCCTGCGACGTTTTGCTTGAACCGGTTTGACGGGCCACGCCCAACTCCTTCGTGCTGCGTTTCTTGTACGTTTAAAGTTTGTTCAGGTTGGCAACGAGAGCATTCGGACGCCTGTAGCGCAGCCGATGCCTCGCCAACCATTATAGCCTAAACTTCAAGCAAATTGACTATCACCATGGGTCGCTGCTTCGTCCGTTCCCAAAGCAGTGAAAGGAAGGCGTCGCGCGCAACCTTGCGCAGCTCCTTTTCCTTGGCGCCTTTGCCCAGAGAACGTTCAACGGCACCCCTTACCGTGCGAATCAGGTCTTCGGCAAGATAGAGGTCGTCGCCGCCGGTTATGCCGTGCATTTCCATTTGCACTTCCCCCACGACCGAGCGCTTCTTGGGCGAGATAGCCACGGCGACGCAGGCGAAGCCCTGAGACCCCAACGCGTTGCGCTCGTCGAGCACGTCTTGCGAGGTGTCGCCCACGGAAAGCCCGTCCACGTACACGATACCGCTCTGCACCGTCTCGCCGCGCCGAACGCCCCGAGAGGAAAGCTCCAAGCTTTCGCCGTTTTCGCAGAGAAAGACGTTTTCGGGCGGAACGCCTGTTGCCTCGGCAAGTTTCGCATGCGCTCGCAAGTGCATGGCTTCACCGTGGACGGGAAGGAACGCCTTAGGCTTCACAATGGAGAGGACGATTTTCAGCTCTTCGGCGCCGGCATGCCCCGAAACATGCACGCGCGCACGGCTTTTGTCATACACGTCGGCGCCTATCTTGGCGAGCAGGTTGATGATGCGCGTGACCGCCTTCTCGTTTCCGGGAACGGGCGTTGCCGATATGATGACCGTGTCGCCTTCCTCTATCTCGATGGTCTTGTGCTCCCCGTTCGCAATACGCGCGAGCGCGGAAAGCGGCTCCCCTTGGGAACCGGTGCACATGATGACCACTTTTTCCGGGGGGACGTCCTTGAGGTCATAGGCGTCGATGAGGTTCGCGTCGTCGATGTTGAGATAGCCCAAGCGGCGGGCTATATCGGTGTTCTGTATCATGGAGCGCCCGGTGACCACGACTTTCCGTCCGTTCGCAACGGCCGCATCGCACACTTGCTGCATGCGGTGGATATGGCTTGCGAACGAGGCCACGATGACGCGCCCGCGCGCCCGCGCGATGATCTTCTCAAGCTCCACGCCCACCGTGGCCTCGCTCGGCGTGAAGTTCGCGTGCGTGGCGTTCGTGGAATCGCTCATGAGCAGATCAACGCCTTCTTCACCGAAGCGCGCCAACGCGGCGAAATCGGTTGCCACGCCGTCTATGGGCGTTTGATCGAGCTTGAAGTCACCGGTGTGCAGGACGTTTCCCGCAGGACTGCGGAAAAAGACCCCCACGGCGCCCGGGATGGAGTGATTCACGGCGAAGAACTCGGCCGTTATGCAGCCGAGCTTCACTTTGTCGCCGGGCTTCACTTCCACGAGCTTCGCGTTTTTGATGCGATGCTCGGCGAACTTGCCCTCGATAAGGCCGAGCGTGAGCTTCGTGGCGTAGATGGGCACCTGCGCATCAAGGTCTTTCAGCAGATAGGGCAGCGTGCCCGTGTGGTCTTCGTGGCCGTGGGTGACGACGATGCCGCGCAGCTTTTCCGCGTTCTGCAAGACGTAGGTGTAGTCGGGCAGGATAAGGTCGACGCCGGGATGATTGTCGTCGGGAAACATCAGCCCCGCGTCATCGACTATCATGTCGTTTCCGCACTCGAAGACCGTCATGTTCTTGCCGATGGCGTCGAGGCCGCCTAAGGGAATGATCTTCAAGGTTGCCTTAGGGTCTTTCTTGGAAGACGCGAAACTGCGCCGTGCGGCTTCCTGGACGTTCTTGCGGCTGCTTTTCCCCTCGCCTTCGCGCGTAAGCTGCGGGCGCTTCCGCTCAAGGTTCACGTGTCTGTACGATTGCGTTCTCTTGCTCGCATTCACCTCGTCTTTCTGCGCCCGCAAATCCTGCCGCGCAGCTAAACGGTCGTTCTTTTTCTCCATAAACGTTCCTTTGCTATAGAACTCCCACCTGCCGCATGGTCGCCGCAAGTTCGGCCGACTGCTCGGGCGTGGCGTTCACCAGGGGCAGCCGCACGCCGCCTACAGGAAAGCCCACAAGTGAGAGTGCTTCTTTCACCAGTATAGGATTCGATGTTTTGAACAGGCCTTCCATAAGGGGAAGGAGCTGCTCGTTGGCTTCTTTCGCCTTTTCCCATTCTCCCTGAGCGCAAAGCTCCACTATCTGCTTCATGCGGGCGGGAGCCACGTTGCCGATAGTGGATATGACGCCGGCACCGCCCAGCTTCATGATGTCGTAGGTTGCCGAATCGTCTCCCGAATACACGGAAAACCCTGTCGGAGCGCACTCGATTATCTCTTTGATCTGATCCATGCGCCCGGATGCTTCCTTCACGGCGACGACGTTGTCGCATTCGCGTGCGAGCCGCAACGTGGTTTCGGCCTCCATATTGACCACGCAGCGCCCGGGGATGTTGTAAAGGACGATGGGCAGGGCAACCGCATGCGCTATGGTAAGGAAGTGCCGGTAGATGCCTTCTTGCGGTGGTTTGTTGTAATAGGGCACCACGCACATGAACCCGTCTACCCCCAGCTTTTCCACGTCGCGGGCGAAACCCACCGTGTCGGCCGTGCAGTTGTCGCCTACGTTCGCTATGACGGGAACTTTTCCGCCCACGGCCGAAATAACCGCGCGGAACAGCTCCATCTTCTGAGGATAGAACACCGTGGGGCTTTCGCCCGTCGTTCCGTTCACTATAAGCGCGTCGCTTCCGCCTTCCACGAGGCGGCAAGCAAGCTCCTCGGCCCGGTTAAGGTCGAGGTCGAGGTTCTCGTCGAACGGCGTGACCATAGCCGGTATCATGCGCCCGAAGCGGGGTTTTTCCTGCAGCATGGCTCTCTCCTTTTGCTGTTCGCCTCCTTGAGACGAAACGGCGCTGCGAACACGCAAGCATCCTCTTTTCGTCCCGCGCAAAGAAAGCAGGTGGCTTCATTCAACTGAACCCGTATTATGGCACGCCTGTGCGCGTTATTCCATGAAGTTCTCCAAACCTACAATCAGGCCGCTGCGCGCACCCACGCTGCGTATGCCCAGAAGAACGCCGGGCATGTAAGACTCTCTATCCCACGAGTCGTGCCTGATGGTAAGCGTTTGCCCCATAGACCCGAACACAACCTCTTGGCTGGCCACATAGCCCGAAGACCGCACCGAATGCACGGGAACGCCCGAAACGAGCGCGCCGCGGGCACCTTCCGCGCCTGCGATTTCGGTCTCGCGACCGGGGGCTTCGCTTGCGCGCCCGCCGCGTGCTTCCGCGATGATCTGCGCTGTGCGCACGGCCGTTCCGGAAGGGGCGTCCTTCTTCTTGCAGTGATGGAATTCCAGAACTTCCGCTTCGGGGAAAAACGGCGCGGCGGCGCGGGCGAACTGCATCATGAGCACGGCGCCCGTCGTGAAGTTCGGCGCGTAGAACAGGCAGGTGCCGGCCGGCGCCAGCGCGGCGAGCTCCTCAAGTTTCTCCTGCGAAAGCCCTGTCGTTCCCACCACGCAGTCGATGCCTGCGGGAAGGGCGGTGCGCAGGTTGCCTTCCACCACGTTAGGCTGCGTGAAGTCAACCAGCACGTCCACGCCGCCTGCCGCGACCGCTTCCGCCACGGAAGCGTATACGGGAAACGCCGCACCTTGCGTAGCATGGGGGTCAATGCCGCAGGCAACTTCCATGTCGTCTGCGGCGGTGACCGCCGCCACGACGGCGCTTCCCATACGACCCGCAAACCCGGCAACGGCAACGCGTATCATAAGCGTTAAAACCTCCTATATGTCATGACGGCGGCGCGGCGTGCGGCCTCCGTTGCCGCCACCGTTGCGGTTGCCGCGACCGGGGCGATTGTCGCGCTCGCCTGCGCGTCCGCGGCCCTTGCCGCCTTCAGGAGCGGCTCCTTCGGGGGCATCGGGCTTGTCAAGACGGTCGAGCGATATCTTGCCGGTGTTCGGATCCACCTCGAGCACCTTCACCTTCACCACGTCCCCAACGGAGAGCACGTCTTCCACCTTGCCCACGCGACCGTTGGCAACGCGGCTGATGTGAAGCAGGCCGTCCTTGCCGGGTGTGAGCTTGATAAACGCGCCGAAATCCTTGATGCCCACGACCTCGCCGTCGTATTCCTCGCCCACCTCGGGCTCTTTCACAATGCCTAAGATCATGGCCTTGGCGGCCTCGCCGGCAGGACCTTCCACAGCCGCGATGTGGATGGTGCCGTCCTCCTGGATGTCGATGGAAGCGCCGGTCTCCTCCTGGATGCCGCGCACCACCTTGCCGCCGGAACCGATGACGTCGCGAATCTTGTCTACCGGAATGTGGATGGTCTCGATGCGCGGTGCGGTGTCGCGCAGCTGCTCGCGCGGCTCGGGCAGCGTTTCGAGCATAGCCTTCAAAATGAACGCGCGGCCTTCCTTGGCCTGCTTGAGGGCCCGGCCTAGGATCTCGGTGGAAAGGCCCTTCGCCTTGTTATCCATCTGAAGCGCGGTAATGCCCTTTTCCGTGCCGCACACCTTGAAGTCCATGTCGCCCAAAAAGTCCTCAAGGCCTTGGATGTCGGAGAGGATGACCACATCGTCGCCCTCTTTGATAAGACCCATGGCAATGCCGGAGACCGGCGCCTTGATGGGCACGCCGGCGTCCATGAGCGCGAGCGTGGAGCCGCAGGTGGAAGCCATGGAGGAAGAGCCGTTGGATTC
>JAEYEL010000030.1 GCA_023403475.1 Actinomycetes bacterium
GGCGGCGTCATAAGCGCGCTAGCAGATGCGGGGGAGCTGTTCGCCGACGAGCATGTCGAGGATGCGGGTGCTGCCGAAGGCGGTGCGCAAGAACACTTTCGGGCCGCGGTCGGGCTGCATCTGCCCCACATGCCCGATGATGGCGGCATCGGCGCCGTAGCGGTTCGCGCGCATGGCGGCAAGCGCGGCTTCGGCCTCGTCGGCTGCCACGACGCACACCATCTTGCCTTCGTTCGCCACCTGCATTACATCGTAACCCAGCATGTCGCATGCGCCGCGCACGGCATCTTTCACCGGCACGGCGTCTTCTTCGACAGTAATATCAACCTGCGCTTGAGCGGCCAGCTCGTTAAGCGTCGAAGCCAAACCACCACGCGTCGGGTCGCGGAAGCAGCGCACATGGGGCGCCGCCGCCAGAACATCGGCTATAAGATGGTTGAGCGGAGCCGCATCGCTTTGCAGATCGGTCGTAAAGCTTAAACCCTCACGGCAGCTCATGATAGTGATGCCGTGGTCACCCAGCGTGCCGCTCACGAGCACCGCATCGCCCGGGCGGCACTGCGCCCCGCCCAGGTTGACGCCCACCGCCAACGTGCCGATGCCGCTCGTGTTAATGTAGACACCATCGCCGTGGCCGCGATTCACTACTTTGGTGTCGCCAGTCACAAGCGCCACGCCCGCCTCGCGCGCGCATTCCGCCATGGAAGCACAAATACGCCGCAAGTCATCGATGGGAAAACCTTCTTCGAGCACGAACCCGCAACTCAGATAGCGTGGCGTAGCGCCACTTGTAGCCACATCGTTCACGGTTCCGCATATGGCCAAGCGCCCTATGTCGCCGCCGGGAAAGAAGTGCGGCGTGACCACGAAGCTGTCGGTGGAAAACGCAAGACGCTCACTTGGCGCGGGAGCGGAAAGGACGGCGGCATCGTCGCCACGCAGAAGCTCATCGCCCGCGTACGCCGCGAAGAACACCTCGTCGATAATGCGCTTCATCATGGTTCCGCCGCTGCCATGCCCCAGCATAACCGTCGTATCCATATCGCGTTTTCCTTTCGTCTTCCTATTCCCCAACAAACTGGGGTCACGCCCCCGCGAGCAGATGCCACGCGTGTCAACCAGAACGCCGCAAGCCTCACGACGTGCGAGCAAATCAGAGCAAGCACCGCACGCACCAACTGCGGTAAAATGTTTCACGTGAAACATTTTACCGCAAAGACAACTTGCCCAATGCCGCACGCGTCAAGCCTTTATGCCATTTTTCCTGTTGAGGTTACTACCAAGCGCCCGTTCTGCACACCTTTGGTGCCAAGGATGAGATTCGCTATATCCTGTACAAGACCGGTCTCTCCCCTAAGCACGATCACCTCCAAGCACATGTGCGCATCAACGTGCACGTGCATGGAGGACACGATGTTTTCGAAGTAGTGATGCTGAATGCTGTGCAGCTTTTCCTGCAGGTCTGATGCGTGATGGTCAAACACAATGGTGAGCGTTCCCATCACCTCGATGCCAGGCATCGCGCATTCGTCTTCCACCAGCGCGTCGCGCACGAGATCGCGCACCACTTCGCTACGGTTCTTTGCAAGGCCGCGCCGCGCCACCAGCTGGTCGAACCGCACGAGCAAATCTTCCGGCATGGCCACCGAAAATCGCATAAGGTCGTTGCCCATAAGCACCCGGCCTATACGAGGTTGACGGTAACGCCGCTCGCCCCTTCGGCATCGTCTTCGAGCGCGTCTTTCGCCTCGTCAAGCGCAGCGCGTACGTCGTCCATGAGCGCTTGCGCCTCATGCAGTTTTTCGGACACCGTGGAAAAACCCGCGTCACCGGCCATGTGAGCCAGCGTGTGGGCCCAGCGGCGCTCCAGCTTGACGTGATCGTCAATTTGGTCGATCATCTGTTCGAACTGACCTGTGTTCACTCCGTTTGTGCACATTGCCGTTCCTCCTGTCTACTGCCTTTTCCAGCGACGCCTTCGCAGGGAAAACCGCCCGGTGTTCGCGCGACCCCTGCGCGACGAGCATAAATTCCCGATTACTGATATTATGCTCTTTCAGAGGCGGGGTGAAGCGAGAGTTCAAGGAGCGGTGTGAAATTTTCTTCAAACAGTAACATAGACGAAGGGAAAACGGAAGGAAGGGAAGGCGCGTCAAGCGCAAGTAAGACCGAACTTCATTTGGGAAACGGGAGGCCGAAAAACGTGTACTCAACAGCGAGCGACAAGATTTGGGAAACATGCGGAAAACGCCTTTCTGGGTGCCATGCCGGATTGTGGTGCGTCGTAAGCGGACGAAAGCTGAGCGATGCCGCGCAAGAAGCGCTTGAGAAATCGGCAGTCGCTCTGGGCTACGGAGAAAAAACCTGCACGTTCGTCACCGTACAGGGCGATCTCGAAACCAACGGCTTGACTGATCGCAGCAACAACGGCACAGCATACGGCGAGACGGACAGACACGACAAGACAGACGAACATGGCGGCAAAAACGGCAGCAAAGCCCACAGCGAGACGGGCGAATGCGATCCCGAAAACAACAACTCGGCTGGATATGACATGTTCACGATTGTTGAAAGCATCGACCCTTTGTGCATCGTTGCCGCCGACGCAGCAGGTGCCAAGGCGCTTTCCGATGCCTACCGGCAAAATATTCCCCTTGACGCATCTTGCCGGCTGTTCGGGCGCAACGCCGTTGCCTTCCATTCTTTTGAAAGCCTGCTTGACACCGCCGAAAAAAAGCAAGGAGCGTGGGCGCTTTTGAAAAGGCTCAAGGCGATCCAAAGCTAAACTGCTAGATCCAAACGATCCAAAGCTACACTGCTGAGCTCAAAGCGACCTAAAGCTAAACCGTTGAAGAGCGGTGCTCCATGGAGGCGCCCAGGGTTTTCACGAGAATCTTTACGTCGATGGGCTTGGACACATGGGCGTTCATTCCGCAGCCGATGCTGCGGACGACGTCGCCGGAAAACACATCGGCCGTCATGGCGATAATGGGAACGGTGGCAGCGTCGCTGCGTTCGGACGCAAGATCGCGAATGGCCCGCGTGGCCTGGTAGCCGTCCATGCGCGGCATTTGCAAGTCCATGAGGATGGCGTCGTAGTAGCCTGGCGCCGACGCCTTGAAGCGCTCAAAGCACGCAAGCCCGTCCTTTGCCCATTCGAGCAAAGACCCGTAAGGCTCTAGAAGCGCACTGGCAACCTCCCAGTTAAGTTCTTGGTCTTCGGCAACGAGGATGCGCTTCCCCGCTATGCGGCACGCGCCCGGCTCTGCAGCGGCCCCTTCCCTATCTTCAGCCACACGCGTGCAGTACTCCTCCGCGTCACCGCGCGCGTCCTTGCCGCCGTACGCATCCGCGCCGCCGCGCGCCGCGCCTGTGCCATCGCACGCCGCGCCCGTGCTACAAAAAGACTCCAAGGTCAACGTCACCACGAACTCGCTGCCCTTCCCTTGTTCGCTGGTAACGCGAATGGTGCCGCCCATAGCATCAACGATGCTTCTGGTAATGGCCATGCCCAAACCAGAGCCTTCGGTCCTTTGCACGTTGGTGGTGTTCTCGCGTTCGAATGAGCCGAAAATGCGTTTCTGGAATTCCTCGCTCATGCCGATACCGTTGTCGCGCACCGAAAAATCAACCACCACGTTGCCCTCGCTTTCGGGTGCAGGCCGCTGAGAAATTCGGAATGCAACCGTGCCGCCCTCTCCCGTAAATTTGAGTGCGTTGGAAAGCAGGTTCAGAAGCACTTGGCTAAGCCGCACGCTGTCGCAAACAACGTAGAGCCCTTCTACGTCGCACGAAAGCACGTCGAAGGTTATGTTCTTGTCGTCCATCTGCGGTTGCATGACCCCTGTAACGCTCTCGACAATCTCCGTAAGCGCAGTGCAGTTCTTGTTGAGCGTAAGCTTCCCGCTTTCTATAAGCGACATGTCGAGCACGTTGTTGATAATTCCCAGCAGATGCTTGCTGGAAAGCGCGATTTTTCGCAGGTTGCTTTCCACAATGTCCGGCTCGCCAACTTTGCCGAGAGACACGTTCGCAAGCCCCATGATGGCATTCATAGGCGTGCGGATATCGTGGCTCACGTTCGACAGAAATACGCTTTTCGCCCTGTTAGCGGCATCGGCCTCCCGCCGCGCAGCCTCCACGAGCTTTATCTGCCGCCGCTCAATGCCGAAGTTGAGCACGAACACGACAAGGATAACCAACAGCAAAACTCCGCACGCCGCCAACATAGACACCGTGCGCCTGTCCACAAGGTCTTCCAACGGCTCGCTGATCAGACTTTGCGGAAGCACGGAGACGATGAACCAGTCGGTATCGGGAAGCGGGGAGACACACACGTTGTGCATCAAACCATCCTTTTCCAAGGCGAGAGAGCAAGGCTCGCCCAGCGCCATAGCGGCCTTCAGGCGATCGAGCGTTTCTTCCGGCTTCTCCCCTTCGCTGTGCGCATTCTCTTCGATTCGCTGAAAAAACGAGGCGTCGGCACCTCCGGAATTCCGCAAAACGAAGCTGCCGTCTGCGCGAATGATGTGCGAATATACTTGCGTCTCGCTCACATCGAGCGAAAGCGCCCGACTAAGCCGCTCAATCGGCACTCCTACGGCGAGCACGGTGCTCGCAGACCCGTTGCGCATAGGGTAGGAAGCAGGCGCACCTAAAACGATAAGAGCCTCACCATCGCTGGCCGCACCATCGGTTATCCTTCCCCTATCGAGTGCCGCGCTTTTCAGAAACGCAGCCTCATCGTCAATTTCCACGCTTGAATAGAACGCGTCGGAGGCGACAACTTCGCAATTTCCGGCGGCATCGTAAAGGGCAACATAGCAGAACTGCAAATTCTCACCGCATCTCGCCAATTCACGGTAGGCTTGATCGTTTGAGGTTTGCTGGTCGGGAGGAACTATCCACAGAAGGCCGTTGAGGCGCGTGACGTACAGACCTAACACAGATCTGAAATGCAGGCGAATCTGCGTGGCCATTTGCTCGAGGCAAATGCCGCCTGCCTCGTTGATGGCTCCTTCGTTCTGATGTTCCGTGTACACTGCTAGCCCCGCAAACGCGCTCACGCACACAGCGATCGCCACCACAAGGCTGGCCCACAAGATTCGCTTCGTTTTCATGAATCTTCTCCGCTCGAGGAATACCGAAGCATAGCCCCCATAGCGCATAGCTTCTACAGCCACAGTAGCATATCGCCTGCGGTAAGCGGGTATTGCGCACTATTCGTAAACTGACTGTCGACAACCGGTCAACGAATGGTGCAACGAGAGAAAAGGCGAAACCTGCGGCCTTTTACAGGCCCAGCGCCTTCTTGAGTGCAGAAACACGGCGGCGGGAAACAGGAATCTTCTCATCGACGCCGTTGAGCGTGAGCAGCAACGTACCACCGGAGACCGACTCGATTTCCTCCACCATGGAAAGGTTCACCAGATAGCCGCGATGCACGCGGAAGAATCCGTGTCCATCGAGGCGCTTTTCAAGCTGGGCCAAGCTGACCGTGGAAAAATATCTATCGGTATCGGTTTGCAGATAAGCATAATCGTCGCGAGCCATGACGAAGCGAATCTTGTCGATGCCGATGAGAATTTTCTTGCCGCCCTTCTCAACGGGAATGCGCTCCGACTTCTGCGCCTGCATGTGCAGCGACACGTGCTCGCGTACGCGCGAAATAGCTTGCGAAAGACGTTCGGTTTCAACGGGTTTCACTAGGTAGTCAACAGCGTTCACCTTAAACGCATCAAGCGCGAACTCGCTGTACGCCGTCACAAACACAACCGCCGGGGGAAACTTCAAATGCTGCAAAGCCTCAGCCAACTGCAAACCTGTGGCTTCAGGCATATTCACATCGAGGAACATGACGTCGCACGGATATTCCTTCAGCTTGTCTATGGCCTCGCGCACGCTGGCGGCTTCGGCAACGACCTCCGTCTGGCCCAGCTCGTCAAGCAAATATTTGAGTTCGGAACGAGCGGGCGCTTCGTCGTCGACGATGATCGCTTTCAACATGATGTCCTCCAAACTCTTCCCGCAAAAACTACTTCCGGCACCTATTATAAAGCAACCGAGCCGCATTCCGCCGAAAAGATAAGAGAAACCAACGAACGCAAGGTGAGCGCGAAGGTCGCGGGGGTCACAGGGGTCACGAGGGCCACGAGGGCCACAGGGGTCGCGAAGGTCACAGCTCGCACCACGTGCTTCGCATCCCTCGGAGCACATAAGCAGGGCGCGAACCGTGACCGTAAGGCGTTATCAGCGTGAAGAGACAGGTCGTCTTGTTTTCGGAAGGCACTATTTCAAATCGAGCGCCATGAGCTTTTGCAAGGTGAGCGCATAAATGCGGAACGCCTGCTTGAGCAAGTTTTCGCTCACGCCCTCGTCAGGGCCGTGCATGCCGCCTACCCATGCGGGCACTTCCTCCCACGGTTTTTCGGGGCCGAAACTTGAAGCCGCCTTGAAGTGGCGGGCATAGGTGCCGCCGCCCATGGTGAACGGTTTTGCCTGTTCGCCGGTAGCTTCGTTGTAAGCGTTCAGCAGCGCTTGAATGACCGGGCTTTCGGGATCCACCAAAAAAGGGACGACGTTTTTGGTGTTTTCGAACTCGCCGCCAACGGCATGGGTAAGTCTGCCCATGCGCTCGGTTATCTCATCGGCCGTGATAGACGTGGGATAGCGGCTGTCCATCGACTGTACGAAACGGTCGTCCTCAATATGCATGGTGCCGCCCACCACGGTGAGCGGGCCGAAATGCTCATCGGCGCTTGCGATGCCGACTCCGCTGCCGTCGGTATGATGAACAAGCTTTTGAACAAGCGTGAAATAGGCTTGCTCGTCGGGCGTGCAAAGGTTGCGCTCAAGCAGGTAATCGACGATAAGCCCAATGGCACTTACGCCCTCTTCCGGAATCGAAGCGTGGGCGCTTTTCCCCGTAGCCGTGAGACGCGCTAAACCGGCGGCCTCTTCGCTTACCTTGATGTTGCCGGTTTCCGGAAGATCGGCGACGCTCGCCCGCACCACAGCCTCCGCAAACCCGGGAACCGCATTCGTCACGGTGCCGCCGTCGAAAGAAACCACCGTGCGATTGGCGGCGGGAATCCGCTTGCTTACCAAGAGGCCGTCATAGCAGCCCTTTTCGCCGTAGCTCACGGGAAATTCCGCATCGGGCGTGAACAAAAACGCCGGGTCGTCGTAACGTTTTTGGTAATACTCCACGTCGTACATGCCTGTTTCCTCGTTCGCCCCGAACAGGAAACGCACCGTGTAGGGGAACCGCCCCACTGCACCTGCATCCTGCAGGTCTTTCCAGAACTTCACGGCATGCAGCGCCACAACGGTAGGGCCTTTGTCGTCTATGACGCCGCGCCCTATAAGATAGCCTTCCTTGCGTGTGACCTCGAACGGTCGAAACGTCCAGCCGGGACCTGCCGGAACCACATCGGTGTGGCCGATAATGCCCACTTGCGTTTCGCTTGCGCCGGGGAAATCGGCGTACCCGATATAGCCATCGACGTCATGCGTTTGAAAGCCCATGCGGGCAGCCATATCGAGCGCAGCCGAAAGAGACTCGCGAGGCCCAGGCCCAAACGGCGCACCTTCCTTTGCCTTGTCTTCCTCTAAGAAACTGGGAACGCGCACGAGCGTAGCAATATCTTCCACCATGCTTTCCCAGTTCGCATCTAGATACGCGTCTACCTTTTCGCTTAATTCCGCATCGTTCATGCATGCCTCCCAGTTCAAATGCCCAACAACAAATCTGCCCCATTATGCACCAAGGCGCAGCTGTGTCAAAAGTGAAAACAGCTCCCTTCACACTTCGACAAGAAAACGATTCCGAAACGACACAGAGAATCCTGAGCGAACCTTGCGAACCTTGTGCGCACGGGTGAACCCCGCACAGCCTATCGGCAAGCCAGGAATCGCAGCGAGAGCATCGGCACCGCAGCGGCAGAACCACCCGTAATCGGAATCCGCGAGAACTTCCAAGGCTTTTGGCTTATGCTCGCTCGTACCTCGTCGAGCGGCCTTGGCGCTCGTTTTGCTTTAGAACACCTTTGCCGACCATCTCTTTTATCCTGCGATAAGCGGTTGCCGTCGATACCCCGAGCAACGAGGAAGCCTCCGAAGTGGATACGGATCCGTTAATGCGCACTGCATCCAAAATGGCGCTCACCTCACGCTCTGCCTTACTTTCGATCGTTGTGGACGCCGAAGCGCGGAATGCGGCGGAGTCGTTCGGACGCGTTTTCTTCATTGTCACAACGAACAGCGAGAGGCTATCCTCTGGCACAGCGGGCGC
>JAEYEL010000072.1 GCA_023403475.1 Actinomycetes bacterium
GTGTCGGCATAGGTGAGCAGCGGATTGGTGGCCTCGACGATAAGCGCCCGCACCGGATACGGCTCGCCTGTCTCCATGGCGTGCAGCACCAAGTCGGGATGCGCCGAGGTCATGTAGCGTGCGGGCAGGCGGCGCCCCTGCTTCATGGTAAGCTTACGCACACGCTCGTATCCCTCATAGCTTTGCAACGGCGTGTAGGGCGCGTTCAGACAGCGTTTTCCATGCTCGGGCGCAAGAGCATCCGTCATCTCCAAGTCGATTTCGGTTTCGAAATCGCTCATTTCCGTGAGCACGCACGCACCCGGCTTATCGACGTTTCCCGTGATGGCGCGCAAACAGCAAATCGCCCGATGCGTGGGCGCGACGTTTCTTCCTACCTGGTCGATGCCGCGCCCGGAAACGAGTGCCGAGGCTCGCGCGTTGGCGAACAGGCGTGCCGCCTGGCGAATCCGGTCGACGCAAACCCCGCACACGTTCGCCACGTATTCGGGCGTGTAAGGGCGCACATGTTCCACCAGTTCGTCGTAGCCATGACACCATGCATCCACAAACGCGTGATCTACCAGGTCTTCCTCGATAATGACATGGAGAAACCCCAAGGCAAGCGCGCAGTCGGTGCCCGGGCGCGGCGCTATCCACATATCGGCCACCGCCGCTGTCTGCGTGCGGCGCGGATCGATGACCACAAGCGACATGTTTTCGGAGCGTCCTACCTTTATAAGCGAGCGCCAAAACATCGAATTGTCCGACTGCGCCGGGTTCGTACCCCATATGAACACGCATTCCGTGATGTCGGGGTTGATGTCTGCTTCTATGGTCCAGCCGAACGTGAGGGTGTCCATCCAAATGCGCGGATTCCAGCAGATCTGCCCGATGCCCATGTTGTTCGGCGAACCGAACAAGTTCATGAACCGGTGCAGCGGCCAGTACGACGCATGGGGGCCGCCTATGGCGGAAGCCAGCGTTTCAGGTCCATGCTCGTCGGCCAGCGCGCGCAAACGGTTCGCTATGTCGTCGAGCGCTTCTTCCCAGCTCACGCGCTCCCACTCGTTCGAACCGCGCGCACCTATGCGCCGCAACGGATAGTTCACCCTGTCAGGCCCGTCGAGCACGTCCAGGTTCATGCGCCAGCGGCGGCATCCCGCAAGAATCTGCGGATCATAAGGATAGCGCGTAGGATCGGGCTGCAAATCGACCACGCGCCCCCCCTCCACCGTAGCCAGAAACCCGCAAAGATAGCCGCAGAAATGGCAGTTCGTCCTTCGTGTTTCACGCTGAGACGCATTGCCGTCAGCGACTTTCGCCTCACATTGCGGTGCGGCGCAATCGGCGGCAGCCGCCGCGCAGCCCAGATTGCAGGCATCGGCCCCCGCTGCGCATCGAGCATCGCCCTGCATCTCGTTTCCGCCCATGCTAGCCTTCGCCTTCCGCTTCAAGCCCCACGAACGAACGGGGATTGGAGTCAGTCCCTTGCTTCTGCGGGTCGTCGAACAGAAAGCGCAGCTTCATGTAGGCGTCCACGTGCGCCCAGTCAATGCGCCAGTCGTACAGAAGCTCTAAGTAGTGGAACACCGGAACCGCATGCTGTGCCATCGTCAGTTGGAACGTGCAGCTCACGCACGCCGTCACAATGGCAGATGCGCCCGCAGCACGAGCTTCTTCCCCGCGCTTTTCGGCCTGCGCGTCGGCGGCGGCGAAGTTTCCCGTCGCCCGCACCAAAGACCCGCAGCACTGCGAATGCGCACGGTTGTGCTCGGGATCCACTATCAAATCGGCGGGCATGAGAGCTCGCAAGCCGTCTGCAAACTCCCCGGTAGCCCTATCGGGGCACGAATCGTGCACGCTGAACAGCGAAGGCAACTCGGCCTCGAACTCCGCTGGCGAAGAGGAAAGGCTGCCCCCGGCCTCCGTTGGCAAAGGGGATGAACCGGCTCTGGCCTGCGCCCGCAGCATACGCCGCGCCGCACCCGCATCGATGCGATACCCCAACCCGACCAACACCTGCGGCAGTGCAACCACTTCCACGCCCGCCGTGAGCTCGTCAGCCAAAAGCATGGCGCGCAAGGTCGAAACGCAGTTCGGACAGGCCGCCACGATGCGCTTCACTCCGCTTGCGGCAACATGGTCGCAGAACTGGCGCTCATACGTTGTCCGCACCGTTTTCCCATCGGGCTCGTAGCGCAGAATCATCCCGCAGCATAGAAGAGAGATGCCCTTCACCTGCCCCGCTTCACGCAGAAGATCGTACACCGACTGCACCAAGGGCAGCCCGTAGTTCAGAAGCGAGCATCCGGGAAAGAATAACGACTCGCATTGCTTCGACGCATTCCCGTTTTCCGCCTCTCCGCGCAAACGCGCGTCCAGCCCTGGATAGCTGCACGTAACCGTGCTTCCCGTCAGAGCATCTTCGAACACGTAAGAATCCATGCAACCCTCCGTTCTCATCACCGGCGACGCCGCAGCGCGACTTACGGTATCGCAAAACTGCAAGCCGCGCTGCGGAGCTGCCCGCGCCGTTGCGAAACGCGTCGTTCGCGCAAACGCACGGCGAACCCGACCTGAGACCAAGCCGGGTTCGCGTCATCAGCTCATGCAAAGACGCAGGTTGCAGCCCCTGCGCCTGCATTGTATCGCATTAGTACAGGTTCTCGCCATATGTCCATTCGGAAACGAACTTCTCGTCGCCTTTGGCAATGCGGTTGTAGTAGCGGTTCTCGCCCGGAATCTCGGCACGCTCGTCGGAATACACGCACAGGTAGCGCAGAAGCAGGCCGCCGCACAGAACCAAAACGGGTGCGACCACCGTGGAAGCGGCCGAATCAGCGCCGCCAACGTAGAGGATAAGCGGAATGACCAAGCCGAAGCCTATCATGCCCACCCAGAACAGAGGCGCGGTCTTGCCCTTCACCCAGCGCGTGGCCACGGCCTTTGCCGTCACGTTACCTGCACCTAGGAAGGAAAGCACCATGATGAGCAACACGGTGATCTCGGCGCACACCAAAACGATGTCCACCACGTGGATGATCTCGTGGATATACTCCTCAACGGCAACGACGTCCAAGCTGAAGGCCATAGGCCAAGCGCCCAGCGCCAAGGCGACCAACGCGCAGGCGGTGGAGGTCGCCGAAATGGTGAACAGCACCGGCAGCGCGGGCGTGGCCCAGAACGCATGCGCCTTCAACGTGGAGAGCATGACGCCTGTGTACACCATGATACCGAATCCGGTGATGCCGGCTATGGCGAGCATCACCGGCTGGGAAGGCCTGAAAAAGCCCGCCAGCGGAGCCAGGAAGCCCCAGTCGAACGGCAGAACGTCAATGGAGCCCAAAAGCCAGAAGATGGTCGAGAACATGGCGAACACCAAAAGCGTGGCGCCCCACTTGATAATGGCCGTGGCCGTGGTCCACACGCGCCAGAACACGAGCGGTTGGCCAAGCTCGAATACCAGAAAGAAGCAACCCACGGCCAAAGCGGCCAGCGCTATGAACATGGAAGCGAAGAACAGCGGTTCCGTGTTCGCAAAGCCGGCGCCCGGCAGAACGAAAAAGCTCAGTACGGCGGTAAGGAACATAATGCCACCGCCTAGGCCGCCCAAGAACAGATAGATGACGATGGGCGCCTCCCAGTAATGATGTTTCATTACGCCTTACCTCCCAACTCAGGAATGTAGTAGATCTGGGGCTCGGTACCGAACTCCGTGAAGATGCGCTCGGTCTTCACCGAGCCTATGAGCTTCGACACTTCGCTTTCCGGATCGTCCAAATCGCCGAAGATGCGCGCCTTCTGATGGCAGGTCTCCACGCAGTAGGGCTTGGCATCGGGGTCAAGCTTGCGCTTGTCGCGACAGAACGTGCACTTGCGCACGAAGCGGTGCAGCCGCGGCTCGAGCTTCGAGGTGTCGCGCATGCCGTAGGGGCACGCGTTCACGCACACCTTGCAGGCCATGCACTTCTTGGAGTCCACCCACACGGTGCCGTCTTCATCCTGCTGGCTGGCACCCGTGGGGCAGCACGGCACACATTCGGGGTTCGCGCAGTGCATGCACAGAAGCGGCGTCCAGCTCTTGTGCACGTGCGGCCACGTGCCTTGGGCACCTTCGGTGACCACGGGGTTGTACACGATGTCGAGCGGCAGATCGTTCCAAGTACGGCAGGCAACCGTGCAGGAATGACAGCCGATGCAGCGACGTTGGTCGATGACCATAACGTAACGAGTCATTTCCTCATCCTTCCTACTCGATCGCGGTTATTCTTCAACGGGCTCGTAGGACATGTTGTAGCGCTTGCCCGTGGCCTCGTCCACCAAGTTCGCGGTAGCGGCGTCGTAGAGCCAGCCGTAGTACGCGTCATGGTACAGGTTCGTTTCAGGGTCGATCATCCAACCGCTGTTGGGGTCGTACACATACGGTTTGTCGGGAAGCACCGCGCAGCCCTTCTCGGTATCCCAGGTAAGCTGCTCGGGAACCTCGTAGGGCGCGGCTTGGCCGGGATAGCAGCGCACGCCGCCCAGATAGGGAATCTCTTCGCGCTCCATGGTGTACTGCTTGCCCGTCTCGTCGTCCACGAGGCATTCGTTGGCCGCATCGTAGCGCCACCCGGTGTAGGCGTCGTAGTAACCCTTGGTCCGCGGGTTGATGAGCCAGCCGGACTCGTCCAAGCGGAAGTGCGTGCTCTTCTGGTAAAGCGTATTGTTCTGCCATACCCACTCGTAGCCTTCGGGAACTTCCACGGTGGGCTGGGGCTTCTCGAACGGAATGGGCTCGCGCGCCAGCTTCTGATCGCTCGGCATGACCGTCACGCCCGGCTCTTTCGCCGAACCGGGAATGGACCACTGCGTATCGGCGGCGCGGAATTCCTTGTCGAACTCGCCGCACTTATACACCTTGCACATAAGGCCGCGGTTCGCCCAACTGCCGCCCATGGGGTCGCAGTCCCAGTCGTCCACCGAAGTGAGCACGTTGGTGTTCGACTCAAGGCAGCCGAAGGGGTTGTTCAGATCGGCGGAACCGTCGCGCTCGGGGAACCACCAGCCGCGCGGCACGAACACCACGCGCGGATCGACTTCGG
>JAEYEL010000082.1 GCA_023403475.1 Actinomycetes bacterium
ACCGAGATGCCCGCAGCGTTCAGCGCGGCGAATATCTGTTCGCGCTCGGCGTCGAAGCGCACGCGGCGAAACAGCGTCTCCTGCGCTTCGACCTCCCACTTTCCAAGCAGGTCATCAGGCATATCGCAGCGCGTGCGCGCACCGAACCAGCTTACGCCCTCCACGCTTTGCGACTTTGCCAGAGCATGCACCCGCCCCCACGTAGCGCCTTTGGGCAAAGGCTGCGCCGGCTTGCCATGCAACCCGCAATCAACCAGATGGAGCAGATACCGTCCGACAAGCATCGGCGTTTCCGCGCCCACCGCGCCCGCAGTGCCCATAGCGCCCGTAGTGCCCATAGTGCGTCCTTCCTGCTCTTCCGCCCGCTCAAGTCTTGCGGGCTTAGGTCTTGCGAACGGCTCAGATATTCCCGCATTCCTCGCATGCGCCGTCCGCCACGCGCACAACGCGATCGCACCCCGCAAGGGTTGCCGCGCGGTGCGTCACCAGCACGGCCGCGCGCCCCGGCAGTGCACGCAGGTTCTCAAGCATCGCCTGCTCCGTTGCCGCATCGAGCGCCGATGTCGCCTCGTCGAGCAGCAGCACGGGTGCGCCGCTGTACACCGCGCGCGCCACGGACAGCCGCTGCATTTGCCCCTCGGACAAACCGGCACCACGCTGGCCAAGCACCGTATCGAGCCCTTGCGGCAGCCTGCTCACGAAGTCCCACGCGCATGCCGTACGACATGCCGCCTCAACGCGCGCATCGTCGGGCCGCCCCCGATCCGCGAACGCCACGACATCGCGCACTGCGCCCGCCATCAGGCGGTTTCCCTGCGGAACGTACGCAAATAGCCCACGCGCACACCAGAGCGGAACCTGCACGCCACCGGCATCCCGCGCGAACGCAGTACCCCGTTGCGGCTGGTAGGCGCCAAGCAGCACGCGCGTAAGGGTCGACTTGCCAGCGCCGCTCGGCCCGGTGACGCCGACGAATTCGCCTGCACGCAACTCAAAGTCGCAGCCGCGCAGTACGTCCTCTCCGCAATCGTAGGCAAAGGTCACGCCCGAAAGCCGTAAATCGGCGAAACGCGACGCGTCGAACGCGGGCGCGGGCGCAGACACGGTGCCTTCCGCATCCTGCGGCTCAGCTGGCCCCCCAAGCGCACACGCGCCGCCTTCCGCATCCTGCGGCTCGGCCGGCTCACCAAGCGCCATAAGGCGCTCGGCGCTGGCCAGCATGGCCGAATGCTTCGAGAACATACCGCCCAGGTTGGCGAACGGACTTTGGATCTGCCCTATAAGCTGGACGACCGCCATGAGCGTGCCGTATGTGCACGTGCCGGCGAGGATGCCCGCCGCGCACCATCCGAACCCCAATATATACCCCAGCTGCACGGCCAGCGTGAGCGCCGTGGCGCAGCCGTTCGACACGTCCATCTTGCGCAGGCGCGCGCGGCGGTGGGCACCCATGGCATCGGCGGCTTGCGCGGCGACCTTGCGCTCGCAATCGAACGCGTGCACCACAAGCAGGCTGTCAAGGCATTCCTGCATGAAGCTGCGCATGGAGCCCTCGGCTTCCTGCATGCCTTTGTGCAGGCGCTTCAGCAGCGGGCGAACGACCACCGATGCAGCACCGGCAACGCATCCGCCGACAACGAACACCATCGTCAGCCCTGGAACCAGGGCGAACATCGCGCCCACCACGCCCACCAGGCGCACGGCCATGGCCGCACCCGTTGGCACCAGCGTGCAGGCGCCCTCGGCCACTACGGCAACGTCGCTGGTCATGCGAGTCATCAGCTCGCCGGAATGCTGGCGCTCATAGCGCGCGCACGGTTCTGCCAGCACGCTTCCGAACGCGCGGGCGCGCAGTTGGTTTTCAAACAGGGTCTGCGTCCGCGCAAGCAACGCCCGACGCCCGGCAAGCATAGCAACCTGCGCCATAAGGGAGGCGGCGAACAGGCCCAACCACAGGCGAAAATCCGCAGCCTCGCCCGTCACCGCAGAGTCAACAGCCTGCCGCATGAGCAGGGCGAACTCAACGGCATTCGCCGACATGAGCGCTTGCAGCGCGCACAAACCCGCAATACGAGCCACACCGGCGCGACCCACCACACCCGCAATCCAGCCACGCGCTGCACCGCCGCCGAACAGCTCGCGAGCCTTCGCCAAAAAGCCGCTCATGCGCGCCAGCCGTTCTGTTTCTCGGGGCAAGAAACCGGCGAAGAAGTGCCATGCGAACCAGCGGCCGCGTCAGCCTCTCCGCCAGCGGAAGGAACCAGCGCTGCGCCGCCCCCATCGGCTACCGAAGCGCCGCCGAGCGCGCGCCGCTTCACGCGGCCCGCCAGCATGCGTGCGCGCATGGCGCAGCGGCGCAACGGGTAGAGCGCATACCAAACGCGCACGTAAGCGCGGTACGGCAAGCCATCCATGTTCATCTGGCGGTTTCCGCGATAGAACCCGGTCAGCACGCCGATAACGCGCTCGTCCGGAATATCGCGCTCCTTGTTCAGGCAATTGTCGCCGAGCATGGTGTAGCCGTGCGGGTGCACCTCCACGCAGCGATGCAGCACGTAGGCGTTACCGCGACGGTACAGCGGCACGTCGAAACGGCGCAGCCGGCGTCCGTCAAGCGGATGCACGATGATGGTGTCACGGCGGTTGCGCAGCATCGGACGCATGCTCGATCCCACGGTTGCACCCACGTACATACCCTGCTGCGCGAGCACGTCCTCAATGTGCACGTCCGCCCGCGCAAGGCCGAATTGTTGCGATTGCGAGGCCACTTACGCAAGGAATCCCTGGTCGGCAGCCTGCTTCACAAACGCAGCGACATCGGCGGTCGCTTGTTCTTGCGACACATCGTATGCAGCTGCAAGGTCGGCTGCAATCGCCTCGTCAGGCTTGCCCGCAGCAAGACCTTCCCAGATAACGCGCCCGGTCTCGTTCAGCTTGATCATGCCATGGAAGCTTTTGCTAACCTCGCCTGTGGCAATGACCACGTTCTGCCCGGCCACCTCGCGGAGCACGAACCCTTCTTTGATGCGCATATCGCACCCCTTTCGAATATATAAGCGGCCTAGGGAAACGCTGGCTAGTTCCGCCAGCCCCGCGCGCTCGCCGCGTGCGCGCGGGGCAAGACGGCCTTGCTCAGCGTTTCCCTAGCCGCTTCGCGTCAATTCACACGATGGCTGAATTATACGACAAGCAAAGCGCGTCCTAAACGCCACATGCATATTACCTGCACGAACCACCGACCCCACAAGGTTCCTTTGCCTTTACTTCAGATTGCGGGCCGGTACGGCAGACCGGTGAGGGCTTCGAAGCTTGTGCGGACGGCGTCCTCTGACATGTCCACGGCCAAGTCGTACACCGGAACGCGCGCCAGCAGCGCGTCGAGCAGCTCAAGCGCGTTAGCCGCCGCCAGCGCATTAGGCGGCAAGTACACCTGGCGAATGATGCGGTCAAGCGCATCGGCGGCGGGAATGCGGTCGATGCGCGTCGCACCCGGCTCCGCACGCGACAGCAGGCAGATGCCCGCAAGCGGCGCGGTGGCGTTCTCCTGCCAGCATTCCTTGCCCGACCAGGGCGTTCCGTACGCAACGGGCGCAGCGTCTGGCGCTTCGGGAACGAGCACGAAAGGCTTGTCGCCGTTGACCACCCTCACCGCGGCGCCAAGGTAGCGCCGCCACAACTTGATGTGCGTGGACTTGCCCGTGCCGCTGGGCGCGGTGAACAGATACGCGCGGCCGTCGTATTGGATAGCGGCACCGTGCACGAGCAGCCGCCGATGCTGCGGTGCCCATTCGGCTATGCGGCGAAGCACCGCCAACGTTTCCAAATATGCGTCCGACCAGGAGTGTTCATCGGTGGAGCACTCCCTTTCGGCATCGATGTCGGCCTGCGTGACGCTCACCACAAGGTCGGCAGGCGCGGGAAAGCCCGCCGCTGCGCCGCCTGCGGCCACGCCACCCGGTCGCGCCTCGCACACCGCCGCGTCTCCCGCCACGCCATCCGGCGCAGGCGCGCCCGCAGCTTCGCCGAACCCACGCGCGACCTCGGCCTCGCCGAATCCGGCCCCAATCAGATAGTCCTCGCACAGACGGCGAACCCCCTGATGAAGCGCCCGAACCTCCACCACCGCATTCGCCACGCTCATGCGAAACCGCACGCCGCCCACCTTCGCCTTGTCATCCATCGTACACACCTTACACCAGATGACCGTTGCTTTCCTTCTTCCAGCGAAGGAATATACCGTAGGTCGTCCTCTTGAGCATAAACACCGCCAATAACCTGGCACTTTGCACGTTTTCAAGAGTTATGATACCAGCAAAAATACACGTTTTCAAGAGTTACAGAATACTCGGTTCTACACGTTTTCAAGAGTCACTCGGCTGATCTTACGCTTACCGGAGAGAAACCCGAGGGGGCTTCCCTCTTTTGATACCGCGCCCGTCGGTGCCGACGGGTCGGGGCTCACGCATCGCAGAGCGCGTAGCGGGTGTTCCTTGATTCGCCCTCCTTCTTCAGCGCGCCACTGTCCACCAGCTCCTTCAGCAGCCCTATCGTCTTCGATTGGGAGAAACCCGTTTGCCGCTGGATTTCGGCGCGGGTGCCGTGCCCGTCCCTAACCGCTTCCACAACCGCATCTTGGTCGGAGCTCGGTTTCGCCGATCTTCCGGCTGCGTTCCTGTTGGGGAGCTTCACGGTGAAGGTATTGGGCGTGACCGAAATCTCCACTGCAGCACCGGCGCCTTCGTAGGACGACCGCATGCGCCCTATGCCCGTCCCCCACGCCTCGATGATGCCGAGCCGGTACATGAGCGCGGCGAGCAGCTTGTTGCGGGGCATGGAGATGTTCGCCCCAAGGTCCTCCTGCGTGATGCCGGGAACGAGCCCACCGAGAGACATTATCTCCACGAACGACGGCATGACGCTTACGAGCGTCGGGCCGGAGAGTGCGTACTCGCGATGGGCGACGGCGTTGGCGATTGCTTCGCGAAGCGCCTGTTTCGGGTAGTCGTCGTAGTCTATGCGGCGCAGCCCCTCGTATCTGGTCTTGAACTTGTCGTGCGAGACCAGAAATTCGTAGGCGCTCTCGAGCTGCTTCAGAATCGATCCCGAAAATTCGCTTCTCTCAAGGAACACGTTGCGAAAATCGTCGTCGAAGGTGGCGGCTTTGACGAAGGAGGGACATTGATCCGACAGGAGCAGGGCGAGGTTGGTGAAGCCTTCGGCCGTCAACATTCCGAGCGTGCGCATCTCAGCGTCGGCTAGTCTGATTCCCGATTCGGAAAAGTAGGCTGTGGCGAATTCGAACGAGAGGCTTTGACTCATGGAAAGATGGGTTTCGAAGGAGTCCCCCGAGCTTTCCCGGATCATCTGGAGGATGGCCGTCTCGCTCGACGGAACGCTTGAGGAGCCGGACCTCACGTACACGCCTTCCGACCTGAGACCCTTCGCGGCCAGGTAGTACGGCCGTTTCGAGCCTTTTCTGACCGTGACCACGATAATCTTCTTGTCGCCGAACGTTTCGACATCGACGCTGGTCATCATGAGGACATCGGGTCTGATGTTAGCGCGCATTTTATCAGTGAGCTTGAGAAGCTCGTCGTCGACGTTCCCCACGCCTACGACCCCCCCGTCGTCGGAAACGCCGATGTAGATCTTTCCTCCGTCGCTGTTCGCAAAGGCTGCGACGGTTTTGATGGCGCTGTCGTTCACCGTTTCCTTGAACTCAATATGTTCGCTCTCAATGGCATCAAGCTTCATGGGCCTCCCTTTCTAACATTTGCTAACATTCTAACATTTTACGTGTTAGAAAATGTTAGAAATGCAATTTCTAGTTGAAGTAGAGTGCTTTCGCGGCGATCGAGCCGCGATAAAGCCCCGGAAGCCATGCAGTCGGCGGAAAATGAGAATACACAGCTTGATTAGGAAGAAAATTTCCTATAGAATCGAAAGGGAAATATCTTTCCTAGAGATGGGTTTAACATGACAACCGATTCAATTTTTAGAGAGCTATCCAAAAAAATCAGGGAATATCGGCGCGCGTCCGACATCACACAAGAGGAATTTGGCAAGACAGTGGGGCTTTCGGGAAGGCGGATTCGCGATATCGAAGCGGGAAGAGCCCAAGGGCTATCGCTTTCGGCACTCGTGAGAATCGTAGGGAAGCTGGGGTGCGAACTGCGCATCGTCGAAAAAGAAGAAGGCGGCAGCGAAACCGCAAACGAGAACGCCACCGAATACGACAGCATCTTCAATAAAATCGCGGCAAGTTTAACGAAAGGAGAATACCGATGAAAGGTCATTCGAAGTTGTTTCGGGTAATCATCGGGAGATCGATGGCCGGAACGCTGCGACAGGGTGATTCCGGCGAACTCACCTTCGAATACGAAAGCCGTTACAGCGGCCCACCATCGGCTAGACCGCTACAGGATTAGAGCAGGTAGGAGAAGCATAGAAACGACGAATAGCCTCTACCGCAATTTCCCTGTTGCATCTTTCTCCGTCTTCGAGACCCCCACGAGCGTCGACCCACGGATCCTCTTTATGAGTCAACTCGCGAAGCTGTTCACCGGAGTACCCGCCGAAAAGATCTACCACCCTCTCAATCGCCGAACGCTGAGATTGTGACAGATTCGACGAAAAGCCCAGCCCGTTCAAACTTCCTTTGCCGACTATGTACTTTCCAGAATGCGCGCGAAATTTTGCACAGACTCGTTGTCAAAGGGACGGCGCGCGCGTTTGAGAGAAGAGCTTTCTGTCGAGCTCGAGAGCGGGAATTTCCTCGCCAACACAGCTTCAGAAGATGAGAAGGCCCGCGCTACCAGGCGCGGGCCTTGCCTTGCCGATGAGGGAGTTGGGTTCTCGGCTGCGCCTGCAGCGACCGGAAGCACGCCGAACCGGAAACCGCCGTCCCAGGCCGATGCGCCTTAGCGGCTCCTCCTCCGCCATAGCCATAGCCCGACGGCGGCACATGCCGCTACCACAACGACGCCCAGCGCTACCCAGGGCCAGGGGAAGCCTGAGCCCTGCTCTTGGGTGGCCGAGCTGTCCAGCAGGGAAATCTGTTCGCTGCCCGATTCGGGCACGGCGTCGGCGGAGTCCGCCGCATCGCCGTCAGAGTCGGACGCGACACCGGCGTTCGCAGCATCGGCGCTGCCGGAAGTGGCGGAGCCGTCCGCATCGACAGTGGCCTCGTCGATGCCGGTCGACGAATTGGAACCGCCGCCCAAGCCGCTTCCGGCGGAATCACCTTCACCGATCGACGTA
>JAEYEL010000206.1 GCA_023403475.1 Actinomycetes bacterium
TAGCTTTCGAGCTGAGCGGCTTTTGGGGGTTGGAAAGCGTGCGAGCCGGGAAGGTTCCTTTCGGGTTTGAAGTCTTTGGTTCGGAACCTGACCTCTGTCTGGCGGGCCTCTTTGTTGTAGAGGCAGCGTGAATGCACGTCCAAGATGAACCCTGGCGTGAATTTGAACCCCGGCTTGACCGTTTTCTTTATCCAGTGAAGCGTCTCAAGGTAGTAGAAGGCTTCGATGGATGCTGACTTCGTGCAGAAGCCGCTCGCATCGGCGCTTTTCCCGAAATAGCGAAGCTCTTCGTTCCGGAACAGGGAATCTATGATGAGAAGATCCCTTGAACTGGGTGAAAGGCCGTCTATGCGAACGGTCGAGATCGCTTCGAGGCGAGCCATGGCGTTCGCTATGGCTCGCCCGAGCGGCAAGTGAGGCAACTGCTCGTCAAGTTTCAGAAGATGACGTTCGGCCTCGAACGCATCGGCCGCCGTTTTGCCCGATAGGTAATAGTGCTGCTGCTTGAGAGGTTTCGGTGTGAACATCGGCTCTCCTCCCTTAGAACCCCCATGATCCTCCCGCATACCACTATATATTTTTCCTGCGGACAAAAAGAGATGATTGCAGATTTTTGAAAATTCCGCAATTTAGCTTTCCGGCACCAAGCTTTCCGGCATGGGCTCTATCGTGCGCCCAAGGCGCGCGAACTTGGTCTTGTCGGTTTCGGCCATGCCCTGGCCTGGGTCGCAGCGCTTCTCGAACAGCGGATCTTGCCGGTCGGTCCAGATGCGCTCGGCTACGGGTGCCCATTCCTCAATGGACTTTGCGCACTTGGCGCACAGGTCGTGTGCGTCCTCTTTAGCCTGAAGGTCTGTGGAGTGCGCCTCGGCGGCATCCACCATCCGCGCGAGCGCATCCTGGTTTTCAAGGATGGGGCAGGGGCGCAGCAGGTTGTCGTTGAAGGGCTGCTCTTGATAGTATTGCATGAAGATGGGCGAGCGCAGCGCGTCGAGCAGCGAGGTTTCGCGGATGTTCGCGTTGGCGTAGTGCGCGAACACGCAGGGTTCCACGTCGCCCGCCGCGTTGATGTGCAGGTAGCGCCGTCCGCCGGCGATGCAGCCGCCCACGAACTCGCCGTCGTTTTGGAAATCGAGGGTGAACAGCGGCTTCTTGTTGCGCATCTCGCGCACGAAACGGTACAGGTGCTCGCGTTGGTCGGCGTGCACCATCAGCTCGGTGGGCGCGCCCGCGCCTACGGGCATGTAGGTGAAGATCCATGCGAACAGCACACCTTGGCCTATCATCCAGTCGAAGAACTCCTCGGAGGCTATGGAGCCTGCGTTCTGCGAAGTGTAGCAGCATGATACGCCGAACGGAAGCCCATGCGATTTCAGCAGACTCATGGCATGCTGCACTTTGGCGTAGGTGCCTTCGCCGCGCCTTGCATCGGTGGCGGCTTCGAAGCCTTCCACGCTTATGGCGGGAATGAAGTTCTTCACGCGCAGCATGTCTTGGCAGAAGTCCTCGTCGATGAGCGTGGAATTAGTGAACGAGAGGAACGAGCAGTCGGGGTGGTGCTCGCACAGCTTAATAAGGTCGCGTTTGCGCACGAGCGGTTCGCCGCCTGTGTAGATGTACACGTAGGTTCCTAGCGCCGTGCCCTGTTCGATGATGGAGTTAAGCTCGACGAGCGAGAGGTTTTCCTTGTGCCCGTATTCTGCCGCCCAGCAGCCGGTGCAATGCAGGTTGCATGCGCTCGTGGGATCCATGAGAATGGCCCAGGGGATATTGCATTGATACTTCTCGCGTGCCTCTTCCTGCTTGGGCCAGGCCATAAGGTTTCCGTTGATGACGAAGTTCTTGATAAGATCGTCGCGTATCTCGGGGTTCAAGTCGAGAATGCGTTCGATGAGCTGGTACCAGTTGTTGTGCTGGTCTATGGCGCTGCGAAACGCCGTGCGCTGGCTGGGGAACAGGTCGGCGGGAGCCACCTTGTCCAATAGATCCATCACCTTTGTGACGTTTCTCTCGGGGTCTGCCAAGAAGTAGTCGAACGTTTTGTTGAACGCCGCCCGCTTGATCTGTTCGGTTGCTTTCATGATCGATTTCCTTCCTTTCAGTTTCTAGTGTAGTTTTTCTACATATGTTGATTAATCATCTTGTGGTGATTATAGTTCCTTCAAGGAAAAGAGCAATTGCCAAATGAGCAACGAATGTGTACTAATGCCCGTAAATCAAGAAATTGGGGAACTGGGAATGGGAAAAACCGAAGGAAGCAGGAAGCATGCAGCCTGCGCCGATAAGAAAAAGGTTGGCAAAGCGTATCGATCAGCCAAACAAGCGCCCGTCGTGAAGGGCGATATCGGCGAAGGGGAGTCTGTCAAAGTTCGGGAACGCAAAAGCGATAGACGCGTCGCTCGCACGAAAAAAGCCATACGCGAGGCGTTCAGTCGTCTTGCGAGCAACGGGGATTACGGCAAGGTGACTATAACGGCTATAGCACGCGAGGCCGACATCGACCGCAAAACGTTTTATCTTCATTACGATTCCGTTGAGGCGGTGACAGACGAGATCGTGCGTGAAGAGGCCGAGCGCATAGTGAGCCTGTTGCGCGAGGAGTCGTTTCGTGCGGGCGCCGCGAACGGAGCGAGCGGCACGAACGGTGTGGACGTAGGAGATTTGTTCTCGCGGTTCAGCGTCGTGCTGGTGCAGGATCTTGTCGCAAACGGCGAGACGATGGCGCATGCAGCACCCGAGCTGCTTTTGCAGAAGGTTGAGCAGTCGCTTACCAATGCCATTGTTGAGGACGATGTGTTTGGTCTGGCTTCCGCCATGGGCCCGTACCTCGGCTATTGCGTGTCGTTTTTCTGCGCCGGGTTGGTGGCGGTGTATCGCGACTGGCTCAAGAAAGATTCGGAAATTCCCTTGGAAAATCTTGCCGCCGTCACCACAACCGCTATCCTTTCCGGCGTAGACGGCCTCGTGCGCAGTGGAAGATCTGCGAACGAGACTCCCGCTTTGCGATGAAGCGGGAGTGCGGATGGAATATCAGAAGACCCCAAACGGC
>JAEYEL010000074.1 GCA_023403475.1 Actinomycetes bacterium
GCTGCAGGCGCTCGTTTTTCGGGCAGAGGCGTCTTTGCGGGAGCGCGCCCGTGCGCGAGCGCGAGTCGCGCGAATGCGGGCGCCGTCCCTGCGACTAGGGGGGCAGGTGGGGGATTCCCTTCTGCGGCTTCGCCTTTGCGCGTGGTGGTGGCCGACGACCAGGATGTGGTGCGCAGCGGGTTTCGGCTCATCCTCTCGTCGTATGATGGCCTGAACGTGGTGGGCGAGGCGAAAAACGGGGAAGAGGCTGTGGAGGCGACCCGTGCGTTGCGCCCCGACGTGGTGCTCATGGACGTGCGCATGCCGGTGAAAAACGGCATCGAGGCCACGCGCGACATCAAGGCCGACCCGCGTCTTTCTGCAGTCCACGTGCTCGTTCTTACCACGTTCGACATCGATGAGTACGTCTACGATGCGCTTGCGGCCGGCGCAAGCGGCTTCCTTCTGAAAGACGCCGATCCGGATGATATCGCCGCCGCCATTCGCGTGGTTGCGCAGGGCGATGCGCTTATCCAGCCTTCGGTCATGCGTCGTTTGGTGGAAACGTTCGTGGCTTCGCGCCCGCGCACCCGGCGCTCAGGCGCGCTTTCGGGCGATGCCGCCGCCGCAGCGCTTGCCATGCTTACCGACCGCGAGCGCGAAACGCTCGTGCTCGTGGCGCGCGGCCTGACGAACGACGAAATAGCGGCGGAGTTCGTCATTTCCCCCGCCACCGTGAAAACCCATCTCGCCCGCATCATGGCGAAGCTGAACGTGCACGACCGCGCCCAGCTGGTGGTGGCGGCCTACGAAGGCGGCCTTGTGAGCCCTAGGGCATAGACTGTCGGTTAGCGCGGCCGCTTCCCTGCGCCTTTCGCTTCTTGGCGCTCGCGACGACCTTCGATTGCAGCGCTCGGCATGGCGTGGGGCTTTCTTTGTTCACCGCTTCGTTCCGTCTCGCCCCGCTTCGTTCCGTCTCGCCCCGTCTCGTCATGTTCGCGTCCGAAAACGGCTAGCTGCCGTTGGCGAATGCGCTATGCTATGGCAATGGCAAAGCCTTTCTCGATATGACGACGGTGAGTGGCGCACTGCGGCGGCGCAGGCGGTTTTGCACAAAAAGTCGCGAATTGTGACGCTTGATAGCGAAAAAGGGGCGGTTTTGCACGGTCGGAGGGTTCTGTCGGATGCCGATAAAAATGCAACGATTCTCTCATCTGGTGAAACGAGGGGGAGCGTTTTCGCGAGTTGTCCAACGATGTCACAATTCGCGACTTTTTGTGCGTTTGGGAGTGATTTCGCCGCAGGGTTCGGCGGTCCAAGCTGGATGCCGCAGACCCTTCGCGACTTTTTGTGCATCCGAGGTCTGTGCACTCGGGGCGATTTTGCTGTCGTGCGCGGCGGTTCGAACTGACCGATGCAGACTTGCAGGGAATTTTGCTTCGGCATCCGGTCGGCTTTGGGCTGCTGTTGCTCTTCGGCGGGTTTCGTGAGCTTGGAGGGAGATGGCAGCGGTTCGCCGGGTGCTGTTGGATGCCGCCCCGCGCTATTGTGGCGGAATTCTGGCGATTCGGGAAAATCTTAGTCGAGCGCGCTTAGATTTCGTGTTTGGGGGGTTGCAATCCTCGCGAGGGCTGCTATTATAGCTCACTGTTTAGCACTCGTTACCTTAGAGTGCTAGCACTCAGAAGTTATGAGTGGTTAAATAGTCCAACATGCGATGGAATTCGTTTCGGACAGAAGAAGGACGAAAGGAAGGCAACGTTATGAATCTGAAACCACTGGGCGACCGCGTGATCGTCAAGGCCGACGAGGCCGAAGAGACTACGGCGGGCGGTCTGCTGCTTGCCCACGATGCCAAGGAGAAGCCGCAAAGCGGCGTCGTTCTGGCCGTTGGCGCCGGCAAGCCCGACAAGGACGGCAACTTGGTTCCCGTTCCCGTGAAAGTGGGCGACAAGGTAATCTACGGCAAGTACGGTGGGACCGAGATCACCGTTGACGGCGAGGACGTGCTCATCCTGCGTGCCGACGACATCTACGCGGTCTTCGAGTAATCCTGCAGCGTCCAAGTGAAAAAGGAGAAACATCATGGCTAAAGATATTAAGTTCGAGGCCGATGCGCGCAGTGCGCTTGCGGCTGGTGTGAGCAAGCTTTCCGATGCGGTGAAAGTGACGCTTGGGCCTAAGGGTCGCTACGTGGCGCTTGAGAAGTCCTACGGCGCACCGACCATCACCAACGACGGTGTGACCGTGGCTAAGGAAGTCGAGCTGGAAGATCCGGTCGAGAACATGGGCGCCCAGCTGGTGCGCGAAGTGGCCGTGAAAACCAACGACGTTGCCGGCGACGGCACCACCACCGCCACCCTGCTCGCCGACGTCATCGTTTCCGAGGGTCTGCGCAACGTGACCGCCGGTGCCGACGCGCTGGGCATTCGCCGCGGCATCCAGAAGGCCACCGACGCGGTGGTCGAGGCTATCAAGGCCGATGCCCAGGAAGTTTCCACCAAGGAGCAGATTGCCAACGTGGGCACTATTTCTGCCGGCGATGCCGAGATTGGCGAGAAGATCTCCGAGGCCATGGAGGCGGTCGGCAAAGACGGCGCCATTTCCGTGGAGGAAAGCCAGACCTTCGGCATGGACATCGAGATCGTGGAAGGCATGCAGTACGACCGCGGCTACATTTCCCCCTACATGGCAACCGACATGGAGAAGATGGAGGCCGTGCTGAAGGATCCTTACATCCTGCTCACCGATCAGAAGATCAGCAATATCCAAGACATGGTTCCGCTGCTGGAAGAAATCATGCGTTCTGCCCGCCCGCTGTTCGTTGTGGCGGAAGACGTTGAGGGCGAGGCTTTGGCCACCATTCTGCTCAACCGTCTGCGCGGCACGCTGAACTGCGTGGCCATCAAGGCTCCGGGCTTCGGCGATCGCCGCAAGCGCATCCTGGAAGACATCGCCGCCGTGACGGGTGCCCAGGTTATCGACAAGGACTTCGGCATGACCATTGCCGATGCCACCATTGACATGCTGGGCACTGCCAAGACCGTGAAAGTGACCAAGGACAACTCGCTTATCGTTGACGGCGCGGGCGAGAAGAAGGCCATCGACGACCGCATCGCCCAGATCAAGGCCGAACTTGATCGCACCGATTCCGATTTCGACCGCGAGAAGTTGCAGGAGCGTCTGGCCAAGCTCTCCGGCGGCGTTGCGGTGCTCAAAGTGGGCGCTGCCACCGAGTCCGAGCTCAAGGAGAAGAAGAGCCGCATCGAGGACGCGCTGCAGGCGACGCGCGCGGCTGTAGAAGAGGGCATCGTCGCCGGCGGCGGCGTGGCGCTTGTGGACGCACTCCCCGCGCTCGACGCCATTGAGGCTGCCGACAAAGACGAGGAAGTGGGCGTCAACATCATCCGCAAGGCGCTTGAAGCCCCCATGCGCGCCATCGCCCAGAACGCCGGCTTCGAGGGCAGCGTCGTGGTGGAGCACGTGAAGGGCTTGGGCAAGGGCGAAGGCCTGAACTGCGCTACCGGCGAATACGGCAACATGATCGCCATGGGCGTGAACGACCCGGTGAAGGTAACGCGCACGGCGCTGCAGTCCGCAGCTTCCGTGGCCGCGCTCATCCTCATCACCGAGGCCACTATCAACGAGATTCCGAAGGAAGGCCCCGATCTGTCCGCTTTGGCGGGTGCCGGTGCAGGCGGCGGAATGTATTAGGATTGAAAAATGCCGACGGCCTTCTGACCGTCGGCATTGCTCGACGTTGCGAAGCCCCAAGGTGCCTTGCCTTGCTTGCGCTTCGGACGCAACAAACTCGGAAGCCGGGGCGGTCGTTCAAGGCCGCCCCGGCTTTTTGGCATCCGCACCAAGACCGCCTCGGGTTTTTTCGGTGCGCCTGGCTAGCTGACTAGGCGTCCTTCTTCGAAACAAGCAGAAGGATGCCACCTACCAGAGAAAAGAAAATGAGCGTGCATACGCCGAAGGCGGTCGTGTTCGGCTTGGTTCCCTTGTAGATGCCCCAGCAGCGAATGCTCATGGGGATCATCCATGCGAGCGGGATGATGAGCCAACAGCACCCCACCAGCGATATGATGCACAAGATGAACGCCGCAAGACGTAGCGTCTGGTCGCTGCTGCTCTGAACGGGCTGTGCCTGCACGTAAGCAGGTTGGGAGAGCGCCTGCTGTCCTCCGAACTGCTCAGTTGCAGAAGCGCCGTAGGAAACGCCCGTTGCGGGTTGCGGCTGCGCCTGCGGCTGGGCGGCTGCGTAATCGTTCGTCCATTGGGTTCCATCCCAGTAGCGAAGCTTCGTTGCATCGCCCGAGGGGTCCGCATACCAACCGGCTTGCTGTTCTGTCATTGATACCTCCATCAATCGTGTGTTTGCAAATGCGCGCCCATTATACTAGAGCGAACTTACAAGGTGAAAATCTGCATTGTATCTGCGAGGAAGGCAAGATGGCTTCGAGACTTTCCCAAGAACCCCAAACCCTCTAAGAGCTCCAAAAACCCAAAAGTCGCTGTGAGGATCCGCAATGTTCTTGTGACGGCATCGCAAGAACATCCCCTCCTTTTGCCGTTTTCGCTATTCAGGAGAGTGCGAGCTCGGGATGTTTCGCTATCCAGCTTTTCGCAAGGCCGATGAACGCCTTCTCGTCGTCCGACACCCTGCAATCTGCCCTGCGCGTCACATAGAGGGGGTTGGGCTTCGAGCAGCCTTTCACGCAGTACAGGGCAATTTTATCGCTCGGCTCGGAAAACAGGAAGGTGTTCGGTGCCATGGAGGCGCCTGCCCCTCGCCTAACCATAGCCGAGGTCATCTCAATACTGCAGCTATGCAAAACGATGCGAAGCTTGACGTCTGCGGCATCCATCATGTTCCGTATCGTGCGCGCATGCTTGAGATGCCCCGGAGGCATGATGAACGGAAGGTTCGCTAGGCACGAGGGATCGACTACGGGGAGCGCACCGTCAAACTCTTGCACGGGAAGATCCCACGCTGCGGGCGCTGCAAGCAGCATGCGCTCGCGGCAGATCGGCTCTCCCGTAAACAGCGGCGTTTCGGGCCGAATGGGCGTAAGGATGGAGAAGTCTATCGTGCGGGAAGAGAACAGGCGCTCGTTGCTTTCGGGCATTCCCGCTTCGTAAAGAAAACAGGTGCACCCGGGTCTGATTTTGCGGAACCGTTCCAGTGTCTCGGGAAGAAGGTTGTTGGCACGGGGCACCGACGTGCCAATCTGGAGCCGTCTCGTCGATTTGCTTGCCACGGCCGAGATCTCGCGGAGCATGGCGTCTTCCGCCTCGATGGCCTTTCGTGCCCAGTCGAGGTAGATCTCGCATGCATAGGTCGGTTTGACGGGCGTGCGGCTTCTGTCGAAAAGCGCTACTCCCAAGCGCTTTTCAAACTGCTTGAGGCGTTGCACCCATGCTTGCGGTCGAGAATCTTTCCTGCGGATACGGCGGCAAGTGCATCGTGCGCAACCTGAGCTTCGAGGTCGAGCGCGGATCCGTGCTCGTGCTGCTCGGTCCGAACGGCATCGGGAAGACCACGCTGTTCAAGACCGTTTTAGGGCTTTTGCCTCGATTGGGAGGGAATATTCTTTTGGAGGGAGTTCCTCTGGATATGCGGCCGGGTGGGGCAGATCTCAAGCGTATCGCCTATGTGCCCCAAGCTCATGTGCCGGCATTCGCGTTCAGCGTGCTCGATGTGGTTCTTATGGGACGAACCCCTCGCATGAAGGCGTTCTCAGCTCCGACCGAGCGCGATAGGTCGGCTTCGGCGGCGGTGCTGGAAGAGCTGGGGCTTACCGCGCTGGCGCAGCGCCCTTACACCGAGATCAGCGGCGGAGAGCGTCAAATGGTCCTTATCGCGAGAGCGCTCGTCCAGCAGCCGGACGTGCTGGTCATGGATGAGCCGACGGCCAGCCTTGATTTGGGCAACCAAGCGAAGTTGCTGCGCATGGTGCGCAGTCTTTCGCAAGAGCGGAATCTTACGGTCATTATGACCTCGCACAACCCTGATCATGCGCTTCTGGTGGCCGACGACGTTTTGCTGATGACGGCCGAGGGGCACATGCACGGGGCGGCAAGGGAAGTGCTGACGCAGGAAAACCTTTCGGTAGCATATGGCACACCCATCGAGGTCATAGAAGCGCACCTTGAGGAAGCGGACTGCAGCGCGCTCAGAAGCTGTGCGCTCAGACTTTAGGAGAAGGCAATGAAGTTGGTAACGTTTTCCGGGCCGCCTTCGAGCGGTAAAACATCGGTCATCATGAGAATGGCGGCGTTTTTCGAGGGTGCCTACCGCATGGGGGTCGTGAAGTTCGACTGCCTTACCGGTCAAGACGGGGAGATATATCGCGCTGCGGGCATTCCGGTGGAAACCGGCGTGAGCGGCGCGCTATGCCCCGATCATTTTTTCGCAAGCAACATAGGCGCATGCGTGTCTTGGGGCGCAAGGCAAGGACTCACTTTGCTCGTAAGCGAGAGCGCGGGGCTGTGCAACAGGTGCTCGCCTCATATTCGAGGCGTCGCGGCGGTGTGCGTGGTCGATATCCTTTCGGGCATCGACGCTCCGCAGAAGATAGGGCCTATGCTTAAGTTGGCTGATTTCGTCGTAATCACGAAAAGCGATCTCGTTTCCCAGGCAGAGCGCGAAGTGTTCGCCCTGCGCACCGTGCGCGCAAACCCACGAGCGCAGATTTTCTTCGTGAACGGGCTGACCGGCCAAGGGGCGTTCGCCTTGGCGCAAAGCTTGAACGCAGCGCTTGAAGACGAGCAATGCGACGATGTTTTGCGCCTGCGCTTCTCCATGCCGGGGGCGGTTTGCTCGTACTGTTTCGGGGAGACGAAAGTGGGCGACAAATACGCCACCGGCAACATCAAGTACATGAAGTTTTCCGATATGGAGGGTGCGCAATGGGGGAAACGATGAAACGCGAAAACTCCTTGCGTTCGCTTGAAAGCCTGCTCGATATCGCCTATGCCCAGCTTGTATCCGAGCATCCTGCAGCAGCGGGCTTCTTTTCTGAAACGGCGTTGACGCGCCCGCAGCCGAACATGACGGTGCGCGCCCTTGTGGAATCCTTGGACGAGTTCGACCTGTCAGACTGCGGCATGAGCGCGGAGGGCATCAGGGAGAGCTTCCTTTCCTACATGGATCGCATTGAGGGTCTTTCCCGTGCGCAGATGCCGGTGGTGCGCGAGGTGACCGTTCTCGGCGGAATCGACAAAGGTGGGCAGGCGGAAGAGCTTGAGCTTACCGTACGTGCCGGAGAAGTGGCGTGCGTCGTGGGTCCTACGGGGTCGGGAAAGAGCAGATTTCTCGAAGACATCGAGTATCTCGCGCAGGGGGATACGCCTACGCGCCGACGCATCCTGATCAACGGCCATGCTCCTAACCTGTCCGTACGGCATGCGGTGGAAAGCAAGATAGTGGCGCAGCTTTCCCAAAGCATGGTGTTCGTCATGGATCTGCCCGTGCGCTCGTTTCTCCGGTTGCACGCGGAAAGCAAGATGATGCCCGATTCCCTGATAGACGAAACGGTCGAGCGTGCCATCGCATGCGCGAACGACCTGGCCGGCGAGGCGTTTTCACCCGACACGTCGCTGACCGTGCTTTCCGGCGGGCAGTCGCGAGCGCTCATGATAGCGGATCTTGCCTTCATCAGCACATCTCCCATCGTGCTTATCGACGAGATAGAGAATGCGGGCGTTGACAGGAAACGGGCGCTCGACCTTTTGATGTGCAATGACAAGATAGTGTTCGTGGTAACGCACGACCCGCTGATAGCGCTTGTCGGCGACAAGCGCCTCATTATAGGAAACGGCGGGGTGCGTACCGTCATCGAACCGAGTGCTGCGGAGCGCAAAAACGCGGGCGTGCTTCATGCTCTCGACGAGCGTCTTATGGAGCTGCGCAGGCGCGTGAGGGCGGGCGAGCGCATTGATTTCGATATGACTGCGTTTATGGGAGCAGTTGCTTCGGCAGAGGGAAAGGGGTGACAAAGATGAGGCTGCAAAGCGGGAAACCGCGATGACGACGCCGTTGTTGCGGAAGCGGCGCGAGATGCGGGTTGCGTGAAGGCGTGCGCGTTTCGATGTCGGCATACTTGCCAAAAGACAAGGGAATTTGGGAACGGAAGGAATTCACATGAACAACGACAACAAGGCTCGTGCGGGGAAAGGTAAGCTAAGGGGAGTGATTGCTGCTGCGGCAGCCTCGCTTCTGCTGGCCTTTGCACTTTCGCTGTGCGCTTGTGCGAGCCAGTCTGCGAAAGAGAGCGCGGAAAGCAAGCAGGAGGCGGCCGAGCCTGCCGAGCAGGCCATCGTCGATATGGCGGGTCGCGAAGTGACGCTGCCCATGCATCCGACGAAGGTCATGGGGGCAGCGAACCCCGACGGTATCATAATCTACAGCATCAATTCGGAGCTTCTGACGGGATGGACGTCTAACGTGTCCGACGCCGCCAAGGAATATCTTGACGAGCGTGCCGCGAACCTGCCGAAGATTACGAGCGTAAGCAAGTGGGAGGATCCCAACAAAGAGGAGATCCTTGCTATGGATCCCGACTTCATTTTCGTCGCGGTTGATCTCGACAACGTCGATCTGTCTCTGTACGACAACCTCACCGCCGAGATCGGGGTTCCCATTGTGGTGGGAGATGCCGAGCTGAGAAACCTTGGCGATACGTACCGCTTCCTCGGGACGATCCTTGACGAAAAGGAGCAGTGCGAGAAGTTGGCGGATTTCGTGGACGCGACGTTTGCCGACGTCGATGCCACGCTTGCGAAGGTTCCCGAAGCCGACCGTCTGCGCGTGTTCTATTCCACAGGTGACGCCGGCACCCAGACGTGCGGCGACAGCAACTGGAACGGCCAGTTCGTGACACCTGCCGGTGGCGTGAACGTATGCGATACCGACCAGACGAGCGGGTTTGCCGACGTGTCTATGGAGCAAGTGCTCACTTGGCAGCCCGACGTTGTGATATCGACGGCGAAAGGAGATAAGTCCGCCCTGTATGCAGGGGAGGAATGGAAAGACGTCAAGGCCGTTCAGAGTGGTGAAGTCTATGCAGCCCCCCAAGCGCCCTTCAGTTGGGTCGACAAGCCCACTGGTGTCAATCGCGTCATCGGTGTGAAGTGGACGAACAGCGTTTTGTACCCCGATGCGGCAACCTACGATATCAAAGCCGCCGTAAAGGAGTTCTATTTCCTGTTCTACCACTGCGAGCTGAGCGACCAGCAGGTTTCCAATCTGCTCGATACCAAAGTCGCGCTGTAGCCGAGGCGACCGCCATGCGACGCTACATTCGGAAAAGCGACATGCCCGACAGCGAACGGACGAAACTTGATTTCGTGTTCAGCGTGTACGGGCCTGGCATGAAGGAGGCGTCGCTGGCGGCCCATGCTTTCGCGGTGCGCTACGCTAAGACACATGGCCGCCGTCTTGCGGGCGGCCATGTGTCGGTGGCAAGACCAGACGATGCGTATTGGGACATAAGCCTTATAGAAGACTCCGCCAAACTTCCGGACGTTATCGGCGGCATGGGTTTCGGGGAGTATTTGGGAGAGGCGTTTAAGAGCCGCTACGTGCGCACGGGTTTTTTCGACGATGTACCGCTTCCTCGCAGCCCCATCTCCTTGTTTGACGGTATCGACCTTGTAGATGGCACGGGAAGCTATCACATGTACGGGGGGAGTGCCTTCGGCTTTCTGGTCGACACCCGAAAGCTCGACGGACGACCTGTTCCTAAAACATGGGCGGAAGTTCTTGACCCGCGCTATCGCAACATGGTCGTATGTGGGTTCAACATCGACGACATAAACGAGATCATCCTTTTGTACCTCTATCGGTTCTTCGGCATGGAGGGCATCGAGGCGTTCGCCGATAATCTTGCTGCCCCCATTGACACGCTCGACATGATGCGCACCTCCCTGCGGAGCAGAAACAGCCACGCTATATACCTCATCCCGCATTTCTTCGCCAAGGCCGCCCCGCAAGAGGACTATCTTGTGCGCGTTTGGCCCGATGACGGGGCGCTTCTAGCTCCCTATTACTTCTTGGCGCATAATACTGCCGACTGTGGGGTCGCAGACATTATCGACTTCTTCTTGGGCGACGATCTGGCGCGAGCCCTCACGGGAAAAGAGATGTTCCATATTTACTCTCGCGACCTTGATGCGATGTGCGACGGAAGGCGTTTTGCGTGGCTCGGCTGGGACTGGCTTCTTGACCGGGATATTATCGAAACGATGCGGGCTATCGACGAAGTGCTCGTGCCCCTTGTTCTGAAGAAGCACCCAGAGCTTGAGAAAGACATGGGCCGCGCCCTGTGGAACGGCTGACGGGATGCGCTTGAGCGTCGGATTCGGCACGCTTGCGCGGATAATGCTCTGCTTCCGGTTGCGTCGCGCGGATGATACGAAACAATTGAGAATTTTGCCCTCTGCGTTGCGGCGTGTTCCGCTACAATAGTGCGTCATGGAAGAGATCTTGCATATAGCCGCTCACGTTCTTGGGCATTCGGTGGCAGACACGCTCTACCTGGTGCCGTTTCTGTACATCACGTATCTGGCCATGGAATGGCTCGAACACAAGACGGGCGAGCGCACGCGCCGCGCCGTTCGCCGCGCGGGTGTGGCGGGCCCTGCGGCGGGCGCTGTGCTGGGGGCAGTTCCTCAGTGCGGGTTTTCGGCCGCCGCCGCAACGCTTTGGGCGGGGCGCGTGGTCACGCTGGGAACTCTGTTCGCGGTGTTTCTCTCCACGTCGGACGAGATGCTGCCCATTTTCATAGCGGAACAGGTGAATCCGGCCACCATCGTGAAGATTCTCGGTGCGAAGATGGCCGTGGGCATGGTTATGGGCTTTGTGATCGATGCCGTCTGCCGCATCGTGCGGCGGCGGGCGGCGAAGCGGGCGTCATCGCTTTCAGCCTGCGGGAGCTTCGATGACCGTCACGCTTACGACCGCACTCACGACCGCACTCACGACCGCACTCACGACCACGTTCACGCTCACAGCACGAAAACCCTGTTCAAAAGTGCGCTCGCTCATACAGCACAGGTGACGGTCTACATTTTCATCATCACCTGCGTGCTCAACGTCGTGCTGGAGACGGTAGGGGAAGATGCGCTTGCGGCATTCCTTGCGCAAAGCCCCGAGCTTTCGGTGCTCGGCGCGGCGTTGGTGGGCCTTGTTCCCAACTGCGCGGCCAGCGTGGTGGTGGCGCAACTTTACGTGGATGGCGTTCTCGGTTCGGGCGCCATGTTCGCCGGCCTGCTTACGGCGGCTGGTGTGGGCCTGCTCGTGCTTGCGCGCGCGAACCGTCATTGGAAGCAGAACCTCGCCGTCATAGCCGCCCTCTACGCCACAGGCGCACTCTGCGGTCTTTTCGTGAACGCTTGCGGCATCGCATTCTAGTTTGCGCAGTCTTTTGCCACCAGCACGGTAATAGGCGAGCTTTGCACCACGGAATAGCTTACGCTGCCAAGATATCCCTTCACGCCACCTTGGCCTCGACTACCCATGATAATGAGGTCGCAGTTCTCATCCTTCGCGCAGCGAACGATGAGGTCGGCGGGCGAGCTGCCGCGCAATAGACGCACCTCGGTGGGGTTGCGCAAGCTTTCGGCCACGTGCTCAAGTTCCGCTCGCACGGGTTCGGCATCGGCTAAAAGCACGGTATCCATGCCTGTTCCTATGGCTCCCGAGCTGTACAGTCTCATGACATGTACGAGCACGAGCTTCACGCAGGCGTTCTCTTCGCCGATCTTACGCGCAAGATCGAGCGCCTTGTGCGAGGGCGCCGAACCATCGTATGCGACCAGAATCTTCGAACACCACATGTTTTGCTCCTTCCTACCTGCTATTCGCGTTGCTTGTCGTTGGCTGCGTGCCGTCAAGGTTTTCGCCGAAATTGTCAACGGCTCGTTCGTTCCTCTGTTTGCTCCGTTCGTTCCCCCCCTCTCGTTTCGTGCGTTTCTTTCGTTTCTCCATATTCCCATTGTAACACCTACAAGATTTCCCATTGACCAAAGCGGCGCGCGCCGCTACAATAAGCACTTGCGTGTTGAGACGACGGGCCGTTAGCTCAGTTGGTAGAGCAGGGGACTTTTAATCCCAAGGTCGCGGGTTCGATTCCCTCACGGCCCACCATTTCAACATGTCCGCGGTGCGCGACGCTCCGCGCGGATTGCACTGGGGTATCGTCCAACGGCAGGACTCTGGTTTTTGGTACCAGCTATCTAGGTTCGAATCCTGGTACCCCAGCCATTTTCTCATTAAAGC
>JAEYEL010000145.1 GCA_023403475.1 Actinomycetes bacterium
TCAGATTCCGAACGCGTCCGTCAGTGCCCGAGTATTGTATCGGTACCCGGCGCTCAGCGCAAGTGTTCGCTACGATTTTTCCATTTGCCGCCGAAAATCGCCGTCGAAAGGCTCCCGGCCGCACAAAAACCAGTATACTGTTGCGCTGTGCCCTCGAAAGCCGCAGGCACGCAGTCGCAGGCACGCAGGCCGCAGCAAGCAGAAGAAGCAAGCAGGAAAGAGAGACAGATGAGCACCGACAGCTTCGAAGCAAACCTCAAACGCAGCAACGAGACACGCGCCGATATCGCCGAGCATCCCGAGAAGTACCGTATGCTCACCGGCGACCGCCCTACGGGTCGATTGCATCTGGGCCATTACTTCGGCAGCATCATGAACCGCGTGAGCATGCAGAACGCAGGAGTCTCGTCGCTCGTGCTTATCGCCGACTACCAGGTCATCACCGATCGCGACACCACCGAGCACATTCAGGACAACGTGTACAACATGGTGATGGACTATCTGGCCGCAGGCATCGACCCGGAAAAGACCGTCATCTTCACGCATTCCGCCGTGCCCGCATTAAACCAGCTCATGCTGCCGTTTCTGTCGCTTGTTTCGGAAGCGGAGCTTGAACGCAACCCCACCGTGAAAGCCGAGCAAGAGGCAAGCGGGCACGAGCTTACCGGGCTTCTGCTCACCTATCCCGTGCATCAGGCATGCGATATCCTGTTTTGCAAAAGCAACATCGTGCCCGTTGGCAAAGACCAACTGCCTCACATAGAGCTCACGCGCCAGATTGCGCGGCGCTTCAACAAGCGCTACGGGCGCGTGTTCCGCGAACCGGTGGGAATCCTTTCCGATGCCATAGAGATTCCCGGCCTCGACGGGCGCAAGATGTCGAAGAGCTACGGCAATTCCATCATGCTCGGCGCAACGCCCGAGGAAACCGCCAAGCGCATCAGGAAAAGCCCCACCGACCCTGAGCGCACCATCACGTTCAACAAGGAAGCACGCCCCGGCGTGTCGGCGCTACTCACCACTGCCGCGCTCTGCACGGGCCGAACCGAAGAGGACATCGCCACCGAGATAGGAGATGCGGGTGCGGGCGCCCTCAAAGCCTACGTTACCGAAAGCGTGAACGCGTTTTTGGCGCCGCACCGCGAAAAGCGCGCGGCCTACGAGCAGGATCTCGACTACGTTAAAGACGTTCTGCGCGAGGGAAACCGCCGCGCGAACGAAATAGCAAAAGCCACCCTTGACGAAGTGCGCGAGGCCATGGGCATGGTGTATTAGAGCGAGCATCATCTCAGACCGCAGGCGAATTCGGCGCAAGCAAGCAGAGCCTCACGCAGCAACGACTAAGCGCGAGGAATTCGGATGGCACCGAATTCCTCGCGCAGAATTTCTCCTAGGTGGGTAGGTTCGCGCGCCGGGATCGTCAGATATTTTCCCATGCTTCCCACCACCCGCAATGGCAATCGCAAAATTCAACGTCGTAGGCGGGCTCGTCTGGTCCCATCCAAACCTGACTATTTCTTGACCATCGGTCGGCTCAGGAAAAAACGGCAAAGAAAAAAGGCGTCGATGACAGCCTTCTGATCTGCGGAAAAGCTGGTGGGCCCTGCAGGACTCGAACCTGCAACCAAGGGATTATGAGTCCCCTGCTCCGCCATTGAGCTAAGGGCCCACGCGCGGATGATATTCTAACGTAAGCTGCGAACTTTGCCAAACAATTTCCAACAAAAACCGCTTTTTCGCAATTTTGACAGGTTGCAAGTGGTTACGGGTCGAATTGAGTTGAATTGTCAGGGAAGATTGGGTCGAACTGACCCCCCAACGCACAAAAAGTCGCGAATTGTTGCGCCTTGGCGGGCTTACGTTGGGAGAGGTCGAAACAGCCTTCGCAAAACACCAGTTCAGAAGAGCGCACTCTCACACGCATATGCAGCACTCCCTTACAAACCTGCACCGAGGCCCGGAAAGCGCAACAATTCGCGACTTTTTGTGCGTTGGGGGTGATTTCGCCGCAGGGTTCGGCGGTCCAAGCCGGCTGCCGCAGACCCTTCGTGATTTTTTGTGCACTTGAGAGAACTTTTTATATACTGAGAGGATTTTTGTGTACTGGCGGGTGCTGCTGCAGCACCCGATGGCTCAAGCCAGCTGCCGCAGATCCTCCTTACGCCCGCCTTGCCAGGTAGCACTTGTGGATCTTCGGATTGCGTTCGAAATCGTGCGGAATGGTCTGCGCGGTTATGTCCTCCAAAGCGACCCCGTACTTCGCAAGAGCGTCCACGTCGGGGCGAAACGTGCGCAGGTTGCACGAGAACACCGCCAGCCCGCCTTCGGCGAGCAGGCGCGTCACGCCTATGAGCAACTCCACATGGTCGCGCTGCACGTCCCACGTACGCCTGCCCATGGCCTTGGAATTGGAGAATGTGGGCGGATCTGCGAACACAAGGTCGAAGCGCTGCGGGCTGCGCCGCGTCTGCGTGATGAAGTCCATAACGTCGGCCCGCACGAAGGAATGCTCAGAGCCGGTGAACCCGTTAAGTTCCATGTTGCGCCACGCCCAGTCAAGGTAGGTAGCGGAAAGATCAACCGTCGTGGTTTCCACCGCACCTCCCTTGGCGGCATGCACCGTGGCGCTTCCCGTGTAGGCGAACAGGTTGAGGAAACGCGCGCGCCGGGCAAGCGAACCCACCAGCTCGCGCGTAAGCCTGTGGTCGAGGAACAGGCCCGTGTCCACATATCCCGCAAGGTCGAGCTCGAACAGGCAGCCGTCTTCCTGCGTCCACGTGACATAGGAGCGGCGGCGCGCCTCACGGTACTGGCCGCCACCTTTCTCGCGACGGCGAACTTTGGAAAACACGTGGTCAGGACGCACGCCCAAAACGATAGGCGCTATGGCGAGGATGTCCTCGAAGCGCCTGTGCGCACGGCGCGCATCGACCGACGAGGGCGCCTGGTACTCCGCCACGTGCAGAAACGTAACGCCGCTCGCCTCGCCCGCGCCTTCGTACACGTCGATGGCCGCGTTGTAGTCGGGCAGATCGGCATCGTAGACGCGATAGCAGAAAACGCCCTCACGCCGCGCCCACTTGCGTCTTTCCTTGGCGTTTTTGCGAAGGCGCGCCGCGAACTGGTCGGATGTAGATTCGCGAACGATCAGCGCATGCTCGGCGCCACCAGCGGAATCGGGAATGCCGATGATGCAGTCCGATGCGGGCGGCGCGGAGAAAACCGCAGCCTCCGTCTCGATGCGACCGCGTCCGAGCGTATGCCTTGCCCCTTCGCCGGAAGGAAAGCGCGACGTTACCGCTCCCCCGTCGGCCGCCACGGCGAAACGCGAGCCCACAGGCGCGGCGGTGCAGGCGGCGGCAAACGCTGCAGCGTCGGCGACAAGCGTCGCATCGGCCATAGCCCCGTCAGCTCGCAGCACCGACGCGATGAGCAGCGGGCACGCGGGCGGCTTTGCACCGTTCGCCGCAGCCTCACGCCGCACGGCTTCGCCTGTTCTTTCCACAACCGCTTCAGCGCCGTCGGTCGATACGGCCTCCACGCTCACCGCACCCCGCAAACAAGCGCGCTTCACACGGGCGCGTGCACGGGCGATAGCGGGCGAAGAGCCGCTCAGGCCAACGAAGAGCGCACGAGACTGGTCGAGCGAACCGTCTTTCCCGCTTTGCGCGAAGCGGGAAAGCCCGCGCTCGAAGCGCTCGTCGGCTTCCTCAAGCAAGCGCGACCACACGGCCTCGTCGAACTGACGCCAAGCGCGAAACCCCCACTTCTCGCGCGTGAGCGCAGGAGCCAGGTCGCACGCTGCGGAAGCGGCTTCCAAAAGGAGGAAGCCCTCGCCGCAAGCAGGGTCCACCAACCCGCCGCCGTTACGAGCGATCTCGTCCCACCCCGCCAAGGCCAAAAGCCCCGCAGCCAAAGAGCAGGAAAGGGCTGCGTCTTCCGGAGCATCCGGGCCCACGTAGTCGCGCAGGCTCAGCGCATCCCCCGAAAGATCGATCGAAACGGTGGCGCGATTATCGCGAACGCGCACGTCGATAAGCATATCGGGGTTTCGGGGGTCAACATCGGGGCGCTTTCCGCATCGTTCGAGCAAACGGTCGCACACGGCGTCTTTCACCTTGAGCGCCGTGAATTTCGTGTTTCGCAGGTTTTCGTTGGTGCCATGCGCGCGCACGGCGAAAGTGGCTCCGTCCGCAAGAACGTCTTCCCACGGCATGCGGCACGCGCCCTCGTAAAGCAAGTTGGCATCGCCTGCGTTCGCGCGCCCCACCACCAACATCACGCGCGAAGCGATCCGCGACCACAAGCAGGTACGCAACGCATCGGAAACGTCGCCCGCCGCCGCCACGCCCCCGCCCAAGGGGCGCACGTGCGCAAGCCCCAGCGACTTCAGCTCGGCGGCAAGCGCTTTCTCAAGCCCCGCAAGGCAACTGACGAAAAGCTCGTATTCTTCCACTAGTCTTCCAAGTAGTCTTTCAGCTTACTGGAACGGCTGGGGTGGCGCAGCTTCGCAAGCGTCTTGCTCTCTATTTGGCGAATGCGCTCGCGCGTCACGCCGAATTCACGCCCCACTTCCTCGAGCGTGCGCGGATGTCCGTCTTCCAAGCCGAAGCGCAAGGCTATGACCTTACGCTCGCGTTCGGCCAGACCGTCGAGCACCTTGCCGAGCTGCTCTTGGAGCATGCTGAACGAGGCGGCATCGGGCGGCACCACGGCGGCGTCGTCCTCTATGAAGTCGCCCAGTTGGGAATCCTCTTCTTCGCCAATGGGCGTCTCAAGAGACACCGGCTCCTGCGATATCTTCTGGATCTCGCGCACGCGCTCGGCGGGAAGCCCCATTTCCTTGCCGATTTCCTCCGGCGTTGGCTCGCGGCCGAGCTCCTGCAGAAGCTGGCGTTGAATGCGCACGAGCTTGTTGATGGTTTCCACCATGTGCACGGGAATGCGGATGGTGCGCGCCTGGTCGGCGATGGCGCGCGTGATGGCTTGGCGAATCCACCACGTGGCGTAGGTGGAGAACTTGAAGCCCTTCTTGTAATCGAACTTCTCGACTGCGCGGATGAGGCCGAGGTTGCCTTCTTGGATAAGATCCAAAAACAGCATGCCGCGCCCTACGTAGCGCTTTGCAATGGAAACCACCAAGCGCAGGTTCGCTTCGATGAGCTGCTGCTTCGCATCAAGCCCCACCTGCTCTATGCGACCAAGGCGGCGCTTTTCGCGGCGCTCGAGCTCGCGTCCCTCGTCTTCAGCCGCCTCGAGTTCTTCGGTGGCAGCAACTCCCGCCTCTATCTTCATGGCAAGATCGATTTCCTCTGCCGCCGTGAGCAGCGGAACCTTGCCGATCTCCTTCAGGTACATGCGCACCGGGTCGCCCGTGAGCATGGTGACGCCGGCGTCGATGTTGCGCTTGCGCGCCGCCTTCGCCTTCGACACGCGTCCGCCTACCCGAGGCAGCTGCACGTCGACGGTGGCCTTAAGCTCCTCTTCGGGAATGCCTTCGAGCAATTCTTCGTCGCTTAGGCTCACATCGATCTTGTCGTCGTCAAGGTTTTCCGAAACATCCATTGCGGAAGGGGTCGGAGGCTCGATATCCAAGTCGTCGTCTCCTTCGTCGAGCGCATCGTCGCCTTCATCGAGAATCTCTTCGTTGTCGATCAGGACTTCCGCTTGCATTTCCGAGGCTTCCGCCTGCATTTCCTGAGCATCCGCTTCGTTTTTCTGGGCTTGAGCCACGTGATCTTCCTTTCCGAATGGGCAGCGCATCTGCATCCGATGCACGGCAAGGCGCAAAAATACAGCAAAACAGGATACCACAACAATACGCGTCTTGGGAAACGAGTTTCACGTCGTCACCAAGATTGCAGGGATTGGGAAGTTGGGAATAAACAAAGGCGAGAAAGCTACAGAAGGTCGTTCGGATCCACGTCCACCGCCACGTTCACCGCAGCGTTCGGTTTGCGCGAGCGGAAGAAGGGCGCAAGCACGCCCGACAGATCTTCGCCGAGCGGACATTTGACCACGATATGCCAGCGGTACGTGCCGCGCAGCTTCGCTAGGACGCAGGGTGCCGCAGGCAGCACGCACCACTCTTCCCCACCGTAGTCGCGGACGTGAGCCGAAAGAGCCCGATGCAGGTCTTCCGCCGCATGCCGCACGGCTTCCTCGTCTTTCCCCCACGCAAGCACGTTCGCCATGCGCACGTAGGGAGGATACCCGAGCATCTTGCGTTTGGGCAGCTCATCTCGAAGAAACAACGCACGGTCGTAGGCGGCGGCGGCGCGAACGGCCACGGAATCGGCCTCGTAGGTCTGCACGAGAACGCGTCCGGGAAGGCTGGCGCGACCAGCGCGACCTGCCACCTGCTCTATGAGGTCGAACGTGCGCTCGCCCGCGCGATAGTCGGGCAGATGCAGCTGCGTGTCGGCGTTGATGACACCCACGAGCGTCACGTCGTCGAAATCAAGGCCCTTCGCTATCATCTGCGTGCCCAGAAGAACCGCCGCGTCGGCGGCTGCGAACTCCTCGAGCAGACGCTGATGAGCGCCCTTCCCGGAGGTCGTGTCGGCATCCATGCGCACGATGGGCACCCTTTGCCCCACGCCCGGCATCGCATCGAGCAGCGCGCGCAGTTCGGCTTCGACACGCTGCGTTCCCGCCCCGAACTTCTTCAGGTACGGGCTTCCGCATTTCGGGCACACGGGAGGCGTGGGCACACGGTAGCTGCAATGATGGCAGATAAGGGCGGCTCCGCGTTCGTGGTAGGTAAGCGAGGTGGAACACGACGGGCATTCGGGCACGAATCCGCAATCGCGGCAGAGCAAAAACTTCGCAAATCCTCGCTGATTGAGCAAAAGCACCGCCTTGTGACTGCAGATAAGCTCCTCTTGCAGCGCTCGGGTAAGGCGTCCCGAGAACATGGAGCGCGACCCTGTGTGGAACTCCTTTGCCATATCGACGACCTCGATTTGAGGCAAAGGCTTCCCATTGGCGCGCTCGGGCAGTTTCACGTGGTGCCAAAGCGGGTCTTTCGCGCACGCGTAAAGCGCCTCTACAGAAGGCGTCGCGCTGCCGAGCACCACGGCGGCCCCTGCGCGGCGCGCCATCCACACCGCCACGTCGCGCGCGTGGTAGCGCGGTGCGCTGTCCTGCTTGTAAGATCCCTCGTGCTCCTCGTCTATGACGATGAGGCCAAGGTTTCGAAGCGGCGTGAACAGAGCGCTTCTAGCGCCCACCACCACGCGCGCGCACCCGCTGCGGATGAAGTCCCACTGATCGTAGCGCTCGCCTTGGCTCATGCGCGAATGCATGACGGCCACCCTGTTGCCGAAACGCCCGCGAAAGCGAGCCACCGTCTGCGGCGTGAGCGAGATTTCGGGGACGAGCACGCACGCCGTGCGCCCTTGCGCAAACACAGCCTCGATGGCTCGCAGATATACTTCCGTCTTGCCCGAGCCAGTCACCCCGTCGACAAGAACCACTTCCCCGCGCTGGGAGCCAAACGCCTCCTCGATGGCGAGAAGCGCGCGCGCCTGCCCCTCCGTGAGCTCGGGCTTGGAAGAGGGAACGAAACCAGACGGTGCCACAGGCTGGTTCCCTCCAACTCCCGATAAGGCGGTTTCGACGGCGGGGGCGCGGAGTGAAGGCTGCGCAGCTTCTGAACGCAGCTCTCCCGTCGTCGAAACCGCCGGCGCCACAGGCTGGCCCCCCAACACCGGAACCCCCCGCATGCGGCGCCTGTGCTCGATGCGCACGACGCCTTGCTTCTCGAGCGCCTTGAGCGGGGAAGAAACCGCGCCGAACTCGCAGGAAAGCTCGGCCACGCGCACTTCGCCCGCACGCAGAGCCTCGACGATAGCCGCCTGCTTGACGGCGTTCTTTCGCGGGGCGAACGACGAAAACGCCTCGCCTGGCACCACCCAGCGATCATCCACCTCGCCCACCGTAGGCTCCTCGAGCCGCCAGTAGCCTTCGCGGGTGCGCACCATGCGCGGCACGCCTCCGGGCGGCGTGAACAGACGCACGCACGACGAGAGCGGCGCGATGTAGCGCTCGGAGAGCCACTGCGCACACGCCGCGCCCTCTTCGTCGAAGTACGGCTTCGAAAGCACCCGTTCGATGGACTTGAGCTTTCTCGCGTCCACTTTAGTACGACTTTCGGGCTGCGCCGTCGCATCCTCGT
>JAEYEL010000198.1 GCA_023403475.1 Actinomycetes bacterium
TGGTGCAGGCAAGCTACTACCAGAACATGCCCGGCAACAACCACACCATCGCGCGCGAGGCGAAAACCGAGCGCGGCACCATTTCTACCTACGACGGCACCGTGCTAGCCCAAAGCACACAGAACGAAGACGGCACCTACTCGCGCGTGTATCCGGCGGGGAATCTGGCCAGCCACGTGGTGGGATACGCTTCGACACAGTATGGAACAAGCGGCATAGAGGCCGCCTACAACGACGCGCTCAAAGGTCAGCAGAACTTCGCCAGCTGGACAGATGCGGTGAACTACCTTGCCGGCGTGAGCACCCCCGGCAACGATGTAGTGCTCACGCTCAACACCACCGTTCAACAGGCGGCGCAAGATGCCCTTTCCGGTGAGACGGGCGCCTGCGTGGTCATGGATCCCGAAACGGGCGCCGTGCTGGGAATGGCTTCCTCGCCCACCTATGACGCCGCCAACGTGGAAGACGTTATCAAGCAGGCAGCTGCGGGCGGAAGCGGAAGCGAAAGCTCAAGCGAACTTTACAACCGCGCGACCCAGGCCCTTTACGCCCCCGGCTCCACATTCAAAACGGTGACGCTTTCCGTTGCATTCGAAGACAACGTGGCGAGCGAGAGCACAGAGTACGATTCGCCCGGTAGCATGGAAATAGGCAACGCCAGCATCACGAACGCGAAAGACATAGGATACGGCACCATTTCGCTTTCCCGCGCCACCGAGGTATCTTCGAACACGGTATTCGGCCAACTGGGCGTACAAATTGGAGCGAAGCGCCTTGTGGAGGGAGCCGAAAAGTTCTGCTTCAACAAGCAGGTTGACTTCGATCTTCCCCTTGCCACCTCGCTTATGCCGGATCCCAGCGAAATGACCGAATGGGAAACCGCTTGGGCGGCTGCAGGAGAACCGGTCGGCGAGCACGCAAGCCCCGCAGGCCCGCAAACCACCGTGCTGGAAATGGCGCTTGTCGGGTGCGCCATAGCCAACGAAGGCACCATCATGCAGCCCTATTTGGTAGACGGCATCTACAGTGCCAACGGCGAGCGCAGCTACACGGGCACGCCGTCGAAGCTTGCGCAGGCCGTAAGCGCGACCACGGCCGAACGCGTGAAAACCGTGATGGAAGGCGTGGTGGAAAACGGCACGGGCAACGCGGCATCCATAAGCGGCGTGCGCGTTGCGGGCAAAACCGGAACCGCCGAGCGCGGCGACGGCACGGCGGACAGCTGGTTTCTGTGCATGGCCCCCGCCGACAACCCGCGAGTGGTCGTGGCCATAGCCATAGAGAAGGGCGAATCGGGCGAAGGCGCAAGCAAGGCTCAAAATGTGTTGAAAACCGCCCTTGAAGTACAGGGTTTGCTGTAAATGAGGTATGCTTATGAACGATATGCAAAAAAGGGCGATACGGCACTTACGGCGGGCGCGTTTCCACAAGCGCCTTCCACTCATATAGGCGCTTCGAAATAGGTGACCAAAAGGAGCAGAAACGTGACAGGATCCATGACAGGCAGAGTGCTCAGCAACCGCTATCAGATAACCGAACGCATCGGCATCGGCGGCATGGCCGAGGTATACCGTGCGCAAGACAACGTGCTCGGCCGTTTGGTGGCCGTGAAGGTCATGCTGCCGCAGTATGCGTCCGACCCCAACTTCACCAAGCGCTTCCGCCAAGAGGCGGCGGCGGCGGCCAACCTGCAGAACCCCTATATCGTGAACGTGTACGATTGGGGGCAAGACGACGGCACCTACTACATTGTCATGGAGTTCGTGCGCGGAAGCGACCTTAAAACCGCCATCCTCCAACGCGGGGCCATCAACCAGCGCAAAGTGGCGGAAATCGGCTCGCAGGTGTGCCAGGCGCTTTCGGTGGCGCATCATCAGGACATTATCCACCGCGACATCAAGCCGCAGAACATCATGGTGCAGCCCGACGGCAACGTGAAGGTCATGGACTTCGGCATTGCCCGCGCGAAGAACTCGGTCATGACGCAAACGTCGTCTGTGCTGGGAACCGCGCACTACATTTCGCCCGAACAGGCACAAGGAAAGGAACTCACCGCCGCAAGCGACATCTATTCGCTCGGCGTGGTTCTCTACGAAGCCGCAACAGGGCAGCTTCCCTTCGACGGCCCCGATGCCGTGAGCGTGGCCATGCAGCAAGTGAACGACCTGCCCATGCCGCCTTCCAGCGTGAAACCCGATATCGACCCCGATCTCGAGAGCATTATCATGAAGGCCATGGCGAAACGCCCTGCCGAAAGGTTCGCCACCGCCAACGACATGCGCCTTGCCCTGAACGACTACTTGGCCGGACGCCCCGTGAATGCAGGCGGCGGTTTTGACAGTGCGAAGACAGCCGTCATCGGCAGCGCAGCGGCAGCCGGCATGGCGGGCGCAGCCATGGCGGGCGCAGGTCGCAGCGGCACTGCGACCGATAGTACGCAGGTTATGCCCGCCGGTGCCGTGAAGCCCGTGAGCACAAGCGCTTCCAGCTATCGCGCAGGTAGCGCAAGCGGCATGAACTTAGGCGACGAAGAGCACGGGCGCAATACCAAACGCACCATAGCCATCGTCGTCGGGGTCATTGCAGCGCTCGCTATTATAGGCGGAATCGCGTTCGCCCTCATGAGCGGCAACGAAACCGGAGATCCCGTTCCCAACGTGGTGGGCAAAACCCAAGAAGAGGCCACGCAGATTCTCAAGGACGCCGGCTTCGACGTGGGTACTGTCAACAGCGCCTACGATGAGAAAATAGAAAAAGGCAAGGTTATCAGCCAAGACCCCGCCGCGAACCAGAAACGCCCTGAAGGCACCAAGGTGAACCTTGTTGTTTCCCAAGGCCAGGAAATGATAGAGGTTCCGAATTTGATAAACATGGAACCCGAGCAGGCGAAGGAAGAACTTAAAAAAATCGGGCTTTCCTACAAAGATGGAACAGCGGAATACAGCGATGAGGTTGCTGCGGGCAAAATTGTCAATCAGACGCCTGCTGCAGGCGAACAAGTTGCCAAGGGCTCTACGGTCACATACTCTCTTTCCCTTGGAAAAGAGGGCACAGCCGTCCCCGATGTAAGAGGCAAAAGCGAAGCAGATGCCAAAGCCGTTCTCAAGAACGCTGGTTTCGAAGTAACCACCAGTGAGGATTACAGCGACGCAGTTGCTGCGGGCAAAGTAATCAGTCAAACACCAAACGCAGGAGAATCCGCAAAACCGAAGGATACCGTCAACATCACCATCAGCCTGGGCAAAAAGGAAGAGCCCAAGAAGAACACCTATTCCGTTGGCGTGAACTACAGCAGCGGCGGCACGGTTACCGCAAGCGCGTCTTCGGTCGAGGAAGGCGGCAGCGTTACCGTGACCATCACGCCGAACGAAGGTCACACCGTCAGGTCGGC
>JAEYEL010000007.1 GCA_023403475.1 Actinomycetes bacterium
TTACACCCCCCCCCCCCCCCCGAAAAATCACCCGATTTTCACTCTAATTTTCCAGCCCGGTTCCCACTGCCACCTTCCATCCGCAAAGGAAATGGTGCCGGGTAAAAAGCGGTTGCTTTTACGAAGAGCCTTAAGAACAAGGGCGATTTCCCTCACGAGAAAACACCTCGGACGAAAAGTGGCTGTCCTTGCAGAAAAACGCCCGGGGCAAGGGGGCGTGCACTTCCCGCCCCGGGCCATCCTAGAACCTATCGGCTCACGCGTTACTCAGCATCGGCCTTCTTGATGTTGAGCGTCGCAAGCTTGTTGGGAGCCTTCATGCGCAACACGATGATGATGAGGGCGATGACCACCACATAGAACCATGCACCGTACATGGCCGTCGTGAACTTGCCAGCTGCGGAGGTCTCAAGGCCGAACAGCGGGTTGATAACGGCCAGGATGTTCGCCGAAAGGAACTGGCAGAAGTTCTGCGCAGCAGCCAACAGCGAAAGACCCAACGTAGCGCCTTCTTTGGGCAGCACGTGAACCAACTGCAGAATCAGAACGGGATTGAACGTACCGAAACCGAAGCCGTAGAACACGGTGCCCACGATGAACATGGTCGGGTTGGTGCCGGACGTAACGATGATGGTATAGCCAATGGCCTCGAGCAGAATGGCGATGGCCATGTCGAAGCCGCCCACGCGCCCGCGCCACAGCGGATAAGCCAAAGCAGCCACGGCACTCATGGCCGTCTCAAGCGACATGATGTAGCCTGCGATGTCGCTTTCGCCCAAGCCATAGGCCTTCACCAACAGCGACGTATTGGTAATGTACACGAACTGGAAGATGTTCCAAATACCGAAGATTACGAACATGGCCCACGCGAACGGCGTAATAGACTTCAGAGCGTTGCCCTTCTTGCCAGATTCGTCAACGCCGCCAGCCTTGGCAACCTCGGGCTCCTTCAACCAAGCAACGCACAGGATGGCAACGGGAACCCACATGAGCATGCCGATGAAGGCGTAACGCCACGACATAACGGCCAAAAGACCGCCGATAATCTGGAACAGCGAACCGGACAGGCCACCCACAGCGGTCTTCCAGGACATGAGGCGCGCCTGACGCTTGCCGAAGAAGAGGTCGGCGATGAACGAGGACGCCATGGGGAAGATCATGCCGCGACCAAGACCCAGCATAACGCGGCTGGCAAGCAGCAGATAGAAGCCCATTTCGGTCTCGGGGCACAGACCCGCCAGAGAACCGGCGAACATCAGCACAAGAGCGATGATGAGGATGGTCTTTTTCTTCATGTAGCGCTCGAGAACGCCCACCAGAATAGCGCCGAAAATTGCCATGAGCGAAGGAATGCCCTGGATGTTCGCGATCATGGTGTCGCTCACGCCGATGCCCGCATAGGCCCCTTTAACCGTTGACAGAGCAGGCGTTACGAACGATTGCACATACTGCATCGTGATGACCAGCAGTGCTGCGATTTGAACGGAGACGCCGTACAGCGGACGGCCCTGCTCATCGCGTTCAATTTCTTTTGCCATTGTCCCTCCTTGTTACCTTTCTTTTTGTCTTGCTTGCCTTCGGGAAACACCGATTAGTTCCGCCAGCCCCGCGCATGCAGAGCGGGGCATTCCCAAATCAGCATTTCCTTTATTTCATCAGCTCGAGGAGCTCGCATATGTTTTCAAGCTCTTCAAGATGAGAAACCAAAGAAACAATTTCCTCGGCGCGCTCGTGCGGCATCACGCCCGAGAACTCGATATTGCGGTAGAACTTGTCCAGAACCTCGTCGTTGGTGAGGGGAGTCTTGTAGATATCGCCCTTCGGAGCATCGCAACGGGAATGGAACGCCGTGCCGTCCGTAAGCACAATATCGGCCTCGGCGGTTTGGTATTCGTCGGGCGGAAGAGTCGGCTCGATGCGAATCTTCGCGATGATGCTCTTCATCTGCTCGCTTTCCATGGCCTCGCGGTTCATGAGCTCGGGGCGCACTGCTTGCGACGCAATGGCGCATGCAGCGGTGTAGATGATGCTGAACGCACCGCACACCTGGGGCTCTTCGCCAATCTCCCACGGCTGGCCCACGAAACCGTTGGCCGTGCGGGGCGTGGTGTGCAGCACAACGCTTTCCACCTGGTCGGCCTTGATGTCGTTGGCAGTAACAATCTGCATGACGGCGTCGATCGTGGGATGCGTTGCGCGACAGGCAGACCATGGCTTGATAACCACATCGCCATAGAATACCGAGCCCAAATCCTGCGTGAGGATTTCGGGCTTGCGCACGTCCTCACTGGTGAACAGCGTGAAATAGCCCTTCTTACCACCGAACGCATCATGACTTGCCGTCATACCCAGCTTCGCGAAATCGGTCGCGAAAATGGCGTTGCGCGCAGCAAGCGTCATGGGGAACTTAAACGCAAGGGTCTTGAAGTTGATGTTGTCCATGGACCCGCCAATCATGTTCAGGTCCAAGCCATATGCGTTGTTGAGCTGTACCTCGTTCAAGCCCGCAAGCTTGCCGGCAATGGTAGTGGCACCGAAACCGTTGATGGTGTTGGTGTTGTCCCAGCCACCGTACACATCGAAACCGGACGCGGCGCCCAGACGAGCCGCGATATCATCGCCCAAGGCCAAAGCCGCAATGAAATCCTTGCCCGATGCCTGCGCACGCTCGGCGCACGCGAACGCCGTGGGCACGGTGGAGCCGCTGATATGGGCGGCGCTCGACTTCTTCCCAGGGTTTTCGGCCTCGATAGCCTCGAAGTCGTACGACCGCATGGCGAAGCTGTTGATCATGGCCGCGCTCGGCGTGTCGATCTTCGCCCCACGGAAGAACGCGCTGCTCTGAGGAGCCGTACCGTAACTGGTCAGAAGCCCGAAAAGCTCGCCTACCATAGGCGCATTCACGCCGGCAGCGATAACGCCGATAGAATCGAGCACACGGGTCTTGACGCGCGATACGGTAAATTCGTCCAACGAATCGTAACCGGATGAAACGACATGAGCGCAAATTTGATCAGTCGTGTTCAAATGAACCCCTCCCTTATCGTTATGGGACGGATTCGGGACAGCACGCACAGCACCGCCCGAACCCATCGATGTTAGAGCGAATGGAATGCGGCCTGGACGGACGCACGCCGCGCCGCCCAGGCCCGTCAGAAGCTCCTACGCCTGCTCTTTGTTGGTGAGCAAGGCCCAGCGATTCTTGCCGTCGATCTTCTTCGCCAGATCTTCAACTTCGCCGTAGTACATGCACCAGGCCTGGCAGTGCTGCACGCACATGGGCATCTTGCCCATCTCGGTGCGGGCCACACACATATCGCATGCGTTAGTAATGACCGGGGAATACGTCCATTCCCACTTGCCTTTCACGCCTTCGCGCTCGCTGTACTGGTAGGGACCGACTTCGGTCACTTTGATGCCGAATTCCCCCTTCGGCAGACCCAGCTCCTTCTTGCAGGCAACTTCGCAGGAGTGGCATCCCGTGCAGTAGTCAAGGTTTACCAGAATTGCTTTCGTCATAATGTTCGCCTCCTTTGCTGAAGCTCTTGAGTAGTTAGCGGATAACCTCGTCTGCATGCTCTTTGGCGTACTCAAGCGCATTACGACCCTGCATGTCGGCATCCTCGACCTTCAGCTCCTGAACGCGACGAGCGTTCTCAAGCTGCTTCTGCAGATACTCGTTGCCTTCCGCCGCACGCTTTTCGGCAGATTCCTTGTCGCCGGCCATAACGCCGGGGATGTAGTCCATCCAGCCGCCCTTGCGCGTGACCTTCTCGCCGGGCATCTCGTCGCCATCCTGGTACTTGTAGATTTTGGCCAGGAAGCTCTTGATACCGGAACCGATGCCGCCTTGGCCGGTTTCGAAGTTGAGCGCCATATTGTTGATGTTGGAGTCGAACGTGCCAAACAGGCTGGGCTCGGCCGCCTCTTCCTCGGGGAACCACCACGCATGCTCCATGTGGATGGTGTCCTTCTTGATGCCGGGGAACAGGAATGCCTTCTGACGGCAGCGGCCGTGCGTGGTCTCGATCCACACCCAGTCGCCGTCCTGGATGCCGTACTCGGCAGCAGCCTCGGGATGGATGGTCACGAGCGGCCACGGGTGGAACTCACGCATGGTTTCCAGCTGACGATGCTCGGAGTGGAAGAACTCGTAGGAACGACCGCCCGAAGTTGCCACGAACGGATATTCCTTGAGTTTCTCGGGCGTGGAAACAGGCGAGTCCTTCGGCTCGATGTGGTACGGCATCGGGTCGACGCCCCAATGGTTATAGCCCCAGCTCCAGAACTCGAAACGACCGGTCGCGGTATCGAAGCCGGGCGTTCCGTCCGGGCGGCACATGCCCTTCTTGTACTTGTAGTAGGTGGAATCCCACTCGTCGTACTTGTAGCCGCCGCGCGCCTGCAGTTCCTCGAAGTCGCCCTCGTAGCGGGTGCCTTCCTTGGCGTACTGGTCGGTGAGGTACCAGGTGGAAAGCTCTTTGTCGTCCTTCCACGGCCAGTTCTCGGGCTTCAAACGCTTGCCAAGGTCGAGGATGATCTGCTCGTCGGACTTGGCTTCGTAGTAGCTCGTGCACTTGGAGATGGAGCGAGCAGGCGTCCACCAGGTGCGCACGGCATTGCGCTCGCAGCTCATGGCCACAGGCAGCACGATATCGGCCGAGGCAACGGCAGTCGGCGTCATGAACGGGTCGGCCACCACGATGTAGGGAATCTTCTTGAACGCTTCGTACATGCGAGGAGCATCCATGCCCGAGCATGCCAGCGGGTTGGCCGATTCAATCCAGAGCATCTGCGGCTGGAAAGGCTCACCAGTCTCGCAGGCCAGAAGTAGCGGATCGGAAGCGGCGCACGCCACGATGTCGGACGACTCGATGCCGGCCGAAAGCGTCATCTTGCCGGCGTACTCCTCGCGCGGAATCTTGAAGTCGCCCAAGCCGTAGCGCTTTTCGATGTCGAACGCGCACTTGATGAGCAGATTGCCACCGGGGTTGTCGATGTTGCCCGTCACGCCCATGAGGTCGCATGCGGCAGCGGTCACGCCCAAAGCGGAAAGCTGCTGCTCGAACGCAAGACCCCACTGAATGGACGCGCCCTCGGCGTTTGCGTACAAACGGGCGGCGCCACGAATATCCTCGGCGTTCACACCGCAGATCTCGGCCGCCCACTCAGGTGTCTTGTCCTGCACGGATTCGACCAAAGCCTCGTAGCCGTAGGTCCAGCAGTCGATGAACTCGTGGTCGACCAAATCCTCGCCGATAATGACGTTCAACATGGCCATGCCGATGCAGGCATCGGTGCCGGGACGCACCTGCAACCAGTACTCGGCACGCGAACCGAGCCAGGTCAAGCGTGGGTCGATAGAGATGATCTTCGTGCCCATCTGCATGCATTCCACGATCCAGTGGCCGATGAAGCCGTCAGCGTTTGACTTCAGCGGCTCGTTACCCCATACCATGATGACATCGGGCCGGCGAAACGTTGGGTCAGCGTAACGAAGCTCATGGGTTTCAGAAACGTCGATGATGGTCATCTCGCCCATTTTCGCAGAAGCGCCGATCATGCGGGGAAGGTAGCACGCGAACCCGGTGAAGCCGAAGTTGCACACGTTCGGCGTCTCGAGGGCCGTGCTAGCGAACAACGGAAGCTGCCAGCCAATGTTACGGCCGGTGCCGTGGTCAAAGATGATGGTGTGAGAGCCGTAGTTTTCTTTGATCCAGTTCACCTTTTCGACGATTTCGTCGTAAGCCTCATCCCAGCTGATGCGCTCCCACTTGTTCTCGCCGCGCTCGCCCGCACGACGGAGCGGGTACTTCAAACGGTCGGGGTGGTTCACGGCCTCGACCATGTCAAGGCAGCGCATGCACAGCTTGCCGCCCGCGAAAGGAGACAGCGGGTCGCCCTCGATGTGCACGAGCTTGCCCTCCTTATCGACGGACAAAAGCACACCGCAGCCGTTATGGCAGCCCGGCGGGGACCAGTGGTTCGTACGGGTAACGGTGAGGTCGCCTTCCTGCCAGCGCCACTCGCCTTCGTGATAGGCCTTGCGGTCTATCGAATCCAAGAACTCTTGGTAGTCCATTCCTCCTCCTTCTTCCTCTGTTTCTTCTCTCGTCATCTACTATTTCCAGAAGCGTTTGGGAACGCGAGTTCCGACGAACGCTTGCGGACGAAATGGGGGCCGCGCTGAGAAAGCTACGGAAAGGGTTTCGCTGCGCGGGATGCGGGAGCGCGTGCGAACGGCCGAACCAGGGGTAGGTCCGCCATGCGCATGCGCCCCGCACCCTGCCCACCCCCACCGCCTGTAAAGCGCAGAGCGAGGGGCAGGGCGAAGTCTTACGCGCTGGGCGGTTTCGGGGCACCGGGCGCAGCGGGAGCGCCAGGAGCGCTCGGGGCACCGGGGGCTGCGGGCATGCCGGGAGCCGCAGGCATTCCGGGAACACCGGGAGCACCCGGAGCGCCGGGCATGCCGGGAGCGCCGCCGCCGAATCCGGGAATTTTGGGAAGCTCGGCCCCGCACTCGGGGCACACGGTAAGGTCGAGCGCGCATTCGGCTCCGCACTTCTTGCACGTGTTAGTCATGGATACTGCCGCTGGTCTGAAACACATGAGATACTCCTGACTTGACAAACGGTCTATCGAACCTTCGCGATTGCCTTTGCAATTGCACATTCAATCGCTTACAGCACATTAGAGTAATACCATTTCGTATAACTTTCAAGATAGTAATTTTCAATCTATTATTTTATTTTGTAGATAATACACCGCTCTGATTATCGATAAGTATTCCGGTATTAGATTCTTTATATTTTACCTGATAAACGGTAGTTTACTATTCTTGTTGCGAAATTTGACCAAGCTTGAATCTTCCTACTTTTGAGTATTAGATAAAAACCATTATTCTATAAATAATATTATCACTAATACCGAAAAGGTTTAGGTAATGAAATTTTTCAAACTGGCGTTTTTCGGTGTGCGGGTTTACCATTGAAACCGTTATTGCGCACCGAGGGAATGCGCGAACCGATGCATTTCGCACGTGCGCATCATCGCCATTGAAGAAAGCGAAACCACGTATCGAAAGGGGAATGACCATGTGCTTCAGACCAGCAGAAGCAGGCGGCAACGGCCCGGTTCTCTGCCCGAATTGCGGCAAGCGAATCAATCGCGTCAACGGAGAACTCCCTAGCAAATGCCCGTTCTGCAAATCTTCCACTGAAGGCTTCGAAGACCTTGAAGCTCCCGTGCCTGCGGCGCCGGCAGCGCCCACGGCTCCAACAGCTCCCGGTGCCCCGAAAGCCCCGAGCGCCCCAACGGCGCCCAAACCCCCCATCGCCTAGGAGAATGCCGGCAGCCTGGCCAGCTCCGTCAGACCAGCTGCTTTCCTCGCCATCCCAGGATGAGGAAGGCGAGGAAAGCAGCTTCGGCGACCCGAAGGGGAGTATTTCAGCAGTCCCGCCTCACGGCGAAGGGCGCGAAACCTTCACGATTTCGCGCAGCCGGGTTCGTGGGCGAATGCGCACGAACCGCGCCACGCCCTTGCAGCCCCGCGCAACCCTCGCCCAGGCGTCTGCGCATTGCAGTGAAAGTGGAATCAGAGAGGAGAGGTTATGTCGGAAAGAATTATCGATTGCGGCGATGGCACGTTCAAATGTCGCACCTGCGCATGGTCCCCGCCGGGTGACCACCCGGTAGGATGCGGCATGTACCTGACCGTCAAGGACGGCAAAGTGGTGGACGTCGAGGGCGACCCCGACCATCCCATCACCCACGGCCGCCTGTGCGTTCGCTGCCTAACGCTTCCCGAGTACATGTACAACGAGAAGCGCATTCTCACCCCCTTGAAGCGCGATCCCAAAGACCGCGGCAAGGAAAAGTGGGAGCCCATCTCCTGGGATGAGGCGCTTGACATCATCGAAGAGCGCGTGAACTACATCAAGGAGAACTACGGCGCCGAGGCCATCGTCGCCTTCCAGGGCACCGGTCGCGAGGCCACGCTGTACAAGACTCCGCTCGCCTATGCGGCGCTCGGCACACCGAACAGCTGCTTCCCCATGTCGGGCGACTCCTGCTACGGTCCGCGCTGCTCCGTTGCCGACTTCATCTTGGGCGCCGGCTATCCCGAACTCGACTATGCGGCGTACTTCCCCGATCGCTTCGACGACCCGCGTTGGGAATGCCCGAAATACGTAGTGCTCTGGGGCAAGGACCCTCTGTTCTCCAACCCTGACGGCTTTTTCGGCCACACGATCATCGACATCATGAAGCAGGGCGCGCAGCTTATTGTCGTTGACCCGCGCGTCACTTGGTGCGCCGCGCATGCGGCCTACCACCTGCAGCTTCGTCCCGGCACCGATGCTGCGCTCGGTCTTGGCATGATCAACCTCATCATCCAAGAAGACCTGTACGACCACGATTTCGTTGAGAACTGGTGCTACGGCTTCGAAGAGCTCACCGAGCGCGCCGCCCAATACCCGCTTGACAAAGTCGAGGAGATTACCTGGGTTCCGGCTGAGACTATCGCCGCTGCCACCCGCGCGATAGCAACGAACCATCCTTCGTCGTTCATGTGGGGCTTAGCCATCGATACCAACTCAAACGGCGTTCAGGCTGGTCACTGCGTGCTCATCCTAGCTGCCATCCTAGGCGATCTGGATGTTCCCGGCGGTGTAACGCTGGCCGTTCCTGCATCATTCATGGGCAAATGGCGCTACGAATGCGCCCAGCAGCTTCCCGAAGGCATGATGGAGAAGCAGATCACCGACCTTGAACACTATCGCGGCTTCCAGGCTGCGCACGTCATCGCGCATCCTGACTGCATTCTGGACACGCTGGAGACGGAGAAGCCTTACCCCCTGAAGATGGCCTGGTTCTATGCCACCAACGGCATCGCCAACACCACCAACGCTCAGGGCAAGCGCTGGTTCAAGGCCTTGGAGAAGATGGAATTCAACGTGGTGCAGGACGTGTTCATGACGCCGACCGCCATGGGCCTGTGCGACCTGTTCCTTCCCGTAACCACCTTCGCCGAGCACGACGGCATGGTGCTTCCGCACTTCGGACGCAACACCCACATGATCATGGCCATGAACAAGGTGGCCGAGGTGGGCGACTGCAAATCTGACCTTGAAATCGACTTCATGGTGGGCAAGAGGCTGAACCCGAAGGCGTGGCCATGGGACAACGTGGCCGACTTCTTCACGGAGCAGATGCACAACGGCGGCCTTGACATGACCTTCGAACAACTGCAGGAAGCCGGCTGGCACCAGATGGACTTCGAATACAAGAAGTACGAAAAAGGTCTTCTGCGCTCCGACGGATACCCCGGGTTCAACACACCCACCGGCTTGGTCGAGCTTGCATCGAGCCTCTACGAAGACTGGGGCGAAGACCCGCTGCCCTACTTCGAAGAGAACAAGATGACGCCCTACACCCCGGGTCGCGACGACCTGAAAGAAAATTATCCGCTGGTCATGATTACCGGTGGTCGCGAAACGACATCGTTCCATTCCGAGCATCGTCAGGTTCCCTCGCTTCGCGCCATCATGCCCGACCCGTTGGTGCAGATCAACCCCGAAACCGCCGAGAAGTACGGCATCAAAGACGGCGATTGGGTGTGCATCGAGAACCCGCTGGGCAAAGCAATCGAGAAAGCCCAGATCACGCCTGTCGTCGATCCACGCACCATCCATGCTCAGCACGGTTGGTGGTACCCCGAGCAAGAGTCCGAGACCCCGAATCTGAACGGTGTCTGGAAATCGAACATCAACAGCCTGATTCCGCATCGTGCCATCGGGCGCATCGGCTTCGGCGCACCGTTCAAGAACGTGTGCTGCAAGATCTACAAGGTGGACAGCCTCGACGCCTTGGGAACCTTGGCACCCGAAACCGAAGAGGGCGCAATCGGAACCGACCCCGCCAGCTGGGTTGCAGAGTAGGAGGCCTGAAATGAGCAAATACGCAATGCTGATCGAGTACAAGTACTGCACCGGATGCCATGCCTGCGAGGTTTCGTGCCGCAACACTCACAACATTCCGCTGGACGAGTGGGGCATCAAAATCAACGAGATGGGTCCGGTGAAGATGCAGGGCAAGTGGCTGTGGGATTACGTCCCCGTACCATCCGATCTGTGCGATCTATGCGAAGAGCGCGTCGAGCAAGGCAAGCAACCTTCGTGCATGCTGCACTGTCTGGCGAACTGCATGGAGCTTGTTCCCATCGAAAACGTGAGCGCAGCTCTAGCCGAAAAGAGCAAAAAGACCGTCGTGTATCTTCCGTAAGAAGTAGAAGGTACCACGCAAAAGAAACCCCGGCTGCTTTCAATGAAGGCACTGGGGTTTCTTTTGCTTTCGTTGAGCGCATTATAACTAGGGGTTTTCTCAACCCGATCCGCTATAATGAACAGCAACGAAACAGCGGAGAAACGCCAAGACCGCAAACGCGATGCATGCTGGAGGGAAAATGAACGAGACAGAACAGAAGGTACTCAACACCGGGGCGATTATGTACACCGCCTTGCCACTTTACTTGAATGGCAGCAAGAACAAGCAGGAGATGGGACATATTCTTATCGACTTGATCGATGCGCTTGACGAGGTGGAGTATGCTAGGTCGGGCACCCCGCTGTTCGACATTATCGGCGGCAGCATGCCGGGCAAGCGCAAGAAAGCCATCATGCTCATCGAGAAGGAGTTCGGTCTCACCAGCCGGGAGGGGCACATCCTGCGCTACCTAGCCAACGACCGCAACCCGTCCTACATTGCCTCGATTCTAAACATTTCCAAATCAACGGCCAAAGCGCATAAGTACTCGATTTTCAAAAAACTCGGCATCCATTCCGGCGCGGAACTCAAAGAGCTTTTTAAGAAGTACGGTATGTCGGAAGACCCCATAAAGACACATTAAGAACGTCGGACGCGCAGCGCACGCACACCTCTTCGATTTGCGTGAGATGTCCTTTGCGCCAGCTAGACCGCCTGAACGGCCTTCGACTTCCTTGCGGGAATGCTGCCGGTTTTCGGACGGATGAACGCTCCGCACTTCGGGCATCTTCTTATGCCGTCTTCAACTTCGTATCTGCAGCACGGACACGTCGTCGTAGCCTTATTCTGATATTCTCCCCCAAGGCATTTCCCGCAACCTGAACATTGATAGCACATATTCACCCCCTCCTGCAACCACCCGACTGGAAGCTAACCGTCATCCCTTGTGCTTCCCATTGTAAACCCATACCAAACCGGGCGTTTCCGTCGCAATGGAATATACGCCAAAAAGGTATAGAACCGCAGATTGTATCCAATGCACTATTCAGCAGCTTTCATGTGATTAATTCAGCTTGCAGAATAACCTGCATCGAATCCATTGGGAAAGCAATTCGCCAGTCGTCTCAACACGGCGCGCTTCCATCCGCCCCCAGAAAATCAGAAAGATGGAACAACGCAATAAGATTGAGGCGGACTTTCGGGTCGTCGAAGTCAATCGATCCTCGCTTTGCAATGCTTCCTATCCTGTTGAGAATCGTGTTTCGGTGAACGCCGAGGGCTTCCGCCGTCAAGGAAGAACTGCATTCGTGCTTAAGATAACAGCGAACGATAGCGGCATCGGAGGGATTTTTCTGACTCCCTTCTTCTATGCGCGCGAGAACACTGGTGTTCAAGCAGAACCGCAAAAAGTCAGCATCGCGCCTCTCCTCGAACAGAAGGTAGTCGAACAAGCTGCTTTCGAACCGAAAAAACGGGTCGTACTTGTCCAGCCTATCATGGGCAAGATAGGGTCTTCCCTTACCATATTGGTAGGCAACGGCAATCTGACGTGCAGTCATGCCCAAATCGGAAAGAGAGGGAAGCATGCCGGAAACAGCAACGTCAACGCAGGAAAAGTCAACAAGGGCCGACAGAGCCGACTCGACATCGCTTTGCAAAACGTTATCGTCGCCCTCCGAGCACGCCACGATATACACAATGTCTTTTTTAGAGAGAATGAAGCAGCCGGGCAAGGCTGAATTAATTGTTCCAGCAAGGTATTCCAAATTCTCCGACTCCTTGAACTTCTCCCTCACAGCGTAAAGGCGACCTTTCTCCCTTCCTGACAAACCAAAACCTCTCGTCTGCTGAGCTATGACCTTACGGGACAACGACTTCCCGGCAATCAGATCGAGTAGAAGCTCTGTCCCCTTCGCATACGTTTTCGACTCCGATGCCTGGCAGCGGCGAATATGAGCCTTGACATGCGAGACCAAAATATCGAACGTGTTGAGCAAACCCTGGGAATAGGACACATTGGTGCAGGTCATAACCATTTGGATAAAATAAGCGTTGTTGAGAGTGAACACGTGGTTCATCGAAGGGTACTGGGATATGCCATGTTCGGAATAATGGGTTTTCCTTTGCTTCGTCCATTTCGAGAACGCTCCCTCTTCCCTGAAACGCTTCAAGGCACGCTCTCCGTGAAAACCCTTTTCTATAAGCTCGCTGGTAACAGGGTCATCTGTCAACATGCCGGTCGTATGGGCGATCAGGCGATAGGTGGAATCGGTAACCGTAATCAGATTGCCAAGAATATCGCGGGAAGCATCGATCATTTCCTGATAGCTTCCTCCTTCAGCGGAAATGCGATCAAGCTCGTGCTCCCATTCGCGAATGCCAAGAATGCGCCTCTGCAGAAGAGAAGCAAGCGTTTGCTTTGAATACCGAGAGCTCACAAGCAGGGTGTTGTTTCTCGACGCGGTCTCAAGATCACCGGAATCAAGATGGCAGACGACAATAGCCGGCACGCTCTCGTCTAATGCCTCTGCCTCGGCAACACTATCACACACAACAACGATTCCCGAGGTTAAAATAACGGGCCATTCATCCGCGCAAGAGGGCAAAGAGTCAACCCACTCTATGGCCTCAGGATAGAACCTGCGACTAACAACCTTGTCGGACAGAGACCGAATCCAGTCCAAAAGCATGCCTAGTGAAACCATAGACTTTCTCCTGATAAATAAGCTATTTGCATAATAATACACCACTTTTTGGGCATTTAGCCCATTAAAGCCAACGTAAAAGCAAAATAAAATAATGCCCAGAGAGTGGCGAGGAAATCCAAACGAGAACCAAGGAGACGATTCAACGGCCAAGAAAACGCTCCGGAAGTAAGAAAACATTGGAGAGAGACATAGGAAACCAGCGGGCACGAGCAGGACGCAGATATGGGCGAGGGGGGGATAAACCATGGAACAGAAACTCACTCAAGCGGAAAACGAAGCGGCCGAAATCATCAAGCACATCGGTGCAGCAACGACACAACGCGAAATCAAAAACCTCGTTCGCGCATACGTCAAAACGCGCTATTTCCTAGAGGAGGAAGACCTCGCGCTTGACGCCTTCAACGCACTCGGCCAGATGAGCACAGCCCGTACGACCGGCGTTGATCTTGCAGAGATAATAAGCGGCGACCTGAATACCCGCTGCGATGCGGCATCGCCCGCCCTGACCAAGAAAATCCTTTTGATAATAAGCCTTAATAGAGAGCTCGACCTGGACATTTCCCCGGAGGAATCAGTCAACATCACCACGCTTTCTCTTTTGGAGGAACGTGTGGCTCGTACGATTCTTGACAAGGACACAGCGCGGTAGCGGCATCGAGAAATCCGCGTGTGCATAGTAAGAAGCGAGAAAGGAGAGGATTGTGGAATTCGAGATCAAGAAAGGAAAGGACGTCAAGCTCAACATTCGCCCCGTCACCGTCTGCGTGTACCACGAATACGTATTCGAGGGACCCTGCCGGTTCGGCACGGGCGACCAACTTACCAAAGAGTTCGACCTGATGAACGCAGCTGAATTGAACCGCAAGTTCGTCAACAACGTGCAGGAGCAGTTGGGCGGCCTCGATTACGTGAACATCATGGAGCCCATCATGATTCAACGCGACGAAACGTTCCCCGTTACCGACGAGGCGCTTGCCGAAGTCGCCCAAGATGTTGACGATGTCGATCTGTACATCATGAACATCTTTCCTTTCGGCGTGGACTGGCTCCTCGAATTCGAAAAACGCTACAACAAGCCTATGGCCCTGCTTCACTTCGGCAGCAACGACGCCATCTTCGTCTCGGCGCTCACCGCACGCGGTTACGAGGCCTACTGCTGGTACACTTGGAACGACGCGCCTCGCACCCTTAAGGTTCTGCGAGCCCGCAAAGTACTCGACCATACGCGCATCCTGTGCCTTCCCCGCGCAAATTCAACACTTTCCATTAGTGCGTGCGACTCGTTCCTCGACCATAACGAGGTAACAAAGCGCCTTGGAGTGGAATTCCGCTACTACAACATGCACGAATTCCTCGATCAGACCCAGATGGTCGACCCCAGCAGCAACCCCACGCTGCCTGGTCGCAAATGCGACAACATCAACGAAGAAGACGCAAAGGAAATCAAGGCGATTGCCGACAAGCTTATCGCCAATGCCGAAGTGGTCGACATCGACGAGCAGTTCGTATTCAACTCCGTCAAGGCTAACTATCTTTCCAAAAAGCTCATGGCCAAACTTGACTGCAATGCGTTCACGGCACCCTGCCCCGATATGTGCGCTACACGTCGCCTGAACCAGGAACAGTTCACCTTGTGCCTTAACCATTCACTCAACAACGAATGCGGCATCTGCTCCGCCTGCGAATATGACATCTCCGCGCTTGTCTCGATGATTCTCCTTTCGAGCCTTTCTTTCAGCGCGCCGTACATGGGCAACACTTCGCTTGGCAAAATGAATGCCAGCGACGCGCTGGCCACCTCCCCTCTGCTGAAGAAAGACAAGAAAGGCTTCGAGCACGTTGCCGAAGAACTTGAAAGCCAGGGCGGCATCGGATACACCTTCCACGCCGTCCCCAATCGCAAGCTCAAAGGCTATAACAGCGAAGAATCCGTCTATTCGCTTCGGCCATTCGCCATGGGCGGACGTTGGGGTGCCACCATTCGCTATGATTTCAACCAAGACATCGGCCAAACCATCACCATGTGCCGTTTCGATCCAACATGCTCCAAACTGTTCGTTGCGCGCGGCGAAATCGTAGCGGGTGCAGGTTACGAAACCGAGAACTGTACCGAAGGAGCTTTCTTCAAAGTGTCCGACGGCAAGAAGTTCTTCGACGGATCGCTTCAGGTGGGCAATCACATTCCACTGGTATACGGCGATGTGTACGACATGGTGGTCGACTTCGCCAAACTGATGGACTTTGAAGTTATCGAATGTGCGTAAGCGCAACCGCCTAAAGACGCATGCGCTCTCCTTCGGTGCGCGGCTTTCACATCGCGCACTGAAGCCCTTGACCCCCCCTTCGCCAAAAGGAGAAGGGATTTGCAGAAAGGATACACCGTGATAGAAACCGCAAAAGATATCAAGCTCAACGTTCTGCCCTTGGAACTGTTCTGCGAGCATCTTTATTACTACGAAGGACCTTGCCGCTTCGGCAGCGGAGACGCCTTGAAACCGGGCTATGACGAAGTCGCATTCGCGAAGCGCGCAAAAGGGTTCGTCGAAAGCATCAAGGAAAACGTTCCTGAGGGCGTTAACGTGATGGATCCGGTACTGTTCCACCGCACCGACGATTGGGACGAGCCTGAAGAGCAGTGGCGCGCCATGGAAAAAGCCGTGAATGCCGCAGACGTCGTAGTGCCCATGGCCGGCGCCGGCGTACAGGATCTCGGACTGAAATTTGCCATGCGCTTCAAGAAAACCATGTGCTACTGCCCCGCTTCCGGCCAGTTCAACGTGCCAGACGTGCCAGCTGGCATTGCCGCGCGCGATTTGGGCGTCGAGTGCTATTCGGAATATCGCTGGGAGGATTTCAAACTGCGCATGATTGCCCTCCGCGGTAAGAAAATCTTGGCAAACACCAAGTATCTGCTGGTCACTCGCTTCGATGCGACGACCTCGGTCAGCCGCCCCGATTCGTTCACCAGCCTTGACAATGTCACTCGCCGCCTAGGCACGCGCTTCCATGTGGTCAACCTGCATGAATTCATGGACTGTATGAAGCCGGCAACCCCCGAAGGCAACTACACCACTCCCGGCCGCAAGACTCCCAATGTCGACGAGGAAGACCTTAAGCGGGCAAACGAACTGTGCGACGAACTTATAAACGGCGCCGAAAACTGCAGCATGTCCCGCGAGCTCATGCTTCCCTCCGTTATCGCCTTCATCGCCACGCGCAAGTTCATGAACCGCTTCGACTGCAACGCGTTCTCCATACCCTGTCCTGACATGTGCTCCACGCGCCGCATCAACAAGGAAAAGTTCACGATGTGCCTGACCCATGCGCTCAACATGGAATCCGGCATTCCTTCCGCCTGCGAATACGACCTGCCCGCAGCGCTTTCACAGCAGGCCCTCATCGCGGTTTCGGGCCATTCCCCCTATATGGGCAACACCTGCCCCATCCCGATGATCGACGGCGAGTTCAAGCAGGTCTTCGGCGCTACCAAAGAACAGCTTGCTGAACTGGCGAAAAACCCGGCCAACGCCGAGCATCTGTGGATGACCCAGCATTCCGTCGCCCATAGGCATCTGCCTGACCCGAACGAGAACGCACCTTACGGCATCGCGCCGTTCGCTTACGACCAGAAGTTCGGTGCCACGATGCGCTACGACTTCTCACGCGATGCGGGCAAGACCATCACGCTCTGCAAGTTCTCTCCCGATGTGGGGAAAATGCTCATCGGCAAGGGCGAGATCGTTGAAAGCAGCGGTCAAGACAGGGAAAATTGCACGCAGCTGGTGTTCTATCGCCTGAACGACTCGCTCAAAGCGCACCGCGCCCAGTGCCAAGTGGGTATTCATGTTGCCTTGGTGTACGGCGACTACACTAAAGAGCTCATCGCGCTCGCCGACGCAATTGGTGTCGAGCCCTTAATCGTTGACTAGGACGAACTGCAAAGACGATTACGAGAAAGCGGAAGGTTCACCATGTCGCGAGAAAGCATTCTGAAAAAGGAGGCGGAGGCGGAGGCGGAAATCGATCTCATCTTGGGCACGCCGAACCTCACTTATTCCTTCTTTCTGGAGCATTTGCGCGCCTTCGTGATGAAGAAGTTCGCATTGACGGACTCCGACTTGGAAGAGACGGAGAATCTGGACGATTTAGCCAAGATCAGCTTGGGAAAAGCACTGAAGGTCTCTAAGGATCTGGTAGCCGACTACGAGGCGGGAGAGAACTGCGAAGGAGCCACTTCGTCCGATGTGAAAAGGACTCTTCTGCTCGTAAAAATACAAAAGTCGCTTTCCGTTCGACTTTCGCTGCAGGATTTGATGGGAATAACAACTATAGAAGACGCAGCCAAAGCCATCTGGCCCTATTATCTTGGTCGCGCGCAACACCACCAAGGGTAGCAAAGAGCAACTCCTGCCCACTCCTACCAAGGCGCGGCGTTTCCGCATTCGCGAAACGCCGCGCCTCTCTCTGTCGCCTCCGCGCGGCCATGCGCGAGGCCAAGAGACAATGCGGCCATATGGACGCACCGCACGGGAGCACGACACCGAAGCATCACGGCTTCTCCACTTTTCACCGGCGCGACAGGCGGAAGCTTGCGCGAGCTGGTAATATGGTGCGAATGACCGAAGGCGTGAACATACCAAAAGATGCGGTACCTCCTTCTGCCGAAAAACCGCAGGAGGGCGCACCGTCTTCGCGCGGAGGTGCAAGCGAACCCCGGCACACAAGCGAGCCCCGACACGCAAGCGAACCCCGACGCGCAAGCAGCGCGAAGAAACCCTTGGAAGAAGGGTCACGCCCGAAACGCGCCGCCCAGCGCGACGGACTGCCGAAGCGCGAGCGCGTGAAGGTGCTCGCCATCATGGTCTCGGGCACCACGGCGGCCTGCATCTCGCAGAGCATGATGATAGCCGCACTGCCCACCATCATGCACGAGTACGCCGTCGATGCGTCGCTCGGTCAGCTGCTCACCACCGGCTACATTTTCACGCTCGGCCTCATATCGGCCATGACGGCATACCTTATGAACCGCGTGAACTCGAAAAAGCTGTTCCTCGCCGCCATGGGGTGTTTCGTCATCGGTTGTGCCGCCGCGCTTGTCGCCCCGAACTACCTGCTGCTTTTGGCCGCGCGCCTTTTGCAGGCAGGGGGCGCGGGCATCGCGCTGCCGCTCATCCAGCTGGTCGCCTTGAACGTGTACCCGAAAAGCCAGTACGGACGCGCCATGAGCATCGTGGGGCTCATCATCGGATTCGCCCCGGCCATAGGCCCCACTATAAGCGGATTCCTCATCGATCTATGGGGTTGGCGCTCGGTGTTCGTGGTGCTAGGGGCCATCACGCTCGTCGTTATGGCGGCAACGGCGCTCTTCCTTGACGATGTGGTGAGACGCCCTGAGGCGCACGAGCACTTCGACCCCGCTTCCGCGCTGCTCTACACAACGGGCTTCGTGGCCGTCATGGCGGGCACGACGGCGCTCATGTCGAAGGACGCCTCCAACCTGGCGGCGCTTGTTCCCTGTGCGGCGGGCTTCATAGCGCTCGTCGTGTTCGTTCGGCGCGAGCTGCGCGTTCCCAATCCACTGCTCAAGCTTTCGTGCTTTCGGGATCGCACATTCACGGTCTCGACGCTCATGGTGGTTCTGTCGCACATCATGTTCATGGCGCCTTCCATTATGGTGCCCTTGTTCGTGCAGGACATCCAAGGGCAAAGCGCCACCGTATCCGGCCTCACCATTCTGCCCGGCGCCATCATGACAGGCGTCATGAACCCCGTAACCGGCCGCTACCTTGACAGGCACGGGCCGTTTCCCCTGCTCGCCATGGGCGGGCTGCTCGTCTTCGCCGGAACCGTGGCGTTCGCGGTCATCGATGCGAGCGTACCCGAGTGGATAGTCACCGTCATCTACGGCGTGCGCGCGACCGGCATCGCCTGCATCATGATGCCCATGACCGCGCACGCTTGCTCGACTTTGGCCGAAGAGGACTTGGCGCAGGCCACAGCCATCATCACGTCGGCGCGGCAGCTGATCGGCTCGCTTTCTTCGTCGGTGCTCATAGCCGTCATGGCACTGGCCGCCGCAAACGACCTGGGGGTCGATCTGTTCGGCTTCCACGTAAGCTTCTGGGCGCAAGCCGCCGTATGCGCAGTGGGCATCGGCATCGGCGTGGCGCTGCTGCCACGCAAGCACGGGAAGGCTTCGAGAAAATAGATTATCCACCCAAACCCCGCATCGTTTGCGCACCCGCACGGCAAATCCGCTACAATGCACGAAGCGTTTCCGCAGACGGATTCGCGCCGCGAAGATTTTAGGAGCGCATGTGCAAGCAGACGACGGACAAAACGCCGACCCCGTGTTCCAGCAGGAGCAGGAACATCTAAGCGCAACGTATGCCACGCTGCAACGGCTCGGGCGCAATCTTGCGCGCCAGATGGAGAAAGCCGCACGCGAGGCGGCGGCAGACAAGAAGTCGATGGCCGAAGAGCTTGCCCCCAACTTCGCCACCTACGCCGACGCCATGGAGACCTACGCGGACTTCGCCGCCATGAACCGCGTCATCGACGGCTACAATCTTGCGCACGACGCGCATGCCGAAGAGCTGGGCAAGGTGCAGCTTCTGCTCAAACAACCCTATTTCGCGAAGGTGGTCTTGCAGTTCAAGCCCGACGAGCCCGCCAAAAAGCTCTATATAGGCAACGCCGGCATCGCCGACGAATCGTATCGCCGCATTGTGGTGGACTGGCGCTCCCCTGTTGCCGAGGTGTACTACAATCAGGACATGGGAGCTACGTCGTATTGCGCGAACGGGCGCGTCATCAATGTCGACCTGAAGCTTCGGCGCCAGTTCGACATCGAAGAGAACCGCCTGAACGCCTACTTCGACACGAACGTGGCTATTCAGGATTCGCTCTTGCTTGCCTCGCTTACACGTGATCGCACTGCGCATATGCAGGCCATCACCGCGACCATCCAGAAAGAGCAGAACGTCGTCGTGCGCCATGCCGATGTGGGCGCACTGCTCGTTTCCGGCATTGCGGGAAGCGGCAAGACGAGCGTCCTTTTGCAGCGCATAGCATACCTGTTCTACCAAAACCGCGAAAGCCTCGACGCGCGCGAGGTGTTCCTCGTCACGCCGAACCCGGTGTTTCGCAGCTACATCGAAGGAGTGCTGCCCGACTTAGGCGAGGCGAACCCTCGCATCCTCACATGGGACGAGTTCGCCTGCGACCTGCTGCCGAAAGGCCAAGGCGCAGGGGCCGCCAGCACCGATCTTGCGGTTTTCGATCGCATCGACGAAGTGGTCGCTACCTGCGCGTTCGAGTTCGAACCTGGCGATTTCCGCGATGTGATCTGCAACGAGGTGCGATTCATCACCGCCGACCAGGTGCGCAAAGTCTCCGAAAAGTTCCGCCACGCACCGGCAGGTCCTCACCGCACAGCGCTTATGCGCGAAGAGCTTTTTGCACGCCTTGAGGCCCGCCTCGCGCAGATGGCCGGTACCGAAAGGGCAGCAGACGAGCTTTCCGCCCTTGGCATCGACGAGCAGCTGCGCATCTTCCATGAGACCATCGCGCCGCAAACCGAACAGGAGGAGCGCGCGCTTGCCCTGCGCTACCTGCGCGACCGCTATGCGGACGCGTTTGCGGCCATCGAACATGACGACTGGCTGCGCATCGATCGCATCGGAATGCGGCTTCTGGACGTGCCCGGATTGGCGCCGCTCGAATGGCTCTACCTCAAAATGGCTCTCACCGGCCTTTCCGACCCAAGCGCCAAATACGTCATGATAGACGAGGTGCAAGACTACACCGCCGCACAGCTCGCCGTGTTCGCACGCTACTTCCGCCGCGCACATTTCCTGCTTCTGGGCGACCCGAACCAAGCCATCGTGCAGAGGACCGCTTCCGCAGATGAAATGCGCGCCGTTTTCCGCACGGCATGCGGAAGCTTGGAGGAATGCCGGCTTATGACCAGTTACCGCTCCACCCCCGAAATAACCAACTTGTTCGCCAGCCTGCTCGACGATACGGAACGACCGCATGTTTCCGCCGTTCAGCGCGCGGAAACGCCCCCGATTGTGATAGAGTGCCACACAGACGAGGAATGGACGACCGCTTTGCGCGATGCCGTCGCGAAGGCGCAGGGACTCACAGCGATTATCGTTGCGCACAAACGCGCCGCAAAGCTCCTTATGCAGGCACTTGGGGATGCGGCTCAGAAAGCAGAATCGGACGTTTCGGAAGCCCCAGACGCTCCAGACCCTTTGAATGCCTTAGATGCCCCGAATGCCTCGCGTTGTTCATGTTCCGCAGGCGCCTCACGTGATCGGAATTCTCCGAACACCCCAGATACCCCGGGCGCCTCCCGCATTTCAAGCGCTTCCGATATCCCAATATCCCCAAATGCGGCCCACATTTTGAACAGGTCGAACCTTTCGAGCGTTGCTTTTATCGACGAGGGCGACGAACTTCCCCCGTCCGGCGTCGTGCTCATCACGCTCAAATTGGCAAAGGGACTGGAATTCGACCACGTCATCGTGCCCGATGCCTCCGTGCGCACGTTCCCGAAAAACGACTTGGCGCGTCGCCGCCTCTACACCACCCTATCCCGTGCCACCCGTCGAATCACCCTTCTTGCGCAAGGCGAACTTACCCCGCTCCTCACGAAATGGCGAAGCGAAAACCGTTAAGCAGATCAACCGAGCGCGCGAACGAGCGAGCAGGCCGAGCGAAGTAGCCGAGCGTTGGGCCGAACACTCGGAAACCCTTCCGACCCCTTCGCTTCGCCGGCAATAGCCCCATGGCCCCCATTGCCGACATCGCCACGTTCAAGAAATCCGCGATTTCCAACTCCTTCGCTCCTCCAGAGGAAGCCTAGCTTCTCCAGAAAACCAATCACATCAGGAAATCTCACCTCGCTAGGGAAGCCCCACCCCGTTAGGAGTCCCGTCCCATCAAGAAGCTCTATCCCAGTTGGGAAATCCGTTCCGACAAGAGATCCATCCCGTCAAGGAAACCTCGAAGCGCACCGATTCTGCCTTGTTGAAAATTTTTTGGTGAAATAGATCTACTTATGCACGGGTCTCGGCGGAAAATCAATGCATAAGCGCCCTTTTTCAGCCATTTCTTCCCGCGATCCGTACATAAGGGGGGTCATTTCACCAATTTCTTCCGCGCAGCGAGGTTCGTGGCTGAAATACCCCCGATATGCACGGAACGGCACGCGGCGGGCGGCCAGCCGGAAACACGCAGCGCACGGCGGGGGGCAAACGGGCAGCCGGGGGCGCACGGCGGCGGCCAGCCGGGAACACGCAGCGCACGGCGGGCCAGAAACGAGCAGAGAACAGCCAACGGAGAACGCCCGCGCCAAGGGGAGCGCGGGTTCCTCATCGCACCATGGCGGCAGCATCGCACCATGGCGGCATTCAGATGGAATACAGCCTTCTCTGCAGATCCGCGAATCCCTTCACTTGCGGTCTCACGCGCACACCAAGCCGATACCCTATTTGTCGAGCAATTTTGAACATCTCATCAGGATTGTCAAGCTGCCGACGCGTCACAACTATAACCTTATAGCCTTCAGCTTCAAGAGCGCTGCGTTTAATGGCATCGAACATTAGCTGGTCGGAGTTCAAATGCGCAGCATCGGAATCATACTCGACCGCAAGCCTTTTCTCCGGCCAGCACACATCAACAACGTGATATTGCTTTCGCGCTATCGAGCGGCTTCGCGCCCTCAAATCAACGCGGTGGTTCATTTTCAAACCCTTCAGGTTAAAGCCGCCCATGCCATAGGGCAGAGAAAGGCGCATCGCCAAATCCGACTCCCTAGGAGAGGCCGACCCATCAAGAATATAACCTGCAAGCCTGAGAGCGCGTTTAGCATCCCTGTGCCCGACAAGCTGTTCAATGAACAATTTTATCTTCATTTGCGAAGTCAAAGGAACCCTTTCAGATATCCCCATGCATGCTGTTTGGCTCAGCAAAAACGATCCGCACAGAGCATAGCCTTCTTTCACCACATTGCAGCCACTCGCGATGCCGGCATGCACGTCGCCACTCACCTGCAGAAATGCCAACTCAGGAGAGCTTGCATACAAGCCGTTCTCGACAGCAGTGAAAGATCCCGAAGGATAGGCAAATTGCGAAACGTGCACAATTGCAGAGTTCAGCGTCCTTCGCATTGACGGATCCGGAACGAGAACGTGATAAGGCTTCTCGAGAAAAGGGGCTACGCGACCTAGATACTCCAAACTTGCAGCAGTAGGCGAGCAGTCGCACAGCATGCAATCGTTCGCAAAATTCGCGGCCTGGCCTCTCGCTTGAGTGCGCGCCCACCATTCGCATGCGGTATGTCCATAAAGAATCAGTTTCATAGGTAGATGGTATCACAATGAGAATTTACTTCCCACCTGCCGTTTCGCAGTCAAACAAACGGTGTTTTCATAATCTTTCATGATTCAAGCAGCCTTCTCCCAGAAGTTAAGCACAACACTTACGAGGTTCCACCGTGCATCTATCGCACAGCTATCACACTTCAAGCGGAAATCTACTTGGTTTCCATCACGAACCAACGAACGACGAGCTGCCCATCTCCCGACCTCGATATACGCAGGGCAGTCTGCACAAAAAGCCGAAAATATACGCTAGGAGGAAAGCGAAAGCTCGCACGAAAGGACGAAACGCACATCCTGCTTGGAAAACATACTCTTTCCAAATATACTCCGCAAAATTGAAGCACACGGGAAACAGGACGGCAAAACAGAGGAGCAGTAAAAAAGAGGGTGCGGGGTGCCAACGTTTCCCCAGCACGCAACCTTAGAACCCAAGCGTTAACTGCTCGGGACCGTGAGCTGGGGGCCACTGGTAGCGCTTCATGTTGATGGTGCCATCGTCCAGAAACGTGATGCCTTCGGCCTCGAGCATCTTGCGTTGATTGTCCTTGCCGCCGAATGCGTATGTTGGCGCAAGCGTGCCTTTGGCATTGACAATGCGATGGCACGGGAGATTCCACGCCCGCTGCACGCGACTCATAGCAAGGCCCACTTCGCGCGAGGCACGCGGGTATCCTGCAAGCTCGGCGATAGTGCCGTACGTGCACACAAACCCGGAAGGAACAAGGCGCACCTGTTCGTATACCCGCTGGTAGAACGTCTCATCCATCTCTATGAAACCGGATCCTTTGGCTGTTCGGTCTTTGGCTGTTCGGTCTTTGGCCGAATCCGAAGTATAGCCCGAAGTCCCACCTTGATCTTGCGAGCAAGATCGATCCGAGCATGAGAAGTTGCGCAGGCGCTTGCGTTGCAGAACGAGATAGGTATTCATTTCCCCCGTGCGGCCATCGGCGTTGAATCGGGCAATTTCATCAGCAAAGGGTGCGACATGAGCCGCCAGCTCGTCTATTTCGCCTTCGGAAAAGCTGTGGCAGTAGCGGAATGCGCCAGAAGCGCCGTTCCAGCCCAGCACGCAATCCCCTTCGTCAAGCGGCGGCAATCCCAGCGAAGCTGCGGCGCGCTCGTGCTCGGCACACGCCTTCGCAGCGTATTTCTCATCTTGCAGGAAACGCCAGAACGAAACTATGACGAACCCACCCTGGCGCGTGGCCTCCACAAGCGCGTCGAGCACTTCCGCCCGTTGCTCGAGCAACGGAACATGGTGCATGAACCCAAACGACACCGACAAATCGCACGGCGGCACATCGAGCGCGTCGGCCAAACGCTCGCTCGCGAACAGCGCATCCATGATATCGAGGCTCCGGTATCGCACCTCGCCGCGCCCGCCTGTGCAAGCAA
>JAEYEL010000038.1 GCA_023403475.1 Actinomycetes bacterium
CCCCAACGGGAAAGTAGCGTCTGGGCAAAAGATCGACAAGCCCCGCGAACTGAACCGCCTCCCATTCTTTGTGTCCAAGAACCGGAATGCAGTTCAACATCGCGGGGCTTTCTGCTTTTTGGGTGCGCCGTTCGGCTCGATTCGCTCGATTCAGCTCAACTATGTCGCAAATTCGGTGTATGTGGGGAAAAGAGGATAGGAGAGCGTTACAATAAAGCAGTTGTATGCAGACGCGGTTTCCGCAGGTGCGTTTTGCGCAATGGCGAAGGGCATGGCGGGGCGTTTGTTAGAGGATTGCCTTCGCAGATGTGCGTGAAGGCAATCGGGCTGCAAAGGACGTGTATGAATCCGGTCGTTATTATTCCAACGTACGTTTCCGCCCGACGTCGTAAAGACGGCGGCAGTATTCTGACCACCTATGATCACACTACTCCTATTTCGCAGCCAGGCGAACTGCCTCGCTGTTTGAAGTCTTTGCGGAAGGTGCAGGGAATCGGGCAAATTGTAATTCTTGTTGCCAGCGAGCCGAGCATCGAAAACCAGGCGGCCGACAAAGTGCAAGCGGTGGCTTCGCAGTTCCCCGGCTTGGACATCGAAGTGATAGGTGCATCCGAGCTTTCGCTTGTTCAGCAGCGCATGGAGCAGTTGGGCATAGGAAAAATGGCCAAGGAAGTGGGTCTTACCGGGTACGGAGCCATCCGCAACCTAGGGCTGGTTGTAGCGAACGTACTGGGAACCGATGCGGTAGTGTTCGTGGACGACGACGAGGTTATAGACGACCCGGAGTTTCTGCAACGTGCCGTATACGGACTGGGGAAGCTTACGCGCAAGGGCATTCCCATTCTGGCGAAGACGGGGTACTATTTCAATTCCGAAGATTCGTTCCTTTCGAAAAGCCAAGACAAATGGTACAACCATTTTTGGCAACAAGGCAAGGCATTCAACAAGTGGATCACACGTGCTATTCACGGGCCTAGGCTTTCGCGCTCGAACCATGTATGCGGCGGATGTCTGGCTTTGCACAAGGAAGCATTCAAGCGCGTGTCGTTCGATCCGTGGATTCCGCGCGGCGAAGACTTGGACTACATGCTCGACCTGCGCATGTACGGGTCGGACATTTGGTTCGACAATCAATGGAATTTGCGCCACTTACCGCCGGAAACGGAAAGCGAGGGAACGCGTTTTCGCCAAGACATCTATCGGTGGCTCTACGAGTTCCGCAAAATGGAGTATAGCCGTACGCAGATAGACCTCCTGCAGGTGAAGCCTTCGTCGCTTGAGCCGTATCCGGGGCCTTTCCTTGAGCCGGGCATAACGAGGCGCATTCGCCTGACGGCGTTTCTGCGCAGCTTGGCGCGCCCCGACAAAAAAGCGTATCGCAGGGCGGCGCGGGCTGCCACCGGCGAGGCGACCACCTATGCTCAGCGTAATTGCTCGAAGTACTTCGAATTTCAGTTCGTTTGGCCGGAACTTATGGCGCGCATGGAAAACGATCAGATTCTGCGCACGGCCATTCTGCGCTCGGCTGCTCAGAGATCCCAAGGCGTTGAGGCTCCGCGCAGGGCGGCATCGCAGGCGACGGCTACAGCAGGCGTGGACCCAGGACTTACCAGCGAGATTAGGCTGAATATTGCGGAGTAGCATTTATGGTGGGGCGGCTCTGACGGGTTTCGGTGCGGTTGCCGGCTCAAAAATGTTTCACGTGAAACATTTTCGCGTATGCGTCGACCGGCGCGGCCGAAGCACCCGAAGGGGGCTAAAGCTTATGCGCGGCCCAGGATGCGACCGGGCCGCCGCGCTCGAAGGGGCCGAAGCACCCGAAGGAGCCGAAGTGCCCGATCGGGTCGGGGCGTCCGATCGGGTCGGAGCGGTGTACGCGGTCGCCCGCGCCACACTGGCAGAGTTTTTCGACGGGGTTGTTTTGAGGAAAACGAGAAGATGCGCGTTTAAATGGATGTTCTAGCTGCTTTCATGGTGCCCGCTTTGGTTGGCGTTGGCGTTGGCGTTTTGTCGGGGCTGCTTGGCATTGGTGGCGGCACCGTTTTGGTGCCGATATTCCGTCTTGCGTTCGGCATGGCTCCGGTGGGAGCTACGGCAACATCGCTGTTCACCATTGTTCCCACATCGGTTTCCGGGGTTGTTGAGCATGTGCGCCATAGAACCTGCATCCCTGCGCTGGGCGTGGCGGCAGGTCTTGGCGGTGCGCTCACTTCGCCTCTAGGCGTGTGGCTTGCGTCGGTTTCGCCGGGCTGGCTTATCATGTTGGCGGCGGCGCTCATCATAGGGTACTCGGCGGTGAACATGCTGCGGAAAGCCATCAGGATGAAACCGAGGGGAGGTGCGGTAGGGGAACGCGTTTCTACTGCCGAAGACACAACCGAAGGCACACCAAAAATGACCCGCAAGCAGTTGGCAATAGGGGCGGCCATTGGCCTTTTCGCGGGGTTGGCGTCAGGGTACGTCGGCGTAGGCGGAGGGTTCATCATGGTTCCGCTTATGCTTTCTCTTGTAGGGATAACCATGAAACAGGCTTCCGGAACATCTCTCGTTGCGGTGGCCATCCTGGCCGTTCCCGGTGTGATAAGCCAGGCGCTTTTGGGAAACATCCATTATTTGGCCGGCATCGCCGTGGCTGCGGGTTCTATTCCGGGAGCGATAGTGGGGGCTCGTTTGGTGCAGGTTGTTCCTGAACGCCAACTGCGGTTTTTGTTCGGAGGGTTTCTTTTTGCCGCCGCAGCTATGCTGATTGTGAACGAATTTGGTATTCTGGGGTAGTTTTCTGCGCAATGGGCGCAGTGAGGCTCTTTTTTGTGTTGGCAGAAGGCTGTGGCGAGCAAAGGAGGCAAGCATGGCGGAGATGAAGAAAACGCCGGTTCAGGCCATGACTGAGACGATGCGGGAAACGCAAGGTGCGCTTCGCGAGGGGCGCGTTTCGGTGCAACAGGCAAACGAAACGTCGCGCATGCTTCCGCGTTTCTTCACCATTGAGATGACCATGTTCACACTCACAGTCATAGCCGGGCTTGTTCTTATTTGGTCGGCTTTTTCCCCCTATCGCAACATCCCCGCTATGGTTTTCGCGGGCATTGTGTTCACGTTTTCCCTGGTGATCGTCATTCGCTTGGTGATGGATCCTGATTCCGTGCGAGCGCGTCAGTCGAATGCCATGCTGCGTCTTGCCAGTCAGACGCTTGCCAGCATGAAGGACGGCATGACAAGCGAAGCGGCTCAGGAGATATGCCGGCTGCTTTTGCCCTCTACGGCGGCCATTGCGGTCGCCATTACCGACAAAGAGCAGATTTTGGGATATGCCGGCTTCGAGGAATCGAGCAACCCTTCCGGTAGCGAAATTCGCACGCATGCCACGCACGCCACCATTGCCGATGGCTCCATGCGCGTGCTGTTCACTGCGGAAGACATCGGGTTTTCTGCGGAGACCACATCTATATGCGCTGGCATCATCGTTCCTTTGGTGGTGGGATCCCACGTGGAGGGTACGCTCAAGTTCTATTATAAAAAGGCGGCTCATATCAGCGAAACGCAGAAGTCCATTGCGGAAGGGTTCGGGCAGCTTCTTTCCACGCAGATGGCCGCCGCCGCCCTCGAAGAGCAGACCAAGCTTGCCACCAGCATGGAGCTTAAGGCGCTGCAAAGCCAGATAAACCCGCACTTCCTGTTCAACACCATCAACACCATAGCCTCGCTCATTCGCACCAACCCGGAAAAGGCGCGCGTGCTGCTGCGTGAGTTCGCCGTGTTCTACCGGCGTACGCTGGAGGATTCCGCCGATCTTATTCTATTCTCACGAGAGATAGAACAGACGCTGCGTTACTTCTCGTTCGAAGTGGCGCGTTTCGGCGAAGACCGTGTGGCTGTGGAAGTTGACATAGACCCCGAAGTTGAAGACATGCTCATTCCGCCGTTCCTCATTCAACCGCTTGTGGAAAACGCCGTGCGTCATGCTATGCCGTCGGAGGGGAAGCTGGTGGTCTCCATTTCCGGCACGGTGGAAGGCGACGATGTTCTCGTACGTGTGGGCGACAACGGCGTGGGCATGACCGAAGAGGCGCGGCAAAGCATTCTGCATCCGGAATCGTCGACCGGTATGGGCATTGCCGTGAAGAACGTGCATGACCGCATGCGCGGCTACTTCGGCTCCGACACGCGTATGGAAGTGGAAAGCGAGCTGGGCAAAGGCACCACTGTGACTCTGGTGTTGAAGGGTTGCGCAACAAGAGAGGGGTAAAGTTCCCGCTCCGGCATTCTTCCCAGCCGGCCGCCTCCGGCCGTCCCCGGCAGCCTTTGGCAATCCCCCCGGTCGGTCGCTCCGGCAGCCCCGGCAGCCCTAGGCAATCTCCCCGGTCGGCCGCCCTCGGCAGCCCCGGCAGCCCTTGGCAATCCCACCGGCCGGTCGCTCCGGCAGCCCCGGCACCTGCCCTTGGCGCCTGTCTCCGTCCCGGCAATCCCACCGGCCGGCCATCCCCGACAGCCCCGACGTCCTCGGCCGTCCTCGGCCGTCCTCGGCAGCCAGTGACAAGGACTCCGAAAGATGCGGTGTGGCTTTCTGCCGCCTTTCGTTTCCGGATTCCTTCTCTCCTGCGTCTCCGTTTTTGTCTCCACGCTCGATGTTTCACGTGAAACATTTCAGGCGGCCGTCAAGTTTCTCGGGTTTTCTAGAAGATGACGTTTTCGTAATATGGTGGTCATGCTGGTGAAAGCGCAGCGCGCCATACTGGTATGCAGTTGAATTGCGGAAGACAGAGAGGAGAGTCGTGGACATACTGACCATACGGCACCTTACGAAGGTGTACGGCGGAAATGCCGCCACTGCCACCCGCGCGCTCGATGACGTTTCGTTCAGCATTGCCGCCGGTGAGTTCGTAGCCATTGTGGGGTCGTCGGGTTCGGGCAAGTCAACCTTGCTGCATTTGATGGGGGGCGTCGATAGGCCTACTTCGGGCACGGTGTTTTTGAACGGAAGCGACGTGTATGCGCGCAGCGACGAGGAGCTGGCTGTTCTGCGACGCCGCGAAGTGGGCATTGTGTATCAGTTCTACAACCTCATTCCCGTGTTGAACGTGGTGGAGAACATAACGTTGCCCGTGGCGCTTGACGGGCGGTCGGTAAACAGGGAACGGTTGGCGAGGTTGATGGAGACGCTGGGGCTGCAAGGTCGCGAGGGACATCTGCCCAACCAGCTTTCCGGCGGCCAGCAGCAACGCGTGGCCATTGGGCGTGCGCTCATGAACGCGCCCGCCGTCGTGCTGGCCGACGAGCCCACCGGTAATCTTGATACGCGCACCAGCCGCGACATCATGAACATCCTGCGCGACTCGAACAAGCGGCTTGGGCAAACGCTCGTGGTCATCACGCATGACGAGGACATAGCGCTCACCGCTGATCGCATCATCGCCATAGAGGACGGTCGCATCACCCGCGACGAAAGGATACGCTCATGACTCCCGAAGAGCGCAAGGACGCGGGTGCGAATGCTGCGGGCATACACGCTGGTGCCGCAGGTACCGGGAACGCTGCAGGCGCCGGTGCCGCCGCAGGTACCGGAGACGCAGGTGCCGGGGACGCTGCAGGCGCTGGTGCCGCAGGGGCGGAGCAGAATGTTTCACGTGAAACACTCGGAGTGCACGGGGGAAAGATGCACGTTGTTCGGGCGTTCACATTGCGAACGCTGGCGAAGAATCGCGTACGTACGGCGGTGACCGTTGCGGGCATCGCCCTTTCGGCCGCGTTGCTCACTGCCGTGCTCGTTTCTCTGAGCAGTTTGACGGCGTTTTTGTACGACGAAGAGGTTGCGCAGCAAGGCGCTTGGCAAGTGAGTGCGACCACGAACGATTCCGCAAAGGTTGCAAAAGCCCGAAAGAGTGATCGCGTTGCAGCGCTTTCCGTCGTCACCGATGTCGGCTTCGCCGTTCCGGGCAGCAAGAGCGGTGCATCCGGCGCGGGCGGCGACAACGGAGCCAGCGCGAGTGGCGAAGAAGAGCCTGCCAACGACACAAATCGATACGGCAATTATCTTGCTGTGCGCGCCATCGACGACGACTTCTCCAGCGTGTGCGCTCTGCCGCTTTCAGAAGGGCGCTATCCAGAAAACTCGCATGAGATAGTGCTGTACTCATTGTATCGGAACTCGACAGTGTTTTCGAGCCAGCCATGCGACATCGGCGGCACCGTCACGCTCAACCTCGGTGTTCGCAAACCTGTTCCCGCAACCGCAAAAGATGCGGAAGCAACCGTAAGCACGGCAAACCCAAGCACAACGGCGAAGGCGAATGTTTCACGTGAAACATCGGCGGATGCAGGAAGCGCGGGCACGGGCGCAACGGCGAGCGCAGGTTCCACTGATACGGTGCGTGCGGAAAGTACGAAAGATGCGGTGAGTGTGGGCGAGGCGGGCGCAAGTGCGGCGGGCGAGGGTGCGGCAAGTACGGCGGGCGCGGGTGTGGGCAAAATGCCCGCATACCTTGATATTAGTTACGGCTACCTTGATGCGGAAGCCGATGGCGGCTCGTTTAACGAGGAGTTCGTGGACGCGGGGCTTTCCCAAACCTACACGGTTGTAGGGTTTTACCAAACTAACAACTCGTTTACCGCCACCGGGTTTGGCACCGTAGGCTTTACTTTCGCCGACGACCAGATGGAAACCGCGCTGGGAAAACTGGGCGAAGCGCCTTCGGAAGCCGTCTACTTCACAACGAGCGGGTTTTCTACCGTCGAGGAAATAGAAGAGTTCGCCTGCGGCATCTTCGATTCTTCCCAGGACAAGGTAAGCCTGCACAATGCGTTGCTGCGCTATTCCGGCATCAGCAGCGACCGTGCGATTTGGGATACGTTGCGCCAGATGGTCGCCGTACTGGCGGTTATCATCGTGGCGGCGTCCGCCTCGCTTATCTACAACTCGTTCGCTATTTCGGTGGCGCAGCGCACGCGTCAGTTCGGGCTTTTGGCTTCCATTGGCGCGAGTCGCCGGCAAATTCGCGCGATGGTGCGCTACGAGGCGTTCGTGCTCGCCCTTGTGGGCATTCCGCTGGGGCTTGCGCTGGGTGTGGGAGGGTCGTACGTGGTGCTCACAGCACTTTCGCCGGCGCTTTCCAAGGTAATGGGCGGAAGCGGATTGACCCAGTTCGGCGTGCATGTCGATATTCTCTTTCTTTCCGTAGCGGCCGCTCTTGCATTTGTGGCCGTAGCGGTGAGCGCACAGATCCCCTCGCGCCGCGCTGCTCGCGTGAGTGTCGTCGATGCGCTGCGCAACACGCAGGATGTGAACATGGGGCGCACGCTCGGGAAGCGCCGCGACACGGGTTTCTCAGGTGCTGACCCGTGGAAGCCGCATGGCATTGCGGCGGGTGCGCGGCTGTTCGGCGTTCCGGTCATGCTTGCGCAGCGCAGTGCCAAGCGAAGCCGCAGCAAGGGTCGTGTCGCCACCGCGTCGCTTCTGCTTGCCGTTATTCTGCTGGTTACGGCCGGTGCGCTCAACTTGTATCTGAGCACGTTCGTCAAGGTGGCCGGCAACGTTGCTTTCTACGACGTGTATCTGAACGTATACGGTGAAAATCTGAGGAGCGCCATCGCCAACGATGCAGCGCCGGGCGAAGACGGCGGCGCGTCGGGCG
>JAEYEL010000078.1 GCA_023403475.1 Actinomycetes bacterium
GACGGCGTGACTTTGATGGGGGCAGCGCTCCCCTGATCTCCTACCAGCCGATGCCGGCCATTCCGGAGTCAACGGCGGCAGCATAGCGCACCTCGCCCGACGAGGAGGCCACGGATGCCCTGGGCGGCTCGTATCCCGACCCGACGCGGGGAGGGCAGCCGGTCGCGGACAGGCCGCCCCGCTCCAACGCGGCCATCTCCCTGCCCTCGTCCCTGCGGCGCCTGAGGGGCGTGGCCGACCCGGCGCGGGTTCTGGGCGGCACGGCCCTGCCGGAGCCCCGCCTGCTGCGCAGCCGGGCCATGTGCGAGGCGCCCGGCCGCGACCACGCGCACGGCACCGACGCCATGCGGGACTTGTACAGGTGCTGGTTCTCCGACTCCATGGTGCCGAGCGAGGGGCCCTCCGCCGCGATCAGGTCGGCGTTCCTTCGCAGGTAGGCGAGCACCCGCGGCGCGCCCTTGCGGGCCAGCCCCATTCCTATGCAGGCCTCCAGCAGCGCCGCGGCGGCCTCCTTGCCGCCGTCGTTGACGACCTCCACGAGCTGCCATCCCATGGCCGCGTCGTCGAAGCAGGAGAGCAGCGCGCGGTTGATGTGGAAGGGGTCGAGATGGCCGGCGACCTCGACGCGCAGCGGGAAGTAGGCGCCGCCCCGCTTGCACCAGCCCTCCCCGTCGGTGCCCAGGTGCACGCGCTCCAGCGCGGACAGGTCGAACTCGGAGCCGATGGCGGCCACGGCCTCCGGCCAGAACTCCCCCGGCGCGCACGCGCAGCCGTGGCGCACGCAGTGCTCGCGGGCCACCTTGCGCCCCCGCTCCACCTTGCCCGAGTAGGCCGCCATCGCCTTGATCTCCACCTTGGAAGGCTCGCCGGGGGCCGTGCCCTGGAGCGCCACCCATGTGCCGTCGGCCTCTACGCACACCTGCTCCGCCGCAGTCCTGCCGCCCGGCTTTATCCCCAGGTCGAACAGGTTGCGGGCTGCGCGGGCGTCCTCCTCGGCGCAGCGCTCGCCGGCCGCGTGCACGGCGGCCATCACGGTCTTGGCGCTCACGCGCGAGCCCCCGGCGCGGGCGAGCAGCCTGGCCGCTGCGGCGTAGGACACCTCGGCGCCCGCCTCCACGAGGAACTCCTCGGCGGCGGGGGACACCCTGGCGCCCCAGGGAAGGTCGAGCTCGTCGGCCAGCGGGACGCAGGAGCCGCCGTCCCTTGCGCGCAACCTCCGCCAGCGGAACGAGACGTCGCCCACGACGGTGGCCAGCGAGCGCTCCCGCACGTCGTGGACGCGCAGGCCGGGGGGAAGCTCGGCGCACAGCGCCGCGTCCAGGCGCTCCAGCGCCCGGCCCATGGCCCGGGCCATGATGGCGTGGCCCTCGGCCAGGGCGCCGCGCTCGAACGAGGCGAACGTCAGGCCGCCGGCCATGAGCATGCCGGCGAAGATGTCGGCCATGGCGGCCTCCGCGGCCGCGGATGCTGTAGAATTGCCCATCGGGGATTCCTCTCTTTCTCGATTCTTGGTCGATAAGAGATTAGGGGAATCCTCTTCGTTTTGCTCCGGCTCATCGGCCGGCCTTGCGGCCGTCCTCGTCGCCGGAGTCGCTACTTGCCCCCAAAAAAGTTACGCCGTGGGAGCTCATCCGAATCAGAAATCCAGTCCTTCCGACGGGGCACCTACTAGTAAAAACTCCCAGTTACCAACCCTCTCGCATATCGCCATAGTCGGCATCACTGCATTCCGCATCCTCCCACGAAGTTAGCCTGTCGACCAAATCGTTCTCAATATACGCCAAGTCTTCGGCGGGAAAGGCATCGCCAGTATCGCATTCCCACGCATCGAAGTTCTCATCGAAATCGAATGGCTGATCCTCGTCCCCGCCCTCGCACGTCAAACTCTCTTCATTCACCACATCAGCAATCTTTCCCAATCTCGGGTTCGTGCCGTTCTTCTTTCGCATGCGACATTTTCGTTGCTTGGCGGCATCGATTTGACGTTCGACCTTAGCCCGCTCCCACTGTTCGTACTTCTTCAGGTATTCAATTTCGAGCAAATCAAGTTCCTCCTCCAAATCGCAAGCAGACCGGCAAGGAGGCTTCGGAGGAGAAACGTGTTTCCTCGGCTCCCGCCGCGCTTCTTCGCTTTCGTATATTTCCCGGTTGCGAAGAGGCATTCGACTCAACTCGTTCAAGCATTCGTCCTTGTGGCGGCTCAGTCTGTCGCGAGCATCGCAAACGCAGCAGTATCCCGTCTTCTTGCTCAGCTTGGTTCGCCAGGAAGCGCAGCGGTCACACCAGACCAGACCCGCTTCGGCATAGCGACAACATCTCCTGTTTGCGAATCCCCAATCTTCTTCCACGCCGTAAACGCGAGCATCTGCAGTAGCCGTGAGAACCCCTTTCCTCGCTCAAAGCACAAAGAAACCCTTGCACTTATCGACACGCCTTTTCTCGGCGTAGCCTCATGCTGTTGAAGGTGTCACTCGTTTCAGAGGGCCCTACTAAAATATTTGGAGTTTTTGTGGATTACATATTATAAATTCATGGAATAAGAACCCTATAAACTAGTGACTACATTGGGACAATGTTTTTCGCACTACCCGCAAAAAAATGAGAGAAAGAAGGGATCATGGCAAACACCAGCAATGCAAACGTTGCCAACCAAGTGTTCGCAACGGCAAAGGAAATCGTCGAAGCATCGTACGAGGGAATGGGCTGTATCTTCGCGTACGCCCCTACAGAAGAAGCGGCACTGCCCTGCTTGGCGGTGCTACCGATTAACGGAGAGCCGATAAGCAAGCAATATCTCGACGGAAGCCGCACGGAGAGCTACCGATTCGCGTTCGTTCTGCGCGTGAAGGAGGAAACGGACCAAGGGCGAATCTCTGCATGCGAAAAGCTTTCGAGCATAGTCGGCGAAATGGAGTCTTCCAGCATGGATTTTGGAGCAGACAGGCAGTTCTGGGGTTGCATGCGCGAGTCGAACCCGTTTTGCGAAACCAATGAGACCGGCTACATCGACTGGCGAGTGACACTTGTTGTTTCATGCAAGACGGCAGCGTAAAGGAAGCGCTGCCCGGGTAAAGCGAAGCCCGAAAAGAAGAGGCCGAAAGGCCATAAAGAAAGGAATTGACTATGAGTGAAACCGCAGTGCCTATCTGGGGAAACGAACTCGAATACTACATCAACATAGGGACGGCCGCCGAGGCGTCTTGGGTGAAGATCACCGAGCTTCTTTCCTGGGAGTCGAGCGCGGAGCCGAAAACCTACGAGCCGGCGTGGCTCGACCGAAAGGTGTCCCCCACCTTCGTGCAAGGACGCACCTGCTCCATCACGTGGACCAAGGATACCGTTAAAAGCGGCCAGCTTGAGGCATGGGCTATGGAACACCGCAACGACACCGACGTTTCGTGCGAGGTATGCCGCGTGTTCACCTGGATGGGAACCGCCACGGCGCAAACGTGCGACAAAGCGGCGTTCTTGTTCAACGCGACCGACCCCAGCAACGCGAACGCCGGCCAGCCGGTCGTTACCGGCGGTACGTTGAACATGGCAGATGATGGCTGGGCGGAAGGCACGTGGAACCCCTCCACCAAGGCCTTCACCGCAAAGACCGCCGATTAGCTAAGCGAGGCGGTACGGAGGCTGGCGCGCTGTCTTGCACTGCACGTCAGCCCATCTGAAACCACGAAATTTTACCCTGACGCCCGGCAACCGTGCGGGAGGCTGCCGGGAACGTCATTCGAACAACCTTGGTGCTCTAGAGACGCCTTTCGGCGATTGCCTCCCGCAGGGCAATCGCCTATACCAAAAAGGAGCATGCCGTATGGGATTCGAATTTTCGCAGCACACCGTCAATGTAGAAGTTGCCGGAAAAGATTACGTGGTCAACATGGGCAACGCAACCATGCTGGACACCGTCGAGAAGTGGAGCGCGAAGCTTTCCGGAACAGACTATTCCGCCATAACCGAAGGGCGCATCGAGGCCCTGACGAACGACGTTCGCGGATACCTTGTTGCCCTGCTCGGCGAAGAGCAGTTCGCCAGCATTTTCGAAGACCGCGAATTCGACTTCATAGACGGGCTCGAACTATTCGCCTATCTGTATGCGGAGTTGTCGAAGAGCCGCGTGAACGCATCGTTCGCACGCACGCTAAGCAAATACCTTCCGAATATCGACCTGCAGGACGACGATGCCGAAATCGAGCGCAATGCGAAGCATGCGGCCAAAGGCGATTCGCCGGTTGATTTCGCCGCCGCGCCAACACAGGAAGCGTAACCGTGAACCCGAACATCTTGCTCGGCGAAGCGCCCCGGCACGTGAGCATAGACGGTAGCCGAATTCCCATCAGCTCGTCGTTCCGCACGGGAATCCAGGCCATGAAGCTCACCGACGACCCGGAAGCGAACGACGAGGACAAGGCGCGCACGTTGCTTTTCCTCTACTTCGCTCTGAAGGATTCCGCCTCTGGACACCTTCGCCTACCGAAAGAGGTTGCCGAGCACCCGTCGCAAGCCATAACGGCGGCGCTCGAGTTCTTCAACCTGAACGAGCCCAAACCGCCGGAGAACCCGGGCGCAAAGCCCGCTGCAGGAACGCGCGTGTTCGACTGGGATTGGGATGCGGGACGGGTTATCGCTGACTTCCAACGGGAATATAGCATCGACCTTTCCAGCAAGAACACGAACATGCACTGGTGGCGGTTCTGGTCGCTGTTTCGAGGCTTAAGCGAAAGATCTCAAACCATGGAAGCCATACGCGTGCGGGGAGCCGTACCAGACGAGAAGAAGATGGGGCGCGAGGCGGTAGCGCAGCTCATGCGGCAGAAAGCCGCGCTCATGCTTCCCGCGCGCACCCAAGAGGAAGCGATGCAGCTCACCAGCCTCCGCTACCGCTGGGCGTTGGAGTTCTAACAATGCAAGCGTGCCCCGAACGGCATTTACGTTACCGGCACCCATTCGAAAGCCTCGGCCCGCCTCGCGAGGCGGGCTGCGCTACGGCAGCCAGCCGGTGCGCTTCCTTGTCTGCGTGCGCTATTTCACCCAGGTGAACATGGAGCGAATCTTCTCGCCGGTTTTCTCGATCTCGTGGTCGTTGATGGCCTCGCGCTGTTCGAGGAGCCATTTGTGGCCGTTCTTGCAGTCGTCCACGAACTCGGCGGCGAACGAGCCGTCCTGGATGCGGGCCAGGATCTGCCTCATGGCCTCGCGGCTCTGCTCGTTGATGACCTTGGGACCGGCGTAGTACTCGCCGTATTCGGCGGTGTTGGAAATGAAGTAGTTCATGAAGTGGATGCCGCTTTCGTACATAAGGTCGACGATCATCTTCATCTCATGGTAGCACTCGAAGTACGCCAGCTCGGGCGGATATCCCGCATCGACCAGCGTTTCGAAGCCGGCCTTCACCAGCTCGACCAAGCCGCCGCACAAAACCGCCTGCTCGCCGAACAGGTCTTCTTCGGTCTCTTCCTTGAACGTGGTCTTGATGATGCCCGAACGAGCGCCGCCCACGCCCCAGCAGTACGAAAGGGCGATATCCCACGCATCGCCCGTGGCGTCCTGCTGCACACAGGCAAGGTCGGGCACGCCGGAGCCTTCCGTGTACTGGCGGCGCACGATGTGACCGGGCCCTTAGGCGCGCACATGATGACGTTCACGTCCGCAGGCGGCACGATGTAACCGTAATGGATGTTGAAGCCGTGGGCGAACGCCAAGGTGTCGCCGGCCTTCAGGTTGGGGGCGATGAACTCCTCGTACACCGCCGGCTGCGTTTCGTCGGGAACGAGGATCATGATAAGGTCGGCTTCGGCAGCGGCCTCGGCCATGCCCATGACTTTGAGTCCCGCCTCTTCGGCCGCCTGGCGCGAGGACGACCCTCGCGCAAGCCGACACGCACGTCGCAACCGGAATCCATAAGGTTCAGCGCATGGGCATGACCCTGGGAGCCGTAACCTATGATGGCGATTTTCTTTCCCTTGATGATTTCGGGGTTGCAATCCTGCTCGTAGTAAATCGTAACAGCCATTTCTCTTGTCCTTTCGCTTCTTGGCTGATGTTACCCGTATCGCCGTGCCACCCGCTTGCTCGCTCGGCGGCACACGCCGTACGCTATTCCTTGCTGTTGCGCGACATGGCAATTTTTCCGGTGCGGACTATTTCGTGGATGCCGTAGGCACAGAAAAGGTCTTCCAGTCCTTTGAGCTTGTCCTCATCGCCTGTGGCCTCTATGGTAAGCGAGCTTTTGCCCACATCCACTATCTTGGCGCGGAAGATGTTAGCTATCTCTATGATCTCGTTGCGGCGCTCGGGCGCGGCGGCCACCTTAAAGAGCGCCAGCTCGCGCTCTATGGCGCCCTCGTCGGTGAGGTCGGTTATCTTGTACACGCTGATGAGCTTGTTGAGCTGCTTGGTTATCTGCTCGTAGGCCACGTCATCGGCATGGACCACGGCGGTCACGCGCGACATGGCGGGGTTTTCGGTGGGGCCTACCGAAAGCGACTCGATGTTGAATCCGCGCCGCGACACAAGCCCCGTCACCCGCGAGAGCACGCCGGGCTTGTTCTCAACCAGCGCCGAAAGCACGTGCCTCATCTGCGGCCTCCCTTCCCGTAGGAAATCTCGTCCTTATCCGTGCGCACCGCACCTACCGCCGCGTCGATGGCGCCCATCACGTCGTCTATGGCGCGTCCCGGCGCCACCATGGGATACACGTTCTGCTCGCGCGATATGGCAACGTCGAGCAGATAAGGACCCGTTGCCGCCAGCATGCGATCAAGCGCGGCAGGCACCTCTTCGGGAGTTTCCACGCGCTCGGCCTGCCAGCTGTAGGCTTCCGCCAGCTTCACGAAGTCCGGATTCGCCTCAAGCAGCGTGGCGCTGTAGCGCTTATGGTAGAAAAGCTTCTGCCACTGGTGCACCATGCCAAGACATCGGTTGTCCATGACGAGCACCTTGACCGGGACGCCGTTCACGGCGGCCGTGGCCATTTCCTGGCTGTTCATCTGAAGCGACCCGTCGCCGGCCACGCACACCACCTGCATATCAGGCCGCCCTATGGCGGCGCCTATGGCCGCCGGAAAGCCGAAACCCATGGTGCCCAAGCCGCCTGAGGATATGAACGTGCGCGGGTAGTCCCGCCTGATGTATTGAGCCGCCCACATCTGATGCTGACCCACCTCGGTTGTCACGATGCTGTTTTTCGGGTCGAGCCTTTCGGAAAGCGCCGTAAGCACCAGCTCGGGAATGATCTCGCGCGGGTCATCGCCTACGTTGGGATGATAGAACGGGTAACGCGCACGCCATTCGTCTATTCGGTCGAGCCATTCCTGCGTCTGCGGGCTCGCGTCGGCCTTTTGAAGCGCCGTTGTGATGGAAGCGATTACGCCCTTCGCGTCGCCCACGATGGGAACCTGCACGTGGCGCACCTTCCCTATTTCCGCAGGGTCTATGTCGATATGGATCACCTCGGCGTGCGGCGCGAATTCCGAAAGCTTGCCCGTCACGCGATCGGAGAAGCGCGCGCCCACCGCTATGATGAGGTCGCTTTCCGTCATGGCCAGGTTGGCATACTTCGAGCCGTGCATGCCGACCGGCCCCAAATCGAGCGGATGAGACGAGGGAAACGCCCCTTTGCCCATGAGCGTCGTGACCACGGGAATGCGCATGAGCTCGGCAAGCGTGCGCACCTCGTCGGTCGCGCCGGACGATATAACGCCCCCGCCCACGTAGAGCACGGGGCAGGCGGCTTGGGCGATGCGCGAAGCCGCCTGACGCACCTGCTTCGCATTGCCTTTATAGGTGGGCTTGTACGAGGGGATGCTCACCTTTTCAGGATAGGCGAACTCCACAGTCTCGCCCGCCAGATCGGAGGGCACGTCGATGAGCACCGGCCCCGGGCGCCCGGTGGCTGCAATATGGAACGCCTCGCGAAAGGTGCGCGCAAGGTCGCCTGTGCTTTGCAGAAGGTAGCTGTGCTTCACCACGGGCATGGTAATGCCCACGATGTCTGATTCCTGAAACGAATCGGTGCCTATGACGCCGCGCGGAACCTGGCCGCATATGACCACGATGGGCACACTGTCCATGTAGGCCGTGGCAATGCCCGTCACCGTGTTGGTGGCGCCCGGTCCGCTTGTGACCAGCGCCACGCCCACCCGTCCGGTCGCACGTGCGTAGCCGTCGGCTTCGTGCACCGCGCCCTGCTCGTGGCGGGCAAGCACATGGGCTATGCGCGCAGAATCGTAGAGCGCGTCGTATATCTTGATGGCTTGGCCGCCCGGATAGCCGAACACCACCTTAACGCCTTCCGCTTCGAGCGAGGCCACCACCGCCTGCGCGCCCGTCATACGCACTCCGTCGCCCATACGCCGCTGCCTCCTTTTCGCCCTTCTGATTTCGCGTCGTAAAAAAGACAGTATACCCCTACGCCCACCTGGCTGAGAGCAGGGAACCCTAAACGCGCAGGAATCGCTCTTCATCGTTCTTTACTGCGCGTGCTTCTTTTTGCACCCGCCTGCATGAAATCAGGGAAGCGCAAACGCGAGCGAGTTTTTTGCAAGCGACGGACGGCAATCGCGAAGTAGAGCAACAGGGCGCTACGCCCTCAGGGAACTCTATCTTCAGGGCGATTCGCCACCAAAATGTCGGAAATCCTACTGATTGGCCGTACAGCGGAAACGCTTCGCGCACCTGCGCCCGCCCGCCTTCGGATGCGACGTAGAATTCTTTTGAACGGCCGAGCATTCGCGAAAGGAGAAACCCATGGGCTACCGCCGCGCTCCCTACCTTGTTACCAACAGCGCCGGTCTGAGAAACGCCTCCCTTTCCTACGGCGGCACACGACGACACCTCGTCGTCGCCGCACCCGCAAAGCGAGAGAGTACAACAGTGCTTCCCGCGCGTGCGACCGCGAAGTTCTCGGCACGTCCCCGCTTGAGAGACATTCGGCCCCTCAGGCTTTTTTTCGGCGTGCTGCTCGTGGCGGCGATAGCCGTTGCTTCCGCCTTCGCCGGAGGCGCCTTCACCCACTTTATCATCGGCGCGTACGATATTCCCCGCACGCATGCCGCGCAGGTTGCACAAGCGAACAGCATGAGCACGCCACAAAGCTCATGGACGGCAGGAACGACGCCTCAGGTGTTCCAAACCGATGCGCAATGGGCAAGCCGCCCCTATGGAAGCGGAACCTTGGGAAGCGACGGCGCGGCGCCCGCCTGCCTTACCATGGCGTTGGCCAAGCTTTCAGGAGGCGACGCGGAAGGGTTTGTTGCCGTTGCCTCGTGGGCGCAGGCGAACGGGTATGCCGAAGGACACGCGCTTCTCACCCAAGGTGCAGAAGAACTGGGGCTTGCGGTGACGCCCGTCTGCGCAGATGAGATGTCCCTGCGCGCAGAGATAAACCGAGGGCGTCCCGTCATATGCGCCACCGCCGCCGGAACCTTCCAGGTTGCATCCTCGTTCGTTGTGATAGCCAGCATAGACGAGTACGGCAAGCTTGTAGTGCACGACCCTCTAAGTGCGCACAACACCGACAAGCATTGGACGTTCGATTACGTCATAGACGCGAGCGAGTCCATCTGGTCGTACCGATAAAGCACCTACCTGTTATATTTTTTTCTCTTGCCGAAAACCGTCGCCACCACGAGGACACCGCCGCTGACAAGCAGCAATGCGATCCAAGGCATGAAGTTGACGCTGTCGCCGGTCTTCGGGATTTTCGGTGCGACCGCACCGGGGTTGTTTCCGCTCGGCGCGCTGCCGCCCTGATTGTTGTCGAAGTCGACAATAACCGAAGCGCCAGATGCCTGCGGCGTCATGGTCATGGCATCAGCCGAAAACTGCTGAACATTATCGGAAGGAACGCAGCTGAATTGTACCTCCTGGCCGTTGATCTTCAGCTTGGTGTTAGAGCCGAAGTACCAGCCGTCCAAACTTCCCTGTTCAGATGTTGTAAGTTAAATCAAATGATTATCTCAAAAAATCCCCAGTTTACGGGCATTTCCGCAAGACAGCAGCTTGAATTTACTACCCATTTACTACTTACGGATTGAGCCTTGATATGCTTTGAAGCTCTTGCGGATAGA
>JAEYEL010000127.1 GCA_023403475.1 Actinomycetes bacterium
GGGTCGAAGTCCTTCATGCGTTCGGTGGCAAGCGCTAGAAGCGCAAGATCCTCTTCAATTTCGGCGGCTTTTCGATAGTCTTCGGGCGAGATTATGATATAGGAAGGGCGGTTCCTCTTCATCACGACGACGGGGTTGCCCTCGCCCACTTTGGAAAAGGCGCTGCTGGCCTTCCCTCGGTTGAAGTCGCTGATGGGAACGATGTTGTCGAGCAGCTGCAATGCGGGCATAATTCCTCCTTTAAGATTGTAGCGGCCAGTTTGGGTCGCAATGCTTCTCGGATGCATGAAAGTCATCATCCGTCGTTTGTTAATGGCTATTGTACTGACTTAACGAATGCTTATCAAGATGTTTTTCACGGAAGGTATACATTGGCGGGAAAATACAGGGGGAACAGATTTCGTGGAGGGCTGTTTCCGCAGGCAGCTCGGTCTAAGTCGGCGATCGGCGGGAGAATACAGGGGGAACAGATTCGGCTGCAGACGGCTTGCGTCACGGTGCTTCCAGTGGGCGGCGCGGAATCCCAGCGCTTTCGGCGCGAAACCCTTGAATTCCCGAGCTCATTTTGAACGTGTTTGGCGCAGAAACGTTTTCGACACGTTTTTCGTTTACAATGGAGGTGAATTGGGAAAACCCGTGCAAGAGAACCTGCAAGCGAAGCGAAAGGAAAGAACCATGCCCAAGGTAACCATCGTGGGCGCCGGAAACGTCGGCGCTACCGCAGCCCATATCATCGCGTCGAAGAACCTGGCCGATGTGGTGCTCATCGACGTGGCGGAAGGTCTGCCGCAGGGCAAGGCGCTCGATATGATGCACATGCGCAGCGTCGAGAAGTTCACGGTGAGCGTGAGCGGCACCAACGACTACGCCGACACGACGGGTTCCGACATTGTGGTCATAACGGCGGGCGTGGCCCGCAAGCCCGGCATGACACGCGAGGATCTGCTCGACGTGAACGCCGGAATCATGCGCTCGGTCATAGGCCAGGCCAAGGCCGCTTCGCCGAACGCCGTGTTCATCTGCGTCACCAACCCGCTCGACGTTATGACCACGCTGGCCTACCGCGAAAGCGGTCTTCCGGCGACTCGCCTTATGGGCATGGGCGGCGTGCTCGATTCCAGTCGCCTTTCGTTTTCCGTATGCGAGAAACTGGGCTGTGCGCCCGCCGACGTGGAAGCGTGGGCTGTGGGCGCACACGGTGAGGGCATGGTGTGTTGGCCGCGCCTGACCACGGTAAACGGCACGCCCATCACCGAGCTTCTTTCTGCCGAGGATGTGGCGGAAGTGGTGCAGCGCTGCGTGAAGGGCGGTGCCGAAGTGGTGGGATATCTGAAAACCGGCAGCGCCTATTACGCGCCCGGCGCGTCCATCGCTCGCATGGTCGCGGCCATTCTGGGCGACACGCACGAGGTCATGAGCGTCTGCGCGCACATAAGCGGGCACTACGGCATCGACGACCTCTACATGAACGTGCCCGCCCGCCTTGGCGCCGCAGGTGTCGAGGAAGTGGTGGAGTTCGACTTGAACGAAGAAGAGCTTGCCGCCCTGCAGGCCAGTGCCGAAAGCGTTCGCGCCGGCTTGGCGAAGATGCCCTGCTAGGCACATCCGGTTGCCCTTCGGGGTGGGCGAGGTCTGCAACTTTTCGATAACGAAGCGGCGTTTGCGCTGGGAGATGCGGTGAGAAACGCAGTAAAGTTGTTGGGAACAGGGGCGCCCACCGGAAAGCAGGGGCGCCCACCGGAAGAAAGGATTTCCCCTATGCCTCTTCGAAATCTGCCTACGGAAAAAGCCGCGCCGCTTGCGGGGCTTATCGAGAACAGACCCGGCCAGGTGTCGAGCATGGCCTTTTCGCGAGGGTCGGATGCAAGCATGACGCTTTTGGCATTCGCTGCCGGCGAGAGCGTGAGCGAAGAGAAGTACTTCGGCGATACGCTGTACTACGTGGTCGAGGGCGCTGCGTGCGTGGTGCTGCCCGATGTGCGCGTTCGCGTGGGCGCGGGCGAGGTGCTGAAGGTGGACGCGCATGTGGAGCATGCTGTCGAGGGAGCGGACGGAGCGGCGTTCAAGCTGCTGCAGATAACGTTGCCATAAAGCCGGGTGCGCACTTTCGATGTGCGTTTGGTGCCGATTTGCCGCTGCGGAAAACACGAAGAAAGGAGTCAAGGTATGGAACTCATCAAAAACGTCGAGCATGGGAAGGCGTTCAGTCTGAAGGATTTGGTCGAACTTGAGCCGGGCAAGGTGAACAGCCGCACGCTTTCCCAGACGCCCGGGTGCAAGATGACGGTGTTCGCCATCGACGCCGATGAGGGCATGGCGAGCCATGCTGCTTCGGGCGATGCGCTCGTCACGGTGCTCGAGGGCACGGGCGAATTCGTGCTCGACGGCACGCCCCACAAACTTTCCGCAGGCGAATCGCTCGTCATGACTGCGGGAACCCCCCACTCCGTGCGCGGCGTCACCCCTTTCAAAATGCAACTTGTCGTGGTAAAGCCCACCGAGGCGGCATAAGTGAGGTTCGTGACGAAAGAGCAGGTGGCTGCCGCTGTTTACGAGGCCGTTCCGCAGCTGGCGTGCGTTCTGCCCGCCGATGTGCGGGCGGGGATCGAAAAGGCGTGCGCCCACGAGAAGCATCCGCGCGGGCAGGCGGTGCTCGATCTTTTGTGCGAGAACGCTTGCGTGGCGGAAGGCGACAACGTGCCTATCTGCCAGGATACGGGCACGGTGTGGGTGAGCTTGGAGATAGGGCCTGACGTGTGCGTGCGCGGCGATGTGTTCGCCGACGTGAATGCGGCGGTGGCGCGCGCATACGACGAGGCGCACCTGCGCAAGTCGGTGGTGCGCGACGCGCTTTTCGACCGCGCGAACACAGGCGACAACACGCCGGCGTTTTGCGACGTGCATCCTGTTGAAGAGCCCGGCGTGACGCGCTTGCACGTGATGCTCAAAGGCGGCGGGTCCGACAACGCGAGCCGTGTGGTCATGCTCGCGCCCGGCGCGGGGCGTGCGGGCGTCGTTGCCGAAGTGGTGCGCTGCGTGCGCGAGAAGGGGGCGAACGCCTGCCCGCCGCTTGTGGTGGGCGTGGGCGTGGGTTCCACGTTCGACAAGGTGGCGGGGCTTGCGAAACGCGCTCTCATGCGTCCTGTGGGCGAACCTGCACCCGATGCGCGAACGGCGCGGTTCGAAGAAGAGCTGCTGGCGGCCGTGAACGCCACGGGCGTTGGGCCGGGCGGCTTGGGCGGCAGGAACACGGCGCTTGCCGTGCGCGTGGAAACGGCGCCTTGTCACATTGCGGCGTTGCCGGTGGCTATCAACATGGGATGTTCCGCCATGCGCAGAACTACGGTGGAGATTAAAAGCGTCTCTAGACCCTCCGAGTTCCAGGGCAGTTTAGGAGAAGGTTTCGGTTTTCGAAACGATACGGGTGGTTCTGCGCTTCTGGGGAGAGGGGAGCGGTGATGGGCGATTCTGTTCGGTTGGAGCTTCCTCTTTCGCGCGAGGCGCTGGCACCGCTCAAAGCGGGGGATGCGTGCACACTTACCGGCCCTTTGTTCACGCTGCGCGATGCGGGGCATGTGCGGCTGCTCGAAGAGCTGCACAAGCAGGGAAAGCTTCCCTACAACCTAGAGGGGCAGACCCTCTTCTACGCAGGTCCTACGCCCGAAGCGGCAGGACGGCCGTTCGGGGCGGTGGGGCCTACCACCGCTTCGCGCATGGATTTCGCGGCACCTGAGCTTTACCGCGCCGGAATCGTGGCCACGGTGGGGAAGGGGCGTCGCAGCGCCGAGGTGGCGGCGGCATGCGTGGACACAGGGTCGGTGTACTTTGCGGCGGTGGGCGGCGCGGCTGCGTTTCTTGCGAAGTGCGTGGAAAGTTCGCAGACCATCAGTTATGATGATTTGGGAACGGAGGCTCTAAGGCTCATCGTGGTGCGCGATTTCCCCGTGTTCGTCGGCATCGACGTGAACGGTGCGTGCGTGTACGACAGGTAAGGGCGCACGGCGACAGCAAGATCGCGGCGGGTGCCGCAGGGTCGGCTGCTTGGATGCTTGGATACGAACGCTGCCCACTTCGAGTGCGCCCTTGCCGTGCGCGAGAAGGAAAGGTTTTGGTTGTACGGTGGTTCGACAGGTTGGATATACGGGCGGAAGCGACGCGGACGGCGGCATGTGCCGCCGCGGTGTTTTCATAACGTTCGAAGGCGGCGAAGGCGCCGGCAAAACCACGCACATCCGATTTTTGGCGGCCGCGCTTACCGAGCACGGAAGCGAGGTCGTGTGCCTGCGCGAGCCGGGCGGCACGGCCATCGGCGAGGCGCTGCGCGCCGTGGTGCTCGACCCCGCGCATGCCGAAATGGCGCCCGAAGCCGAGCTGCTCATCTACGAAGCGGCGCGGGCGCAAATAGTCGCGCAGGTCATACGTCCGGCGCTTGAACGAGGCGCGGTGGTTCTGTGCGACAGGTTCTACGATTCCACCATAGCCTATCAAGTGTACGGGCGGGGTCTCCCGCTCGATTTCGTGAAGCAGGCGAACGCGTTTTCCACGGGCGGTCTTGTTCCCGACCGCACGGTGCTGCTTGCGAGCAACGGGTCGGTTCAGACGAGCCTTTACCGCGCGACGCACCGCGACGGCGCCGATAGGCTCGAACGGGCGGGACTAGATTTCCACGCGCGCGTGAACGAGGCGTTTCTCAGGTTGGCGGCCGAAGACCGGCAGCGCATTCGCACCGTCGTTTCCGACGAGCGCAAGTCCGTCACAGCCGCCATGGTGTTTCACCAGCTGGCCGACTTGTTCCCGTGGATGTCCGACGCAAACGTGTGTAACGAGGCGTTCTTCGCGCCGCTCGACGCGCCGCGCAGAGTGGAAAGCTAGGCGGATGTCGTGACGGATTCGTTCGAGAACATTTTGGGTCAGCCGCAGGTGCGCGAGTTTTTGCGCGCTTCGGTGAGGCAGGGGCGCGTGAGCCACGCCTACCTGTTCACAGGCCCTGCGGGGTCGAACAAGACGCTTGCGGCCTATGCGCTTGCGCAGGCCGTTTTATGCCCGAAAGGGCCTGCCGGCCCGCGCGGGGGGCAGTGCGGCGCGTGCGACGCATGCAGCCGCGTGATGCGCAAAAAGCATCCCGACGTGCGCTATTTCGCCCCTGAGGGGGCGAACGGATACCTTGTCGATCAGGTGCGCGACATCGTGGCCGATACGTCGCTTGCGCCCATTCAGGCGCAGAAGAAGGTCTATATACTCGATCGCGCAGACCTTCTAGGCACCGCGGCGGCGAACGCGTTCCTCAAAACGCTCGAAGAGCCTCCTGCCGATGTGCTGCTCGTCCTTTTGGGTCGCACGTGCGAAAGCGTGCTTCCCACCATCGTGTCACGGTGCCAGGTGGTGCCGTTCCGGCACATTCCGGCAACAGAGGCGGCGGGCATTCTGGTGCAGAACACGGGTGCGTCGCTTGAGCGCGCGCGTATAGCCATAGAGGCGTGCGACGGCTCGATCACGCGCGCTGCCGACTTTTTGAAGTCGAACGAGCGCATGGCGTTCCGCTCGCGCGTGCTTTCCGTCATGGCGTCGCTTCGGCTTTCCGACGACTGGGACTTGGTGGGTCAGGCGGCCGATCTGGCTGTGGCGGCGAAAGCCCCGCTCGACGCGGCGCGTGCCGAGCAGGAGCAAGAGCTTGCCGAGAACGCCGATTTTCTGGCGAAGTCGGCCATTCGGCAGATAGAGGCGCGTAACAAACGCGCGCTCACGGCGAAGGGATTCGAGTCGTTGCGACAGCTTACCGCCATCGTTCGATCATGGCTGCGCGACGTGCTCGCGGTGGGCGCAGGCGCTCCGGAGCTGGTCATCAACGTGGACGCGCGTGCCGCCGTGGAAGAAGCGGCGGCGCATACCGATGAGGCGCGGGTTGCTGCGGCTCTTGCCGCCGTGCGCCGTTGCGACGAGGCTATAGCGTATAATGTGTCCCCTGAAACATGCCTCGATGCGCTTTTGTTCGAGGTGAAGGAGACGTTGTTCGAGCGGAGCGGCCTCGCTTTGGCGAGCGCTCGGCTCGGTGCGAGATAGAGAGGTTCCAACATGGTTCGGGTAGCTCCGATCAATTTGCAATACAACCCTCGGACGCTGTGGTTCGACCCAGGCAGGCTTGATGTGAAGAAGGGCGATTCCGTTGTGGTGCTCACTGCGCGAGGGGTCGAGTTCGGGCACATGGCGGGAGACGTGTTCGAGGTGGAACAGGACGAGATCAAGAAGCTGAAATGCGCGCTCAAGCCCGTAAAGCGCATCGCCACCGAGAAAGACGAGGAAAAGGCGCGGGAAATGGAGCGCAAAAGCGCCGAGGCTCTTCCCGTGTTCAAGGAGATGGTCGCCGAGATAGGTGAAGAGAACATGCGCCCTATTGCGGTCGAGTACCTGCTGGAGGGCGACAAGGCGGTGTTTTTCTTCGAATCGGAAGAGCGCGTCGATTTCCGCGATTTGGTGCGCAAGCTTGCGGCTAAGCTTCACGTGCGCATCGACATGCGCCAGATAGGCGTGCGCGACGAGGCGCGTTTGGTGGGCGGATACGGCCATTGCGGGCAGGAGCTTTGCTGCAGGCGTCTTGGCGGAGGGTTCTGCCCCGTTTCCATTCGCATGGCCAAAGAGCAGGACCTCTCCCTTAACCCTCAGAAAATTTCGGGCGTATGCGGGCGACTCATGTGCTGCTTGCGCTACGAGTTCGAGGCGTACAAAGACTTCAAAAGCCGCGCGCCCAAGCAAAACGGCACCGTTCAGACACCCGACGGCCCTGCCAAGGTGGTCGAACTCGACGTGCCCCGTGAAATAGTGTCGCTCAAGGTGGAGGGCGAGAAGGCCGTGAAGGTGCCGCTTGAAAGCATAGAGAAGCACGGCGACGCACAACGTCCGAACTACGTGGGAGAAGAGGCTTGGGAGCAGGCGAAAGCCCAGGCCGTCATGCCCATGACGGGAGCGCAGGCGTTCTCCACGTCGCTTTTCACGCAGGGCGACAAGCTGGCGCGGGCGGGAAGCGTGCGCCACACAGGCGGCGGCAAAGGCAAGTGTGGGGAAGCCGCAGGCTCGCGCGCAGGCGGCGCTTCCGGAAAGACTTCCCGCGCTGCGGCGAAAAGCGGGTCTTCGCGTAAGCCGCGTCGCCGACGCTCGACCAAGTTGGGCGCTTCCGAAGAGGCTCAGGATGCCGCTTCGGCTCAGTCCGGCAGGCAGAAGCAGCAGGGGCAAGGGCAAGGGGCGACTAGGAAGAAGCAGGGCGTCAAGAAGGGCAAGGCGAAGAATCCTCATGCACAGACCGCTTCCCGAGGCGCGGGCGGCGCACAGGCTTCCCGAGGCGCGGCAAGCTCGCAAAACGCAGCTCGCGGTGCGGCGCAGGCTTCTCGCGGTGCAGGCGGCGCGCAGAACGCAGATCGCGGTCGGGAAGCGACCAAGCAAGGGCCGCGCCCCGGCCATAGGTCGTCTGGCCTGAGGCAGAATCAGCCTTTTCGAAACGCCGACGGGGCTCATGCGTCGTCTGCGCCAAGGCAAGGCGCATCTTTTGCGCCGTCGGGCAGTGCGGCCGGTGCGGGCAGTGCAACCGGTGCGGTCGGTGCGGCCGCCTCGGCCGCACCGACCGAGCATAGGCGCACGAAGCGGCGCAGCCATAAGGCCCAGGGCGCGTCTGCGCCTACGGCGAATTCGGGTTCGAGCGCGTCTGTGCCGGTGAGTTCCGGTTCGAGCACGGCTGCGCAGGGAGAAGACGCCGCGCGCAAGCGGCGCGGCGGGGATACGGGAGGGGTGCGATGAACCTTTGCGGCGCAGGATACGAGCTGCTTACCGACTTGTACCAGATCACCATGGCGCAAGGATACTGGGAGGCGGGCAAGGCCGATGACGAGGCGTGCTTCCATATGTACTTCCGCGACTACCCTTTCAAGGGGGGGTACGCGGTTGCCTGCGGCATGGCGCAGCTTGCCGAAATGGTGGACGGATTCGCTTTTTCCGAAGATGATTGCGCCTACTTGGCCTCTTTGCCTGCGCCTGGCGGCGGCTCGCTGTTCGAAGAGGACTTTCTGGATTACTTGGCGAACGATTTCAGGCTGACGTGCAACATCGATGCGGTGGTCGAGGGAACCGTCGTGTTTCCCCATGAGCCTTTGGTTCGGGTGACAGGTCCCATCATGCAGTGCCAGCTGCTGGAAACGGCTCTGCTCAACTGCGTGAATTTCCAAACGCTTATAGCCACCAAGGCAGCTCGCGTGTGCTTGGCGGCAGGCGCTCCCGTGGCGGAGTTCGGGCTGCGGCGCGCACAAGGCGCGGGCGGCGGCGTGTGGGCGAGCCGCGCTGCGGTGGTGGGCGGTTGCGCTTCGACCTCAAACGTGCTGGCAGGCAAGCTGTACAACCTGCCCGTTTCGGGAACGCATGCGCATTCGTGGGTCATGTCGTTTCCCGACGAGCTGACCGCTTTTCGCGAATACGCCCGCATCATGCCGAAGAACTGCGTGCTTCTGGTCGATACGTACGATGTGGAGCAAGGCGTGCGCAACGCCATAACGGTGGGTTTGGAAATGCGCGAGCGCGGCGAGCGCTTGGCCGGCATCCGCATCGATTCGGGTGATTTGGCCTGGTTGGCGAAGATGGCGCGGCGCATGCTCGACGAGGCGGGGCTTGCTGATTGCGGCATCGTGCTCTCGAACGATTTGGACGAACATACCATCCAGTCGATTCGCGACGAAGGTGCCCAGGTGATGTCGTGGGGGGTGGGCACGAAGTTGGCCTGCGCATACGACCAGCCTACGCTTGGCGGCGTGTACAAGCTTTCCGCCACGCGCGCAGCGGGCGCGGCGCAATGGCACGACTGCCTGAAAATTTCCGAATCGGCCGCGAAGCTCACGGTGCCGGGCGTGCTCGACGTGCGTCGCTACTACCATGCCGACGGTCGCATTGCGGGCGATATGGTGTTCGACGTGAACGCGGGCGTGCGTGAAGGCGAGGTCATCGTGGACCCTTGCGATGATTTGCGCCAGAAACGCCTTGCGGGGAAGCGCTTCGAAACCTTGCTGCATCCGTTGGCTCGCGAGGGCAAGGTGGTGCTCGGCGCTTCCGGACGCGACGCGCTGGCTGCGCGCGAGAGGGCACGCGCGGGTTTGGGGGCGCTTGACGAAAGCCAGAAGCGCATGCTGAACCCGCATTCCTACCCAGTGGGCCTTGAACGCGGGCTTTCCGAGCACAGGCGCGATCTGGTGGTGCGTCTGCGAGGGTTGGCGTAAGCGCGCTTTGTTACGATTTTCTAGCTTCTGCCTCGAAGAGCATCGATGCAAAAGACGGTTGTGGGATGATGTATGCAAGGTATATAGCGCAGGCGGACACGATGGAAAGGATGACATGATAAGGATAATCACCGATTCGGTTGCCTCGATTCCCGCCGATGTGGCGCATAAGGCCGGCATCGAGGTGATCTCTCTCTACGTGAACAGGGATGGCACGGAATATATCGACGCAACCATGGACCTCGATGCGTTCTATGCCGACATATACGACATGGTGGACAACATTCCCACGTCGAGCCAGCCTTCCCAGCACGCTTTCGAGCTACTCTTCGAAGACGCCGCACGCGAAGGCGACGAGGTACTGGGAATCTTTATCTCAACGGGGCTTTCGGGAACCTATGACGGCGCCGTGCGTGCGGCGCGGGCGGTGAAGTCGCGCAACTTGGGGTTTTCCTGCACGCTCATCGATTCCGCTTCGTGCGGATACGACGAGGCGAACCCCGTCCTCGATGCGGCGCAGGCGCGCAACGAGGGCAAGAACATGAAGGCCTGCGTGCATGCGGCTCTTTCCGGCATCAAGGCCTCGCGCTTTCTGTTCACGCCCGAAACGCTTACGTTTTTGCAGAAGGGGGGGCGCATAGGGGGCGCGGCCGCGCTGGTGGGAAACCTCATTCAGCTTGCTCCCGTGCTCACGGTGCGCGACGGTTGCGCCACGACGTTCGCGAAGGTGCGCACTCGTAAAAAGGCGCTCGACAAGATTTTTCGAGCATTCGAGGCCGATGTGCGGGAACACGGGCTCAAGCGGGCCGTGGTGCACTATATTGGAGACAAAACCCCGGCGGTGGCATGGGCGCACGATACAGTGGAGCCCTATTTGGGAAGATCGGTGGACGTGCTTCCGGTAAGCCCCGTCATCGGTCTGCACGTAGGGCCTGCGGTGGGCATCGCCTACGAGTGCATGCATGCCGTTACCGATAAGCTGACCGAACCGGTGCGTGCACGCACCTGTGTGATATAAGGGAAGGACGCGAATGCGGAAGTGCAACCTCATTATCGACTCGTGCTGCGATCTGCCGCGTGAGGTGGTGGACAGGGCCGAAGTCGAGCTTTTGGAATTCCCCTATCTTACGAGCGACGGCGAGCGTTTGGACGATCTGTACGTCACCTCGTCTGCCCATGATTTTTACGAGGCAATGCGCAACGGGGAAAAGCCCTCTACGGCGCAGATCGCCGTCACCGCATTCCACGAGGCTTTCACGCGCGCTATCGAAAGCGGCGTCCCGACCGTGTACTTAAGCTTCACGAGCGGACTTTCGGGCAGCTTCAACACGGCGACGCTCGTGCGCGATCAGCTGCTGGCCGAGCACCCAGAAGCCGAGCTGTACGTGGTGGACACCTTGCAGGCGTCCATTGCCGAGGGTCTTTTGGTGTACGAGGCCATTCGCCAGCGTGACAAAGGGCTTTCGGCACGCGAGCTGGCAGCGTGGGTGCAGGAAGCCCGCTACTTCGTGTATTCCCAGTTCATGGTCGATGATCTGGATTCGCTGTGCCGAGGCGGCCGCATTCCCGGTTCGGTGGCCTATGCCGGCGCGAAGCTCGATGTGAAGCCGATGCTCGGCATTACGACCGATGGTAAGCTTACGTTTGCCGGCGTTGCCCGCGGACGCAAAAAGGGCATAAAGCAGCTCGCGGAGTATTACCGAAAGCATGTGGCGAAAGAGGGGTCGGATAACTGCGTGGTCATTGCAAATGCCGACTGCCCGAAGGATGCTGACAGGCTCAAAGAGGCGCTTGCCAAGGTTGACGAGGGCGTTTTGTTTCTGGAAAGCAGCATCGGCCCGGTCATTGGCAGCCATGTGGGGCCCGATATGCTGGCAATAGTGTTTTGGGGCGACGATCGCAGAGAAGACCTGACGGTAGCCGACCGCATTGCTCGCAAGGTGAAGAAGGGGGAATAGCGATGAAGTATGTGTATGCCGGTCATGAAGGGTTTCACGAGGCCGTTTCCCCCCGACTTGCCCAAGCGGGCGCAAAGCGCGTGGATCATGTCGCCGAGGCCGATACGGTGCTCACGTTCTGCACGTCGCAAACGGCGCTCGAAGACGCTTACTTCGACGAGGACGGTTTCGTGCAGGCCGCTAGGCCGGAAACGGTGCTCATCGATCTGAGCGCGTCGACTCCCGGCTTCGCGCGCGAGCTGAACGCCGTTGCGGTGGTAAGTGATTTGGCATTTGTGGAAGCCCCGCTGCTCGTCGACGACATAACGCTTCCCCGGGCGTTTTCGCAGCGGGATAACCTGCGGTGCTTTGTCGCTGGGCAAAACGACGATATCGCCCGAGCGGAGAAGCTTCTTTCCGCGCTCGTGCGCGATGTGCATAAAACGGGCGGTTCGGGTTCTGCCCAGTTGGCGCGCGCGGCCTATTCGCTCCAGACGGCGGCTCAGGTGGTGGCCGCCATCGAGGCCGATGCGCTGTATAGGGCGGCATGGGAATCCATTGTGGAGCCGGGATCGTCGATGGAGCGCGTCGGTGCCACGTGCACGCAGGCCGATCGCGTGCTTGCCGCCATCAACGCCGGCTCCTTCGACGGCACGTTCACCGTCGAGATGTTCATGGCCGAGCTTTCCGCCGCGCTTACGGCCGCCGATGATGCCGACCTCATTCTTCCGCAGGCGGAAGCCGCTATGCACCTGCTGGAACTTTTGGCCGTTGTTGGCGGGTCCGACAAGGCGCCCTCGGCGCTTTCCCTTGTGTACGGCGACGAGAAGCTCTGCGCCGAAAACGGCCTTGACTGGACTCGCGCCGAGCATGCCTTCGCAAGCGAGGAAGACGACTGCGGCTGCGGCGAAGATTGCGGCTGCGACCACATGGATTACCGCGGTTTCGACTATTCTGCGAACTAGGGTTTCATTTTGAGACTAGGGTTCCGCCGTTCTTTTGGGCGGCTTGCATGCTGCGAGACGCAAAAGCGCTGCGAGACGCAAAAGTGCTGCGGGGCGCGAGGGCGTTCTTCGCCGACTTGCTTGCAACCTACGATTAAGGGGCTTCGTTGAACCATCTTCCTATATCGTGTGTGCTGTGTCCGCGGGCGTGCGGCGCCAACCGGGCGGCAGGGGAGCGGGGGGTATGCGGCGCGGACGATTCGCTCGTGGTGGCTCGCGCCGCCCTGCACGCGTGGGAAGAGCCGCCTATCAGCGGGAATGCGGGAAGCGGTACGGTGTTTTTCGCGAACTGCCCGCTGCGCTGCGTCTACTGCCAGAATGCGGTTATCGCGCAGGGGCGAGCAGGGCGGGCGGTTTCTGTGGAACGGCTTGCCGGAATATGCCTCGAGCTGGCGGCTCAAGGGGCGCTCAACGTGAACTTCGTCACGCCGACGCATTACGCGCCGCAGGTGCGCGCTTCCGTCGCGCTCGCTCGTGAGCGGGGGTTTTCGCTTCCCGTGGTATGGAACACGGGCGGTTATGAAACGGTGCGGGCCGTGCGCGAGAACGCAGGCACGGTCGATGTTTATCTGACCGACTTCAAGTATGCCGATTCCCGTTTAGCCCGTCGCTACTCGCAAGCGCCCGACTACTTCGAAGTGGCGCTTGCGGCGCTCGATGCCATGGTGGAGACGGTGGGCGAGCCGCGCTTCGATGCGGTGGGCGGTGCGCCGCGCATGACGTGCGGGGTCATCGTACGCCACCTCATGCTGCCCGGATGCCTGGATGATTCGAAAGCCGTGGTGCGCCTTGTGCATGAGCGTTATGGCGAACGTGTGCTGCTCTCGCTTATGAACCAGTATACGCCCGTGCTTGCGGCTGCCGCCCGTAGCGCGACCGACGATGTTGCCGCGTGGGCGCATGGCGTGCTTGCGCGGTACCCTGAGCTGGCGCAGCGCGTGACGCGCGAAGACTACGAAGAGCTGCTCGACTACGCCGACGGTCTAGGCGTGCAGGACTACTTTTGGCAGGAAGGCGGCGCTGCCGAAGAAAGCTTCATTCCCCCGTTCGACCTTACGGGTTTGTGATAAAATTACTCTCATATATCGACTAGATGGGTTTCGCCACCGACGATGAAGAGGATGGGAAAGCGCCATGGAAAACGAAATGCAGACGCAAAGACGGCGGACGCAAGGTAACCGGAAAGAAGGCGGCAGCGGGAACCTGTTGGCAGACGGCGCGCGAGTTAGCAGCGCGCGGGCACATTGCCGGCGCAGGTTGCTCGGTGCTTTTGCTTTTGCATGCGTTGCGGTGCTGGCGCTCGGCGCGCTTGCAAGCTGCTCGTCGTCGGGTGCGGGGCAGGGCGGCCAAGGGGCGCTCGATGCCGCTTCGGGGGAGAAAAAGACGCTGCGCGTGGCTATCGAGTTGGCATACCCACCCTTCGAGACGAAGGACGACGCAGGCAACCCCAGCGGGCTTTCCGTCGATTTCATGCGCGATTTCGGGGAGGCCTACGGCTACGACGTGCAGATAGAGAACACGGCGTGGGACGGGCTTATCCCTTCGCTGCAGACCGGCAAAGCCGATTGCGTCATCAGCTCCATGACCATCACCGAGGAGCGCAAGCAGTCGGTCGACTTCAGCGAGCCGTACGCCATGGCCCAGTTGGCTATTCTGGCGAATGCGGGTTCGGGCGTGGCTTCCATCGACGACCTGAACCAAGCTGGCAAGAAGGTGGCTGTGAAAACCGGATCGACAGGTGACGTGTATGCCACGAAGAACCTGACCAACGCGGAAATCGTGCGTTTGGCCGACGAGAGCGCCTGCGTGACGGAAGTGGTGCAGGGCAAAGCCGACGGCTTTTTGTACGACCAGCTGACCATCTATCGCAACCATGCGGCCAACCCTGAGACCACCCATGCCGTCTACATTCCGTTCCAAGACGCCGAATCATGGGGCATTGCGGTCGCGAAGGGCAACGACGAGCTTTTAGGCCAGCTGAACGAGTTCATAGCGCGGTCGAAGGAAAACGGCGAGTTCGACCGCTTGACCGAGAAATATCTGTCCCAGGAAAAGGAAGCGTTCGATGAATATGGCTTCAAGTGGTTCTTCGATTTCGAGTAAGGTGCGAACTGCGAGATGCGCCGTTTGGCAGGGAAGGTTCATTCGGTGAGTGCGGCATCCGGCGAACATGCAGTGTCTGACGGCCCGTCGGCCGCAAGCGGTCCTGCGGCTTCGGCCGCAAGCGGCTCTTCGACTTTTGGCGAAAAGATGCTCTCGCGGCTGTTCACTCAGCCGAAAGGCACGTCGGTTGCGCTTGGGAAGGCGACGTGCAACTATCTGCTCGTGTGCCTTGCGGTGCTTGCGGTCATGTGGGCATCGCTTGCCGTGGCGGGCATCACGCTCAACTTCGACTTCGTTGCGCAGTACAGGCAGCGCATCGCGGGCGGGTTTGTCCTCACGCTCGAGCTTTCCGTCGCCAGCTTGGCGGCGAGCCTGGTCATTGGCATTCCGGTTGCGGTGGGACAGACCTCGTCGGTGCTTCCGATACGCTACCTGTGCGACTTCTACGTAAAGATAATCCGCGGCACTCCGCTCATAGCGCAAATCTATTTGTTCTACTACATCATCGGCACGGCGTGGGGCGTGGACAACCGCGTGGTGGCGGGCGTGCTCATTTTGTCTGCGTTTTCAGGCGCCTACATTGCCGAAATCGTGCGGGGAAGTCTTATCTCCATAGACGCCGGGCAGCTGGAGGCGGCTCGTGCCGTGGGGTTCACACGCGCACAGACCGTGCGTTATGTGGTGATGCCCCAGCTGGTGGCGCGCACGCTGCCCGCTCTGACGGGTCAGGTGGCCACCATTATCAAGGACTCCTCGCTGCTCTCGGTCATCGCCGTCATCGAACTGACGCAGGCCATGCGTGAGATAAGCGCCACGAACTACAACTTCTTCGGGTGCTTTCTTCTTTTAGGCGCGCTGTATTTGTGCCTGACCCTACCCATTATGTTCGTGAGCCGTCGGTTTGAGAAAAGGTTCGACTATGCGCATTAGAATGGAGGGGCTGTGCAAGAGCTTTGGCGGCGTGGAAGTGCTGCACGACGTGTCGTTCGATGACGATGTTGCCACGCTTGCCGTCATCGGGCCTTCAGGCTGTGGAAAATCGACGCTTCTGCGTATTCTGGGCGGACTGCTCGCGCCCGATGCCGGGCTTTTGGAAGTGGACGGCGCACGCGTTTCGTTCTCCGAGCGTCCGCTTCTGGAATACCGCAGGCAGCTGGGTTTCGTATTCCAAGACGGCGGCCTGTTCCATCACTTGAGCGCACGCGAGAACGTGGCCTTGCCGTTGCAGGTGGTGCACGGCGCCTCCCGCGAGGAGGCGAACGAGCATGCCACGGCTCTGCTCGGGCGCTTCGGCTTGGAAGGGCAGGAGGAGAAGCGTCCGGCACAGCTTTCCGGCGGGCAAAAACAGCGCGTTGCCATCGCCCGCGCTTTGGCGGCCAAGCCTAAGCTGCTGTTGTTGGACGAGCCCACCAGCGCCCTTGATCCCGAATACACCACCGAGGTCCTCGACATGGTGCGCGACCTCAAAGACGAGGGCACGCGTTTCGTCATCGCCACGCACGAGATGGGCTTTGCCCGCCATGCCTGCGACAAAGTAGCGTTTCTCTGTGGCGGCCGCATCCTTGAAAGCGGGTCTGCCGAGCGCGTGTTCGGAAGCCCGGAAACGCCGGAGCTCGTCCGTTTCCTCAGCAAGCTTCTGGAATGGAAGATGTAGGGCAGCGCGGCGGCGAACTTTTTAGACGGCGGCCAAGGTGACGGCGGCGTATGGCGGCGTATGGCGGCGACACACGTGTAAAAAAGCTGGAGGGAGGTCGCGAGATGGTAGGGGTTCTGTACGAATCAGGTGAATGGTCCGATTTCAAGTTGGCCTGCGAACTGGAAGCCGCGCTTGCGGAATGCGACGAGGGCGGCGCCGAACGCGCCCAGAAAAGCTTTGCGGCGGCAAGCGACGACGGTGCGGGAGCGGTTGCGAAAGGCGGCGTGGTGCTGGTTAACATGGTCGCCGAGGACTGCATTGAGCGAGCGCTGCAGTGCGACCTTCTGGTGAGCCGCGTTTTCGCAAGCGCACCTTTCCGCAATCACGCAAAGGCCCATGCGAACATGGAGAAGCTGGTAGAAGCCCTTCGCGGCACGGACATTCGAATGATCAACGCGCCACGTGCGCATTTTTTCGAGATCGACAAGCGCCGTGCGGCTTGGGCAATGGCCCAAGGAGGCGTTCTCGTTCCGCGTGTGTTCGCGTGCGGTGCGCCGCAGAAACTTGCCGAGCTTGCGAGCGAATGGGAATACCCCTGCATCGTCAAGCCTAACTGCGGAGGGCGAAGCACCTGCACCGCCATCGTGCACGACAAGAACGAAGCATATGCTTTCTTGGCGACGCTCGCGTGCGCGGCCGCTGCGGAAGGGGAGTGCTTCGCGGTCTTTCCCCGGTCGCTTGACAAGGGAGGCTCTTTGAGTTCGGAAAAGGTTTCCGAAATGGATTTTATTGTGGAGGAGTACCTGCGGCCGAAAAGCGGATTTCTCACGCGGCTCGAACTGGTGGACGGTGAGCTGTTGTTCGCCGTCAAGCGTTCGGTTGCGGAAAACGGGTTGTCCTCCTACCACTTCGGATCGACCTACGAGATGTACCCTGACTGTCCTTCGGCGGTCGTTGCCATGGTAGAGCATGCGGCGGCTCTGCTCGCCATACGATACGGAAGCTTCGACGTGATAGAGTGCGAGCGCGGTGCGTTCGTCATCGACGCCAACAGTGTCTCGAACGTTTCCGAAGACTGCACCGAAATGTTCGGCATCGATCTGATGCACGAGTACGCCCGATCCATTGTTGCGTGCAAGCAGTATTCCATTTTGGGCGAGCGCTGCGATGAATGAGGAACCTGCTACCATGCTTGTCCGGTCGGCGCTGTTATCGGCAAAGACCCGCATGCGATCTAGCAGGGGAGCGACTGCAGAGAAAGCCGCCCGTTTTCCTTGAGGGTTCGGGCGTTGGTGCCGGTGCCGTTACTTTCCGGGTTCCCGTCGGGCAGTTCTTCCTGCATTTCGGTGATGTTTTCCCAAAGGCGCTTCGGCATGAACTGGCGGCGGAGTTCGGGGTTGTAGCGGCTTTCCACGGCGACGGTTTTGTAGAAGCGCTTCCATGCCTGCTGCATCGTGCGCTCGTCGGCGGCGCGGTCGGGCAGGTTCAACGCATCGGTTTTCACGAGGTGCCAGTCATCGCCTGCGTACACGCCGGCGATGCGGTGGGCTTCGTCGTAGATGATGAACGGCTGAGTGTTGAATCGTCCGGCGAACCAGTCCATGAGCAGGGGAACCACGTTCGCCTTCGGGGCGCAGCGGGCGAACCACACGTTGCCCTCCAAATGCTCGAAGCGCAGAAACTGCATCATGCGGTGCCTTTCGTTGCCTACGGCGCGCGCAAGGCGAACGAACGGCTCCACCGCCGGATGCGTGATGTCGGAAAGCACATTGCGGGCAGCCCGTGTGCGCCGTCTGCTTTCTGCGCCCTTCGCGAGGCGTGCATCCTTTCTGCCGCCTGCGCCGCGTGGCGCACAGGTCGTCATGGCGTGGCGAATGAACCGATAGACGATGGTTCCCGTCTGCGGGTCATCGGAAAGCGATGCGGTCTTCACGGTATCGAACGCTGCTGCACCGCAGGTGCGGCAAATGCCTTGCTGCACGCGCAGGGCGTGTTCTGTGCAGGTGGGCACTTCCGCTACCCGCTGCCCAAGGCGCGGCTGCAAGGCCGTAGCGGGCGCTATGTCGGTCGGGATTTCGCGGTGCGCATACGCTGCGAACACCGCCGAAAGCAGCCCTTCGAGCGTTCCGTCGTAGGTGTAGGCCACTTCCAAAAACGGTCCGTCCACCGAAGCCGACATCGCGTTTCTCGCCGCCGCCCCTTGTGCATCGCCGGCTTTCTCGTCTGCGCCCGCCGCGCGACCCGCCGGTTCCTTCGTCCCGCCGGCTTTCTCGTCTGCGCACCTTGTGCGACCTGCAGGCCCTTCGGAAAATGTTTCACGTGAAACATTTTGTCTCATGTTCGTCATGCGCATACCGCCTCAAGTTCATGTTGCCAGCCGAAAGCCCCGTCTATGCCTTTGTTTTTCGGTGCGCCCTTCTCGCTGCCGTATCCCAAAGCTCGCTCTTCTTTGTTTCCGCCACCCGGCGCTCGCCCGTTTCCACTGTCCAACACTTGTTTGTTTCCGCCACCCGGCGCTTGCCCGCTTCCGATGCCGCCTATGCGCGCTTTTTCAGGGGTTTCCACATTGTCGAAGAGGCTCGGCTGATTGGGAGATACTTTGCTCGAACGACGGCCGTGACTGCCGCCTTCTATGGGCGCCGCCAAATGCGCGCGCAGGCCGTCACGCGAGAAATCGACGCCTTTGCCGCCGTAACGCCCGCTGCACGTGATGAAGAACCGCGCCCGCTTGTAGGCGACGCCCAGCTTCCGCAGCTCCTGTTCGCCAAGCGTTGCGGTGCGCCGCGCCTTCATGATGAGCTTGGCGCCGCGCACGCCGATGCCGGGCACGCGTATGAGCGCTTCTTCAGGTGCCGTGTTCACCTCCACGGGGAAGAAATCCAAGTGGTTCAAGGCCCAGTTAGCCTTCGGGTCGAGGTCGGGGTCGAGAAACGGGTTCGCTTCATCTATTATCTCGGACACGTCGAACTTGTAGAAGCGCAAAAGCCAGTCGGCTTGGTAGAGGCGATGTTCGCGGTTCAGCTGCACGGCGTCGCTTACGGGCAGCCGCGCGTCGGTGTTTACGGGAAGATATGCGCTGAAGAACACGCGTTTGAGCGAGAGCGTGCGGTAAAGCGCTGCCGAAAGGTTGAGAATCTGAAAGTCGCTTTCCGGCGTGGCTCCTATGATCATCTGAGTTGATTGCCCGGCGGGCACGAACGCGCGCTCCTTCTTCTTGGGAGCCACCTGCGTCATGTACGTGGTTTCCCGGCGCATGAGCGCGCGCGTGTCCTTGTCTTCGGCTATGTTGTCGCAAATCTGGCGCATGGGGGAAAGGATGTGCTGCTTGCTTTTGTCGGGCGCAAGCAACGCTAAGCTCCTTTGCGAGGGCAGTTCCATGTTCACGCTCATACGGTCGGCCAAATGCCCCAACTTGTTGATAAGCTCCGGCGAGGTTCCGGGCACTGCTTTGGCATGGATATATCCGCGAAAGCCGTATTCATAGCGCAAGATGGAAAGCGTCTGTATCATCAGCTCGGTGGTGTAGTCGGGGCAGCGAATGACGCCCGAACTCAAGAACAGCCCCTCGGTGTAGTTGCGCCGATAGAAAGCGATGGTGAGATCGGCCAGTTCGCGCGGCTTGAACGCGGTGCGCAAAACCTCGTTGCTCGCGCGGTTCACGCAGTAGGCGCAGTCGTACACGCACACGTTGGTCATGAGCACCTTGAGCAGCGTGATGCAGCGTCCGTCTGCCGAGAAGCTGTGGCAGATGCCGGCGGCTAGGGTGTTTCCCATCTTGCCGTGTTGCGCCGCGCGGTCGATGCCCGAAGACGTGCAGGCAACGTCGTACTTGGCCGCATCCGCCAGTATCTCCAGCTTCTCCGCAACGTCCACCGCTCTCTTCCTTTCGCAAAACGAATATGTGTTCGCTAATAATAGTAGAACAAGCGTTTGGTGTCAAGTGTGTTTTTCGGCACCCTTAGGCACCGGCGTGCCCCCTTGGTACCCCTTGGTACCCCTTGGTACCCCTTGGCAAGTGCGAACATTCACCCTTTGACATGAATGCCGTTTTAGTTCACAATCGTAAACCATGGTGTAAAAGAGGAGGAGGGAGCGAATGGAGCTTATGAGTGCGCGTCAGGCGGCGAAGGCTCTCGGCGTCTCCAAGGCCTATGCGTGCCGGCTCTTCGGCGAAGGGCGCATCCCGGCGCAGAAGGTGGACGCCGACTGGGTTGTCTTGGAGAAGGACGTGAGGAGGTACCTCGACGAGAAGGCCGGCGTTCCCGTGTACTATCAGGATACGACCGGATGGAGCCGCGAGGACTTCTGCTTCCTGTTCCGCGTAATCGATAAAATGGCTCACAATCAGCGTGGTCGGTACGACTCTGAGCTCGCCTCCATCGACGTCGGCAAACTTAACCCGGTGGCCAAGGCTCTGCTTGCGGCTATGGGCATAGGCGCCAAGTTCGAAAACCTGGCCGGCATCGAGTCGGCCGCGCGTATCAGCCCGCCATTGGTGTTGAGCGAGTTTCCGACGGTGGGCGGTTTCCCCGAGTTCGAGCGCTACGGGGTGATACTATGATACGCGAGCTGAGCGTGCCCGAGCTGATCGAAGTGCTGCATCGGCTTGACTCGCTACTTGATGTGCATATCGAGGTGCGCGCGGTGGACGGCTTCGCTTTGGCGTGGCGCCATGTGAGGGAGCATGGTCTCACGGCCGACATCGACACCATCACCGATGACTATCCGAAGTCGGTTATGCGCGCGATAGAACGCGTCGGGGAACAGCTCGGCTTGGGAAGGTGGTGGCTCAACAACGATGCGGCGGCTGACGATGCGGAGTTCCTTATTGAATCGATGGATTTGAGGTGGGAACTTGTAGACTGCGGATTCGAACGCATCGATCTCTATATCTGCGAACTCGAGTCGCTGCTCAGGCTCAAACTGGCTGCCCTTGAAGACAGCCAGCTATCGGGGCGTGTGCACGACTTGGACGACGCGGTCGCCACGCTCGTGAAGATGGGTGTCACCAAGGACCGTTTCCGCAACGAGTACTCCTACCTGCAATACGATCAGCCTTATGCTTACGGCATGATACTGAAGGCTGTGTGGTAGCCTGCTTTGTATTTGTCGCCCTTCGGCACCCTTCAAAAACAAAAGCAGGTCGGAGATTCAGCCTCCGACCTGCGGTTTCAGTGGAGCCAGCGACAGGAATCGAACCCGCAACCCACTGATTACAAATCAGTTGCTCTACCGTTGAGCCACGCTGGCGCAAGCGCGCGGAAATTTCCGCGCCTGCGTATTGTACGACATCGGTGCGTTTTAGGGAAGAGCATAATGGAGACCACAGAATCAGCTTGCGAAACCAAACGCTCGGCCACGCTCGGCCAAGGGCACGGCGATGCGCGCATGGAGCTTGGCCGTCTTGCGGGTGCTTGCCAAGCGTCGCGCCCGGCCAAACGTCATGCAGGGGCGAGCGTCGCGCACGGGCGAGCGTCGCGCACGGGTGAGGGGCGCGCACGCAAGGGGCGCGCGTCACTTCGCGCCGTATCGCTCGTAGTAGGCGTCGATGGCGGCGCGGGTGGCGTCGCCTATGACAACGCGGCCTTGCACCTCGCGGTTGTGCAGGTAGGCGGTCACGTCTTCCATGGTCACGATGCTGGCGGTGGGGAATCCGTACAGGTCGGCAATCTCGTCAAGGGCGCATTTCATGCCGCCTTTGCCCACCTCCATGCGGTTGAGCGACACCATGAGACCCACCACTTCGATGTTCGCCGCAGCGGTGATGAGAGGGTAGGTCTCCTCGATGGACTTGCCGGAGGTGGTCACGTCCTCCACTATGACCACGCGGTCGCCGTCCGCAAGGACGTGCCCGAGCAGGCTTCCGCCCTCGCCGTGGTCTTTGGCCTCCTTGCGGTTCGCGCAATAGCGCACTTCCTTGCCATACAGCTCGTACAGCCCTATGGCGCACGCGACGGAAAGCGGAATGCCCTTGTAGGCAGGCCCGAACACCACGTCGAAATCGAGCCCGAACGCGCTTTCGATGGCTCGGGCGTAGTACAGACCCAAGCGATGCAGCTCGTCGCCGGTCACGTAGGCGCCGGCGTTCATGAAAAACGGCGACTTCCGTCCGCTTTTCAAGGTGAACTCGCCGAACTTCAGCACGTCGCTTTCCACCATGAACTCGATGAACTCCTGCTTGTACGCTTCCATGAGGTTCCTTTCCCCGGTCTTGCCCGTGCGTTTCCTACATCGTTTCCCCGTATTGTACCAATAGTTCGACTGCGTGGGTTTGCAAAATAAAACAAGCCCGTGAACAGCCCGTGGGCTAAGGTTGCATATAAATGGCGAAAAGCTGCGTGCAAGTGCTTATGTTGAAGGGCTTGGTGATACGGGTGGGCGCGAAGCTGCACGAGTGATTTACCAAGAAAAACAGTCTTGCGGGAAGAGCTTTGACATCGTTTCTCGCCCTGATGCTTGTTTTCGGCGTTTCCATGTCGGCTTACGCTGTAGAGCAAACTGATTCGGGTGAATCGGGTGCGGACGCTCCGAGCGAAGCGGAAAGCCCCCAAGCAGAGAACCTCTTCTTCAGCGGGAATGCTTTCAGCGAGGGCGTGTCCCAGGTGCCGGCGGAACAGCTTGCGTCCGACGGGCAGGC
>JAEYEL010000149.1 GCA_023403475.1 Actinomycetes bacterium
GCCATGGCCGAAGGCTTTCTGGCAGGCTACCCTATGGTCGATATCAAGGTGGCGGTGTACGACGGCAGCTACCATGCGGTCGATTCCAACGAGATGGCGTTCAAGACCGCTGCGCGCATCGGCTTCCGCGCCGCATGCGAGAAGGCCGATCCTGTGCTGCTCGAGCCCATGGCGAACATGAGCATCGTGGTGGGCGAAGAATACGCCGGCGCCGTGATGGGCGATATATCCACGCGTCGCGGGCGCATCGTGGGCACCGATTCCAACGACGCGGGCGAGACGGTCATCATCGTGCGCGTCCCTTACGCCGAGGTGGTCTCCTACACGAAAGATCTGCGCTCCATCACGCGCGGCAGCGGATCCTATGCCATTGAGATCGAAGGCTACGAGGAGGCTCCGCACGATGTGACGAAGAAGCTGGTGGAGGCGTATCACGAAGCGCGGGCGGCGGGGAATTAGAGAAGAGCGGGAAATTGGACGCCTCCTAATAGAGGAGAGCCAACAGGGTCGCGGCGTTCGCTGCGGCCCTGCCTTTTGCGGCGCTTGTAGTTCGTCGCGCTCCGCATTTCCGATTGCAAACCGGCGGCGCCAGCGGAACCGGCGGTGTCAGCGGTGCTGGCGACGCCAAGAATCGGCGGGGCTAGCGGAACCGGTGACGCCAAGAATCAGCGAGGCCAGCGGTGTTGGCGACGTCAAGAACCAACTGCGTTAAATATGCAGTTCGTGGACTTATGCGGCCTTTGCGGACATAAACTTGCCAGGAATGCGCTAAAATCGTGGTCGTTTGCTTCGATGCGTTTTAAATGAAGGGCATTCGGGAGGGCGCGATGGCCAAGAAAAAGAAGAAGTTCGATTATTTCGCCGCATACGCTGAGCTAGCGGCATTGGCGGTGGAAGAATCGCACCTGCTCATCGAAACGGTCGAGCACTTTCCTAGCGCCGATCGCTTCGAGCAGGCCATGGCGCACGCCCACGACATAGAGAATCGGGGCGACAAGATCAACCACGGCATCTACCAAAACGTCGCCTGCGATTTCGTAACGCCTTTCGATCGCGAAGACATTCTAGCGCTGGCCTCGTCGTTCGACGATATCTTGGATACCATCGACGACGTGTTCCAGCGCTTTTACATGTACGGCATAGAAACGGTGCACGAAGGCGTGCTTCCCTTCGCGCGCATCATTGCGAAGAGCTGTGAGTCGCTGAACGCTGCCATGGACGATTTCCAGAACTTCAAAAAGTCGAAGGAGTTCAAGCGCTATGTGGTGGAGGTGAACGACTGCGAGGAGGAGGCAGACGCGCTGTTCCGCGAGTCGATGCGGCATCTGCACGTGCAGGAGAGCGAGAGTCCGCTGCATGTGCATGTGTGGTCGCACATGTTCGAGCGCTTGGAGAAATGCACCGACGCCTGCGAGCATGTGGCCGATGTCATGAACACCGTCATTCTCAAGAACGTCTAGCGATTTTCGCCGATGAGTAGGGAGAACAAGGTGCATGGAAACGATAGGGTGAACTAAGTTGCTATCCATGACGAACGAATAAGGAAGCTCATGACTCTCACTTTCGCGGCATTCCTCGAGCAAGCCGCCGCTTACCCCGTCCTCTACCTCATCATGGTTCTCGTCATAGGCGTTACTGTAGTCTCCGGTGCCACCGACGCGCCGAACGCCATTGCCACGGCGGTTTCCACCCGCTGTTTGAAGCCGAACACAGCTATTGCCCTTGCGGCGGTGTTCAACTTTGTAGGGCTGGTGGGCATGACCTACATCTCCACGGCGGTAGCTAAAACCATGTTCGGCATGGTCGATTTCTCGGGGAACACCGATGCGGCGCTCATGGCGCTCGTGGCTGCCATGATAGGCTCCATTGCCTGGGGAGCGTTCTGCTGGGTGTTCGGTATCCCGTGCTCCAAATCGCATTCGCTTATCGCCGGCATAACCGGCGGAGCCATCGCTCTTAACGGATGGGCGGGCGTAGTGCCGGGCGAATGGGCGAAAGTCATCTACGGTATGGTGTTCTCGCTGGTGGCGGGCTTTGTGTTGGGGTGGGTTTTCGTTCGCGTCATCGAATGGGTGTTCCGCAGCGTGAACCGCCGCGTCGCCAATAGGTTGTTCGTGGTCATCCAAGACGTGTGCGCCATCGCGCTTTCCTTTCTGCACGGGGCGCAGGACGGGCAGAAGTTCATGTCCATAGCCATGCTGGGCATTGCGCTTTCCTTCGGCAACACTGCGCCCGATGCGTCGGGTTTCCCTTTGTGGGTCATGATCGTGTGCTCGCTGGCTATTTCCATCGGCACGGCCATTGGCGGCAAGCGCATCATCAAGTCGGTTGCCATGGACATGGTGAAGCTGGAAAAGTACCAGGGCGTGGCCGCGAACTTCTCCACCACGTTCACGCTTCTGTTCGCAAGCTTGACGGGCATGCCCGTCTCTACCAGCCACTGCAACACCTCTGCAATCATGGGAGTGGGCGCGAGCAAGAGCCTTCGCAAGGTGAACTGGGACATTGCCAAGCACATGTTGCTCGCTTGGATAATCACCTTTCCCGCCTGCGGCCTTATAGGCTACCTATTGGCGATGCTGTTCATGGGGTTGTAAAGGACAAGGTCGCTCGAACGAGGCGGCTTCTTGCTCGCTCCCGTGCTCAGCGGTTCTTCGTGTCCGGTTTTCCCTCGGTCTTCCTTTTCGGTTTGCTCACGCATTTTTTCTTTGGAGGCTCTTCCAGCGGTTGGTTTTCGGGCGATTCGGGGGCATTCGGGCTGATGGGAGGTAGAGGGGAGGTGCTGCCGGGGGCGCGCCAGATGCGGCGGAGGCGCTCGTAGCCCGCCGTCGCGCGCTGAGTGCTGCGCACGAAGTCCGACCTTTCGCGGTCGCGCTCCACTTTGCCTTTCGGCGGACGCACACGGCGCACGACCGAGCGCACGGGACGGGCTACGGCTTTGGTCACCACGTCGGTGTAGTCGCGCGGCGGTTTGGTATGCCAGCCGAGCAGAAGCGACGCGTAGCGCAACCCGAGTACGAGGGCCACGCAGGCCCAGGGCGCGTACTGCTCCAGAATATGATGCTGCGCCATGAGCGCATAGGCTACAGACCCTATAAGCGCGGCGGAGCCGTACAGCGTGCCGGCTTGGAATGTTTCGGGTTTGCGGTTCATGCACACGTCGCGCACGATACCGCCGCCGACGGCGGTGATGGTTCCCAAAATGACCGAGGGTATGATGTCGAGTCCGGCGGAAAGCCCTTTCCCCACGCTGATGACGGCCCAAAGCGCCACCGAAAGATTGTCGAGTAAATCAACGATGGGATCAAGGTAGGTGGCCAGCTTGCCGAAGTAGAACACCACCACGCCCGCCGCAGCGCAGGCGACGATGAGCGTCGGCTTCTGGAATGCGTAAATGCCCTGGTTTTGCAGCAGGATATCGCGCAGAATGCCGCCTGCAAGCCCCGTGAAGATGGCGATGCAGGTAACGCCGAACATGTCGTAGCGTATCCTCACTGCGCTCATCGCGCCGGAAATGCCGCCGGTCAGCGTGGCGGCCAGCTCTAGCCAAAACGGTATGGTGAGCACGGTTTCCATGCACGGCTCGCTAGCGGGGAGGGGTCGCGGCGGCTTCGGCCACGGCGGCGGCGCGAGCCGTGTTGTCGCCGTCTTCCACGGCGACAATGGTGGCGCAGGTCGGCTCGCCCGAGAAATCAAGGTCGTCGGTTATGGCGCGCGCGGCCTCCATGTCGAAACCGTCATGTGCGAACTTTTCGAGCGCCGCCTTCGTACGTGCGCGGGCGGCATCGTATCTATCCCAGAAGCTGTCGGTACTTGTCTCGCCCGTGAAAGGGTCTTTCCACGGTGTACGCGCGCGGTTGTCGAAGATGCTTTCCTCAAGCGCTACGGCACGATGACTCATGGAACGATAGAACGAATAGCGGCGCACCAGTTCCTCTGCCCGCGCCAGCGCTTCCCGCTTGAATCCGTTTTTCGAATGAAAGAGCGCCTGCACGCGCCGGAAGCTTTTCACGGACGCTTCGAACGTGTCTTTGGGAATGGCAAGGCCGAACACGGTCATGGCGACGTACGCGTACATCTTCGAGATTACGGAAAGCACGTGGTTGCTTGCTTTCAGTATCTCGCGCGAGGGGTCGAACGTGGCAACGGTTTCGCCGTGTTTCGTGAACAGAACCAGCTCGTCTAGCTCTCTTTCGATGACGGCATGAACCTCGGAGCTGTCGCTGCGGTCAAGCCCCGGCTCGCCGGCGTCGCAAGCTTCGTATTCCTGCCAGTGCACGAAGGGGTGCATGGTGGAATCGAGCAGATAGTGGCATAAAAACCCCAGCGCATAGGCACGACCGATACTGCGGTCGCGCTCGTCGAGCACGGTGATAGAGCGCTTGAGTGCCGCAAGCAGCTCGCTTGGGCATTCGCGGTGCATGCGGCTTCCCAAACAGTGCACGCTGCGCAAACGGGGGTTTGCCACGGAATAGAACAGGGGGTCGGGGCCTTGGTTTCCCAGAAGGAATGCGTCTGCCTCGTCTCGCGAGTTCCCTATGAGGGAGTGCAGCTCGTCGTAGGTTTCGCGACCGAACGTGTCGTGGGTGATGATGGCGGGCATGGGGTATCCGTTCCTAACTCGAATTTTACTTTTGATGCTCTGGCATATCATATACAATGGATGCCGGCTTGTTAACCGCTCCTGCGCGGTTGCAACAAAAGCTTTGCAAGGATACGGATTCGGCGTTGCAAAACGGTACGCTGCAGGAGTTGGCGGACGGCACGGGGAAAGAAGGGGCAGATCGGTATGGCGCGCATGAAGATGACCAAGCAGGAACGCAGTTGGATAATGTACGATGTGGGGAATTCGGCGTTCGTCATGCTTTCGACGGCGCTCATTCCCGTGTATTTCGGCACGCTGGCCGAAGAGGGATCGTCGGTGGTGGTGGCGTGGGGCTATGCGGAAACGGTCGCGTCGCTCATACTGGCGCTGCTCATGCCGTTTCTGGGTAGTTTGGCCGACCTTCAAGGCAACAAGAAGAAGTTCCTCGTGGGCACCATCGGCACGGGCGCGGTGGCGTGCGCGGCGCTGGGCATTCCGCAAACGGCGCTGCCGTTCCTTATCATCTATGTTGTTTCGTCCGTTATGCTGAACGGCTCGATGGTGTTCTACGACGCGTTTCTGGTTGATGCCACCACCGAGGAACGCTACGACATGGTGTCGTCGAGCGGTTACGCGTGGGGTTATATCGGCTCGTGTGTGCCGTTCATCGCCTGCTTGGCCGTGGTGCTCGGTGGTCCTTCGGTGGGCATTAGCATGGGAGTGGGCATGAAAATAGCGTTTCTCATCACGGCCGCGTGGTGGGTGGCGTTCAGCGTGCCGCTTGTGCGCAACGTGCATCAAACGCATTTCAAGGAACGTACGGCCCGCCTGTTCAAAGATACGCTCGCGGGGCTTGTGCGCACGCTGGGAAATATCGTGCGCGACCGGCGTCTGCGTCTGTTCATGCTGGCGTTTTTCTTCTATATCGACGGTGTGCACACCATCATCAAGATGTCCACGAGTTACGGCACCGATCTGGGCATTGATGCCACGCAGCTGGTGCTGGCGCTTCTGGTGACCCAGTTCGTCGCGTTTCCCTCGGCCATCGCCTACGGGCGGCTCTCTTCGAAGGTGGGCACGAAAAGGATGCTGCTCGTGGCCGTGTTCGCCTACTTGTGCATCACGCTGTTCGCGGCGTTTTTCCTGCGCACCGCCGTTGAGTTCTGGATTCTGGCTATTTGCGTGGGTCTGTTCCAAGGTGGCATCCAGGCGCTTTCGCGCAGCGAGTTCGGCAAGCTCATCCCGAAAGACAACGCCAACGAGTACTACGGTTTCTTCGACATCTTCGGCAAGTACGCCGCCGTCATGGGAACGTTTCTGGTGAGCGTGTTCACCCAGATAACCGGCAATCCTTCGTTCGGTGTGCTTTCCATAGCGGTGCTGTTCGTGGTGGGCTTCCTGCTTTTGTGGCGTATGCCTCAAAAGTAGGAGGGGCAACCTGCTTTTGCGGGGCAAGATGGCTTCGAGGGAATGCGGGCGGGCGTGATTTCGCATGTGTTTCGTTCGCATGACGGGTCTATGATGATTTGGCTACTCCAGGGGGTTTCTAAGTGTAATTCTTATTGATATGCATTATCATTAAGTTTGTCAATAAGAGGAAGCGCTGCCAACGGTGGCGGCGCGGCAAAAGGAGACATATCATGGACAAACGTGTTTACGAACTGCTTAACGACCAGATCAACAAGGAGCTGTATTCGTCGTATCTGTATTTGTCGTTCGCCGACTATTACGAGGAAGAAGGTCTTTCCGGCTTCGCGAACTGGTACGAGATCCAGGCGAAGGAAGAGCGCGACCACGCCCTTATCTTCCGCAACTACCTGCATGAGAACGGCTGCAAGGTGAAGCTTCTCGCCGTCGAACAGCCTGACAAGGAATTCGCGTCCTTTTTAGAGCCTCTCGAGGCGGCGCTTGAGCACGAAAAGTACGTTACGTCGCTCATTAACGCCATTTACGATGCGGCTCACGAGGCGAAGGACTATCGCACTATGAAGTTCCTCGACTGGTTCATCGAGGAGCAGATGGAAGAGGAAGACACTGCTGACGACATGATCACGCGCATGAAGCTTTTCGGCAACGACGCCAAGGCGCTCTACGATCTTGACCAAGAGGCTGCGGCGCGCACCTATACCGTGCCTGCGCCTTTGGCGGCTGCCGAATAGGTTTCGCGGATATTGCTCAGAACAATGGTTGGCAAGCGAGGCCGGTTTTCTTCCGGCCTCGCATTGTATATGGACGGGATTGCCGCGCAGACGTGCGGCTCCGTTCGTTTGCGATGGGAGGTGCGGTGTGCAGCAAGCGCTCGCGTGGGCCGCGGCAGGCACCGGTTTCACGTTTCTCATGACGGCGCTCGGGTCGGCCTCGGCGTTTCTCTTCCGGAAGCGCGACAGCGCGCTGTTCCAGCGTGTCTTTTTGGGGTTCGCCGCCGGCGTCATGATTGCGGCGGCGGTGTGGTCGCTGCTCATTCCCGCCATTGAGCGCGCCGAGGAAGCCGGTCAGATAGGGTGGATGCCCGCTGCGGGCGGGTTCGCCCTCGGCGTGGCGTTTCTCATGCTGCTGCACCAGCTGCTTCCGCATCTGCATCCGGGAGAAAACGAGCCCGAAGGGCTGCCGAGCACGTGGAATCGCTCGACGCTGCTGTTCACGGCGGTGACGCTGCACAACGTTCCCGAGGGCATGAGCGTCGGTTTGCTGTTCGCCATGGCATCGCAGAATGGGGGAGATCCGGCGTTTCTGGGCATGGCCGTTGCATTGGCGCTGGGCATTGGCATCCAGAACGTTCCGGAAGGCGCGGCGGTGGCTCTTCCTTTGCAGCAGGAGGGTATGAGGGCGTCAAAGGCGTTCGCGTTGGGTGCGCTTTCGGGGCTGGCCGAGCCGGTGTTCGGCGTGCTCGTGGTTCTTTTCGCGGCGGCGGTGGCGCCCTACATGCCCTGGATGCTGGCGTTTTCTGCTGGCGCGATGATGTACGTGGTGGTCGAAGAGCTCATCCCCGAAGCCCATCTGGGCGAGCATTCCAATGTCGGCACGCTGGGCGTCATGGCCGGCTTCCTCGTCATGATGATGCTTGATGTGGCTTTGGGATAGTGCGGAAGGAAGCTTCTCGCCGCACCTTTGGCTTATGCATGGCCAAGATGCGGCGCAAGTGCGCTTTGGCACGACCTTCCTGCTTTTGCGACTTCAAAGCCTTGGGGCGCGCAGCGAAACCGTGCAGAATAATGAAACGGGAAGCCGTTCAAAAATGAACCGCCTCCCGTTTCTTAGGTCGAAAACAAAGTTCGGGAAATAGGGGAGAGTGGTTTATCTCGGCTCCCCTTTCGCTTTCGCGTTTCGACTATGCCTGCGGGTTACTCGGGGTGTTCTGGCTGGGGTCGCATGGCTGCTGGGGCTGGAGGGAGGGCTGCTGGGGATCATGCTGCTGGGGTTGGGGCTGTGCATACGGTGCGGGCTGCTGCGGGGTTTGGCCGTAGGGTTGCGGGGGGATGGGCTGGCCGTATGCGTCGGCTTGCCCATAAGCAGCAGCCTGACCGTAGGGCAGCGGCTGGCTGTATGTCTGCGCTTGGCCGTAAGGGGAAGTTTGACCGTACATGCCTGCCTGCCCATAGGGGAATTCCGCAGCTTTCTTCAGCTTGTTCAGGTACACGGCGGCCACGATGAACAGCACGGTGGTGATGATCGAGCCGCGCAGGAACGCCATGGCGGCACCCACGATAGCCCAGACGAACGCGCCCTTGAGCTTTTCGTTTTTGCCGCAGCTGCGCAGGTCGATGATGCCGGCAATAAGCGTCACCACGCCGCTTATGAGCAGCCATACGCCGAAGAAGCCGCCGAATATGCCGATAAGCCCCCCGGTTACCGACAACATTTCATCTTCGGACATGCCGTAAGACCGCAGCTCGTTCAGGTCGCTTGCGCTGAGGCTGCCTTCAACGGCGCCGATAACCGACGGGTCGTTGAGCACTACCACGGTGAGCACGGTGAACGCGAGCGTGATAACGGCGCCCACAATGGCAAGCGATGACAGTATGATGTTGGCGATGCTAAGGCCGCGCACGACGCGGGCATCTGAGCTGAACATGACGATTTCCTTTCAGAAGCGGTTACCTGTCAAGTTTCAGTATACTGTATAAACACTCAAGGAAAGATAACGGGAAGTTTACGGGAAGGCGGTTTCCATGGAGGACTTCGAATACGTTTCGCCTACGCGCTTCGTGTTCGGGCGCAATGCGGAAGAGCAGGTGGGGGTGCGGCTTGCCGAGCGCGGTGCACATACGGTGCTCGTGCATTTCGGCGGGCGAAGCGCGCTTGAAAGCGGACTTATCGACCGCGTGCGTGCTTCGCTCGATGAGGCGGGGGTGGCACACGTGGAGCTGGGCGGCGTGCGTCCGAACCCCGAGGTCACGCTTGTGCGCGAAGGCATCGCTCTTTGTCGCGAGCACGGGGTCGACTGGGTGTGTGCCGTAGGCGGGGGCTCGGTCATCGATTCGGCGAAGGCCATAGCCACAGGCGCTTGCTACGAGGGCGACGTGTGGGATTTCTTCGAAACGAAGCGCCAAACCGCAGACGTTTTGCCCCTCGCCGTGGTGCTCACTATTCCCGCAGCGGGCAGCGAGGCCTCGAAGAACACGGTCATCAGCAACGATGCGCTAGGGCGCAAGACGGGCTACGGGAACGACGCGCAGCGGCCGAAGCTCGCGTTCATGAATCCTGTGCTCACGTTTACCTTGCCGCCCTACCAAACGGCGGCGGGCATCACCGACATGTACTGCCATCTGCTCGAACGCTTCTTCGACGACGTGGGCGCGGTGCCTGTGACCGACAACCTGAGCCTCTCCCTCATGAAGACGGTCCGCGCCGAGGCGCCGCGCGTGCTGGCCGAACCTGAGAACTACGACGCGCGCGCGAACATCATGTGGGCGGGCACGCTATGCCATCAGGGGCTGGCGGGTCTGGGTCGCCACGAGGACTGGGCGACGCACGCGCTCGAGCACGAGCTTTCCGCGCTCGACCCGTCCATCACGCACGGCGCGGGTCTTGCGGTCATGTTCCCCGCGTGGATGGAATACGTTTTCGACGAGAACCCCGCCCGCTTCGCGTTTTACGGTCGGGAGGTGTTCGGGCTTGCGCCCACCGGTGACATGCGTGCCGACGCGCTTTCCGCTATCGATGAGACCCGGCAGTTCTTCGCCTCTTTGGGTATGCCGACGACGCTTGTCGAACTGGGCATAAGCGAATCCGATATTCCCCGCATGCTTCCCACCCTTCGTGACAACAAGGGCGAGATCTTCGGCAGCTTCAAGAAGCTTTCTGCGGAAGATGCCCGCGCAATCTACCTGCTTGCGCTTTAATCGTTTCCCACGAGCGCGTTCATAAGGGCGGAAACAATGCTGATGACGACGGCGGCCACGAAGGCGCTGCCGAAGGTTGCTATGTAAAAGCCCACTTGGAAGATGCCGTTGGTGAGCCATGCAGCTATATAGAGCAAAAGCGTGTTCACCACAAGGTAGAAGATGCCGAGCGTGAGGGCGGTGATGGGAAGGCTCAGCACCTGCAAGATGGGCTTAATGCTGATGTTCACGAGCGAAAGCACCAACCCGAACAGTGCGATGCCGGCCCATGCGCTGGCATCGCCCACGATGTCGATGCCCGGCACGAGCCAGACGGCGACACCCGTTGCAACAGCGGTAACGAGCCAGCGAACAATGAATCCCATAGCGTTTCCTTTCGCGTGAGTGCATTCTGACCTGCAACTATAGCAAACCCCACGCGGCTCGATTTGGCACTGCCGCCAAAAGTCACGCAACCGTTACGTTACCGGTCGCTACGTTGCCAATCGCCAGATCGCCAACTTCTGCGTCCCAGCCGCCAATCGCCAACCGTTAATCGCCAACCGCCAGCCGCCAATCGTCGGCTGCTGCTTTGCCAGCCGCTACGTCGCCTATCGGGCGCTTGCTTGTTGGGTGCTCGGCTCTGCAGTCTGTTCTACTCGTTTCGAGCGGCAATTCTGCTCCGCTTGCTTTTCGGCGAGCTTTTGACGGTGTTCGGGCGAATTCGTGGCGCATTTCGCTCCGTTATGCCACAATGAACGCATGGAGAAGCGAAGCAAAAAGAAGCAAAGAGGCAGTAAGAATCCGTCTGCAAAGAGGCATGGGGCTTCGCCTTCGGGTACGTCCGTGCGGCGCAAGGCGGCGCGACGCGGGGGTGCGGGTTGCGCGAGCACGCGATGCGAGGATGCGGGCCGCAGAGACGAACAACGCAGGGCAGCGCGGCATGAGGGCGCGCCTCGTGTGCCCTCGCGGCATAAGGGAAACGCCCGTGTTCGAGGTTCGCATACACGCCAAGGCGGCAAAGGCGACGCTTCGGCCATCGGGTTCGCTTCTGCAGACGCGTCCGAATCGCTGTGCCCGGTGTCGGCGAAGTGCGGAGCCTGCTCGCTTATCGACGTGCCCTATGAAGAGCAACTCGCTAGAAAACAGCAGTTCGTAGCTCGGTTGTTTGAGGACGTAGCGCCAGAAGACGCAGTGGTGGAGCCAGTGCTGGGCATGGGCGATCCTTTTTACTACCGGGCGAAGGTAATCTCGCCGTTTGCTCCGGGGCGCAAGATTGCAAAGGGCGCGTCGCGCGGTGCGCGCGGCAAAGGGGCAAGCGCCGCGAAAAGACGTTACGGCAAGGACGGTCGCACTCGCAAGGGGGAAGATACGCGTCGTGGCATCCGTGCGGCCGCCCCGTGCTGCGAGATCCTCACCGGCATGTACGCCGCGCATTCGCACCGCTTGGTGCCCACTGACGAGTGCCTGCTGGAAAACCGCCAAGCGAAAGCTGTTATCTTGACAGTGCGCGACCTGATGTATCGCTTCGGCATAGAACCCTACAACGAGGACACAGGTGAGGGTTTTTTGCGCCATGCGGTGGTGCGTGTGGGGCATGAAAGCGGGGAAATGCTGGTCACGCTTGTGACGAACGCGAAGGAGTTTCCCGCTTCGCGCTCGTTTTGCCGTGAGCTGGTGAAGCGCTGCCCCTTTGTCACCACGGTGGTGCAAAACGTCAACCTGCGTCAGACGAACGTTATCTTGGGTGACGAGGAGCGCACGCTTTTCGGCCCCGGCTTCATTCTCGACAAGCTCTGCGGGCTAAGCTTCCGCATATCGTCACGCTCGTTTTACCAAGTGAACTCCGCGCAGACCGAGGTATTGTACCGTTGCGCCATCGAGCTTGCGGGTCTGACCGGCGCAGAAACCGTTATCGACGCCTACTGCGGCACGGGCACTATCGGCCTTGTGGCGGCTAAGATGGGAGCCGCCCGCGTCATCGGCGTTGACAGTGTGGCGGCTGCCATTCGCGACGCGCGCCAAAACGCCTGTCACAACGGCGTGGAGAACACGGAGTTCGTTGCGGCGGACGCCGCCGACTTCATGCGCGACCTTGCTGCACGGCGCATCGTCACGCGCGGCTCCGTTGTGCGAAACGTCACAGAATACTTGCCGAACGATGAGAGATGGGCGCTTCCTTCTTCCGTTGCACGCAATGTTTCACGTGAAACATTTTCGGGCGAAAGCAAGGCGGATCGCTTCGGCAAAGCGCGCAAGGAACAGGTGGTCGGAGGCGAGGCAGACCGTTCCGACAAATGGGGGGCGGCTGTTCATGCTGATCCCATGGTCGCCGCGTTGAGGGTCGAGGCTTCCTCGAACACGGTGCTCTTTATGGATCCTCCCCGTGCGGGAGCGAGCGAAGAGTTTCTCGATGCCGTCTGCGCGCTTTCGCCTGCCCGCATCGTGTACATCTCGTGCAATCCCGAAACCCAAGCGCGTGATGCCGCCTACCTCGCCCGCGCCGGCTACCTTGTGCGCAAGCTCCAACCGGTCGATATGTTCCCCCACACCGACCACATAGAATGCATCGCCCTTATCGAACGCGAGCAGCTATGGAAATAGCGTTGCGCGCTAGCCTTTACCGTGCCGTGGACGCGCCGGATGCTTCTCAATGCACGGAGCAACAGTGGGCGATTGCCGATTGTATTATGGCTAGCGGGTATGCTGCCTCTTCCGAGGTTTCGGCGCTGCTCGAAGTGGGTGAGCGGCGCACGCGGGTTATTTTGAGCGAGATGGTGGAGAAGGGTTTTATCGTGCAAGTAGGTGCCGCGCGCAGTACGAAGTATGTAATGCGGGGTTCTGCATTGGTCGATAATGGGAAGGGGGTTGTTGGTGAGCGATGAACTCTCTCCGCTTGCGCGGGTCGCAGCGGAAACAATCGAGCGGCATGGACTGGCTGCCTCAGATGCGCCGGTGCTGCTCATGGTTTCAGGTGGGTCGGATTCCACGGCGCTTGCGTATGTGGCACGCGAACTGCACGAAGCGGGGCTTATCGGCTCGCTTGGCATGCTGCATGTGAACCATCGGCTGCGTGGGGAAGACGCCGACGCCGATGCCCGTTTTACGGAAGAGCTGGCGGAGCTTTTGGAAATTCCCCTGTTCATGTACGAGATAGATGTGGCGGCGCGGGCAGCGCGTGCGGGCGGCAACATTGAGGCCGTCGCACGCCACGAGCGCTATCTGGCGGCTAACGAGGCGCTGAGGGGTCTTTGCCGTCGCGCTGGTGCGCCTATATCGGACGGCCGCATTTTCACGGCGCATACGGCAGACGACCGTGTGGAAAGCTTCTACATGCGCTCCATCGTGGGAACAGGCCCCGGCGGGTTTCGCGCCATGCGCTACGAGAACGGCCCTGTTGCGCGGCCTCTTCTCGATGCGGGGCGCGACGAGCTGCGTGCCTACTTGGCGACGCGCGAGCGTTCGGGCAAGCCCATGGCGTGCGATGCGCAGGGAAACCTGTGGCGGGAAGACGCAACCAACGCGCACACCGACCAATTCCGCGCCTATGTGCGTCACGAGATCGTGCCGCGCGCGAAGGCCCGCAACGCGCGTCTGCTCGGCACGCTCGGCCGCAGCATGAATCTCATAGCCGACGAGGACGACTATCTGGAAAGCCTCGCGCAAACAGTCGCGCAGCGCTGCATTGTGTGGGCGGAAGGGAACTCGTCGGCTGCTGTCGATACGGTGAGGTCTTCGGGTTGTACGGATGTTTCACGTGAAACATCCGCGTTTGCGTCTGGTGGTGTTGCCGATGCGGTCGGGCCGGACGGTGGTGTTGCCGATGCGGTCGGGCCGGACGGCGGTGTTGCCGATGCGGTCGGAGTAGGCGATGATGTCGCTAGCGTAGCGGAGCTATCACACTGCGAAAATGTTTCACGTGAAACATTTTCATTCGAAACGGGTGGCAAAACGGGCGGTGCTCCTGCCGGCTTCACGCTTTCGCCTGCGTTCGGCGAAGAGCCCCTTGTGCTGCGTCGTCGGGCGTGCTTTACTGCGTTGGGCAAGCTGCTCGGGCCTAACGTGCGCGTGGAGAACGCGGCGGTGGCCGCTGTGCTGGCCGCGTTCGACGATGCCGGTAAGCCGAAAAGCGGATACGTAACCAACATTCAGGGCAACCTGGCGGTAAGCGCAAACAAACGCGGCGTGCGCGTGGAGCCCATGGCGACGTTCCGTGCCAGAAGAAAGCGCTGCTAGCGGGTTTCCCTAAACTACAGCTACCGGAGTTTTGCGCGCTTCGAAGGGCGCGTCGTGAAGAAAGGACACGGAAATGGGCGACGAAAGGCAAGAAGTCTTTTCTGGTGGAACGGGCATGCGAGACGCAGGCGAAGCGGATGCGGGTGTTCGGGAAACGACGTTTGGCGAGCAGAAACCCCCGGCATTCAACGTCATCCTTGCAAGCGGAAGCCCGCGCCGCAAGCAGCTTCTGGAAGATGCGGGTGTGACGTTTTCGGTGCAGGTTTCCGAAGTCGATGAAACTCTGGAGCCCGACCTTCTTGCCGATCCGCCCGAAGCCGCCAAGAAGCTTGCCGAGCGCAAGGCGGGCGCCGTGGTGCAGGAGGTGCTGGCCGACAAAAACGCTAGCGGCATGATGATTGTCATCGGCGCCGACACCATGGTGGTGAAAGACGGTGTCATCTTCGGCAAACCGAAGAGCCTCTCGCACGCCAAGCATATGCTGCGCACGCTTTCGGGCACCACGCACGAGGTGGTCACTGCCGTCTCGGTGTGGATGATCTCCGCTGATGCCGCAGACGATGTGTCGCTGGGTTTCCGCACCTTTACCGACACGAGCCGCGTGACCTTCCGCAATCTTTCCGACGAGCAGATTTCCGACTACCTGCGGTGCGGCGAATCGTTCGACAAGGCTGGCGCCTATGCCGCCCAAGGCGAAGGGGCCGCGCTTATCGAGCAGGTGGAAGGCTTGCTTTCCACTGTCATAGGCCTTCCGGTCGAGCGCCTGCTGCGCGAGTTTCCCGACCTTGCGTCTGCATCTTCGAAAGACGTTTCGAGAAAATGGTGAAAACACCCCCTTTATGTACGGATAACAAGCTGAAATCCGTGCATAAGGGGGCAATTTCATCCACTTTTTGCAGCCAAACCATACATAAGTGGGTCAATTTCACCAAAAACTTCGGATGCTCGCGCCGTCGCACCGCCGCGCCCGCCGTCAGCGGCGTCCGAGCCGCAGAGACGCCAGCGCCGAACCGC
>JAEYEL010000188.1 GCA_023403475.1 Actinomycetes bacterium
ACGAAGCCCCGCGCTTCCAAAAAACCTCTCCATGAACTCGTTCAACACCGGCTCGTTGTAATATGCCAGAGGGAGTTCCATCAATTGATCAGGTGTGATCATTTTTGATGAATGATCCGTTAGCAACTGTTGGGAAACCACCACCATTATTTCCATTGAGAACAGTGGAATGAACCTGAGAGCGGCGCCTTCCATCTTCTTTATCTCCTTGAAGCTTTCTTCCGGAATGCTTATGAGCGCGAACCCGGGTTCATCATTGAGCTGAGACAATATTTCGTCAAGATTGCGCTCCCTCACCGCGCAGTCGCACAGCCCGTATTCGTCCATCTCATCATGAAGCAAGTTAAACAAGCTGTTGCAAACATACGGCATAGCACAAAGCGCAAGCCCCCGCCCCCGAAATAAATTGGCATCGCATTTTGTTGCATGATGCAGAAGCGTCGTCTTAAGCTCTTCGTTTTTTGCGGTTATCTCTTGTGCATACGAGCAGAGGATCTCGCCTTCCTCCGAAAGCACAACCCGCCTTCCGTCTTTCACGAAAAGCGAAGCGTCGAGTTCCCCTTCAAGACTTTTGATCGCCTTGCTCAAGCCTTGCTGGCTAATAAACAGGTTATCGGCCGCCTGCGTAAACGAACCGCACCTTGCGATCTCCAAGAAATAGCCAAGCGTCTCAATGCGCACAGATCCGTCCCCCTTCCCGGTTCGCCGAACCAGGTCAACAAGATCTTCGTCGCCCCAACGGCAACATCTTCACTATATCAGAACGACGCGCATTTGAAGCATTCTCTTTTTTTCGTTACCGAACAACCAAAGGTTGTAAATTGGGAAACAAATAGAAGAGAGGTCACGAGTGCAATTTTTTTTGAATTGAATATTCAAGTGATCTATCAGGCATAACCATCTCTTTATAATGCATTTTCAATAATCTTCTCAACTACACCGTCTGTGACGCAAGACATTACCAAGAGTTGCATTCTTTAAGAATCAATGCTGTTGGATTACCGCCTCGCACCCATCTTACAATAACGACTGAGACGTCGCGCCTCTTCGCAGATTCGCAGTGGAAGGCGGCAAGCCGAAGCGGCGCGATCCTCATCGTTTCCATCCGCGAGCACCGCTTCACGTGCTTGCCGCAAGCGATCGCATCTTTCGGGGGCGGCGATTGACATCTTGCATTGCGAACGAGAACAAGGAGGAGTTTTTATGTCTAACGAAAGCAATCAACTGAGCGCGAGTCCAGCGAAGTTCATTGGCTGGCGCATGGTAGTGGTGTGCGGGCTGATCTATGCGTTCGTCGGCGCTCTCGGCCTTACTGTCGGCCAGCTCACTTTGTCGTATATGGTTCTCGACCCCGCCGTCACCATGAACCGCACGTACCTTGGCCTTGGCTTCACCGTGTTTATTCTGGTGCAAGGCCTTTCAGGTCCGCTCATCGCCCAAATCGTCATGAAGAAGGGCGCCCGCGTCGCCTACATGATAGGCGCTGTTGTCGCAGGAATCGTTTCGGTATGCCTTGCCCTCTTTCTGGGAAGCAGCACGCTGTTCTACATTCTGTTCTTCGGCGTGTTTCTGAGCTTCGGCTGCTCGACAGCAGGACAAATTCCGGGGCAGTCTACTTTGAACCAATGGTTTGTGGCTAAACGAGGCAAGGCCATCTCGTTCATGATGATGATGGCCGCCATTATCGCGGTGTTTTATCCTTTGATAACGAACGCCCTCATCAACCAATTCGGATGGCGCGTCGGGTTCGTGCTTATAGCCTGCTTCGCCGCAGTAGGGTTGATTCTAGCTATCTTCTTCGTCAAGAATAAACCAGCCGATGTCGGACAACTTCCCGACGGCGGAGTTGTAGCAGAAGATGAGCCGAACAAGAAAAAGACCGTAGTGAAAAACTATCAGGCAAAGGAGCACAAAACCGCCAAACAGGCCGTTCGCACGCCCGCATTCTGGTTCATCGTATTCACCGCGTTCACCTGTTTCGCGCATCTGAACCTCAACATATCGCAGGGCAGCTTGTTCTGCGTGTCGCAAGGCCATTCGCTCGACTTGGTTTCGGTGGCGCTTTCTTGGAAAACCGCCGTGGGCGTCGTGCTGCTTTTGGGACTCTCGTTTTTACTCGACCGCATAGAACCCATCCGCATCCACGGCATCGCCACGCTCATAGGAGGCATCGGGGCGCTTCTTGCCGCCCTCTTCGGCTCCAACGTCGTCGTGCTCTTCATCTACTATGCATCGGTTGCCATCGCATACGGAACTCAGACCGCCGCCATGCCAACCGAGCTGGCCAACATGTTCGGGAACACGAACTACGCGAAGATTCTCGGCATCGTGTTGCCCATTGTCGCCGTGCTCGCATCGCTGGTTCCCACCATCGCCGGTGCAGTGTACGACACCACGGGAAGCTACACGCCGGCCTTCATCGGCATGGGCGTCGTGGGCATCCTCGGCTTCATCGCATCGTGCTGCGTGCGCATCCCCAAAGAGTAGGCAAGAACCGAACGCACGCACCCTATTAGCGCTTCGCTCCCGACCGCCGCCCCCGACGGCTGGGAGTAAGCATAGAAACATGCACCAAACGAGACGAGCAAAGGAGGAAGTCATGGCTTTGAAAGCCACCAAAACGATGTGCACGACCTGCCACGCACGCTGCGGCGTGATCGTGTACTCGGACGAGGAAAACCGCATTGTCAGAATTGAGGGAAACCCCGACAACCCCAAGTCACATGGCACCGTGTGTGGCGCCGGCATGTCGGAGCGAGAGATCCACAACAACACCGACGGACGCATTCTGTATCCCATGAAACGCGTCGATTGGGATCCTCGCGGCGAGCGTAACCAGAAGATGCGCGGCAAAAGCGGATACGAGAGGATATCGTGGGACGAAGCCCTCGACATCTTGGCAGAAGAGTGCCTGCGCATAAAAGAAGAGTACGGCCCTGAGGCCATCATCACCGGACAGGGCACCGGCCGCACCACGAACCATTGGCACTGCCGGCTGAATTCGTCGCTTGGCCTTGAGGGCTGGAGCCTCACGCCAACGCACGTGTGCCTTATGCCCCACATTCTACCGAACGCCTTCACGCTTGGCATTTACAGCGGGGCTTCGGGCGACATCCGCAATTCCGAAACAGTTGTGCTGTGGGGTCAAAACCCCACGCTCGAGCGTGCGTGGGCAGGCGTTTTGTATGCACGACAGGCCGAAGGCACCAAACTCATCGTCATTGACACGCGCTTCCAAGACATGTCCAAACACGCTGACGTAGCGCTGCAGCCCTTCCCCGGCACCGATGCCGCACTCGCGCTAGCTTTCATGCACGAGATAATCGAGAACGAATGGTACGACAAAGAATGGATTGAGAACTGGACCTACGGCTTCGACCAGCTAGCGGAACGCGTGAAGGACTGGACGCCCGAACGCGCGGCCGAAGTGTGCCGCGTCAACGCCGACGACATTCGCGAAGCGGCGACGTATATGGGAACGCACGGGCCGGTCGGCATGATGATCGGTTTGGGACCTGGCTGCATGCACACCAACGCCATACAGAACGGGCGAGCGCTTGCCTGCCTGCAGGGTCTGCTCGGATGGCTCGACAAGAAGGGAGGCATCACCGTCCCCGTAGCGTTCAGCGTCATGCTCGACGACCGCATCACGCTCTGGGACTCCAGCAAAGACCCCGGACGATCCGACCTGTTCACGTTCGGCGGCGAAGAGCATCCGCTCTACAAGGTTTTCGGTCGCTCGAACGACCCCGATGCTACCTTCCGCGCCATCATCACCGGCGAGCCGCGCCCCGTGAAGGCATACATCGCCATCGCCAACGACCCACTGCTCTGCTACGAGAACACGAATCAGACATATGAAGCCATGACCTCGGAAAACCTTGACTTCATTTGCGTGAAGGACTTCTATTTCTCACCCACGTCGAAAATAGCCGACCTGCTTCTCCCCTCAAGCGACTGGTCGGAACGCTGCACGTATGACGAAGAACTCGACGGAAACCTGCTGCACACCTTCGATCGGGCTGTAGAGGCGCCTGGCGAATGCAAGGACGACTGGTGGTTTTTCCTGCAGTGGGGCAAGCGCATCAAGCCCGAAGACTGGCCGTGGGAAAACGAAAAGGAAATGGTTCTTTGGCGCCTGAAGGAATTCTATGGATACGACCTCACATGGGAAGAGTTCCAATCGAAACCGTTCAGACCCATGGTGGAAACCGACGGTGCCGGAGAGGTAGTCTATGAGAAGTACAAGCTGGGCAAGATTCGCCCCGATGGGCAGCCAGGCGTCAACACGCCTTCTGGTCGCGTTGAATTCTGGTGCGAATCACTTGCCGCGTTCGGCTATGACCCGCTTCCCGACTTCACTTGGCCCTACGAGTCGCCGCAGAATACCCCCGAGCTTGCCGAGGAGTATCCGTTGACCGTGGTAACCGGGCACAGGGTATACTCGTTCTTCCATTCCGCATGGACCAACATTCCTTCCCAGCGCAAGCTTTACCCCGACCCCTTCGCTTTGGTTCACCCCAACGATGCCAAAAAGTACGGCATCACGAACGGCGAATGGATCACCATCTCGTCCCCACGCGGGCATATTATCTCGAAAGCCCATGTCACCTACGAATGCAAGGAAGGCGTTGTTTTCGTTCCGCGACCCGGATGGCGTGACGAATGCAAAGAGCTCGGGCTTCCCGGCTACGGGTGGGACAAGGCCAACGGCAACGTCCTTGTTCCCTCGAACCCGGCAGAGCCGGGCTACGGCGCAACGGCAATGCGCTCGTCGTTATGTAAAATCGAACCCGGAAGAGGTGACCTGTAATGAAAGGCGGAAAACGAGTGGAGGGCAACGGCATTGCCATGCTCGTCGATCTCGATGACTGCATGGGATGCTTCGGATGCGAGGTAGCCTGCCGCGAAACCAATCGCTACGGCTACGAGGAAGACTGGATGCGCACCATTCGCCGCGATCCTTACTACGTGGACGGCAAGCTTCGCCAGCATCATCTTATCTTCCCCGTTCTCGACAAATGCTCGGCGTGCTATGCGGAAAACAGCAATCCGCTGTGCGTTTCGGGGTGCACGACAAAGGCCCTGCACATCGGCACGCTTCCCGAGATGATGGCAGAAGCCGAGGGACGGCATTGCTGCATCTATACAGCATAGCCCGAAGCGCGCTAAAACGCACGCGGAACCGCTAGCCACTTGACGGAAGCGGCTTCGCATGACGGGCATCGGGTGCAGGCGCAACGCCTTAAAGGTTCGAAATCGCCGATGAGAGCCACGCCGCAACCCGATGCCCTTTTTACGGATTCCACACCATTGAAAACAACACAAGGAAAGGGGTTTGCAGTGGAATACAGCAACGGAAGAAAGATCGCTGCCGCGGTCGGCGTTACGCTCATTCTTGCAAGCGCTTCCGGCGGCACGTCGGTCATGAACGCCATCGTTCCCTTCCTGCTCGAAGGAATGCAGGTCAGCCTTACTACGTTCATGATCGGCCCGACCGTCGCAACGATTCTCTCATTCGCCATGAGCGCCATCGGCGTCAAGATTATCGACATCATCACGCCGAAATGGTGCATGCTCATCGGCACTGTTTGCAGCGCGGTGACCATATACATGGTGGGAACCGCGACGTCGTTCGTGTTCTGGATTATCGCCAACATCTTGAACGGCATCGTTTTGGCATTTGCCACCTATGCCGCTGCGGGCGGCGTTATAGCCGTCTTTTACGGGAAGGACACCCAAAAGGCGTTCGGCGTCGTTGGCGGCCTGACCGCCCTTGTTGTGGCGGCGTGGATGGCGGCAACGTCGGCTCTGCTTACGACCATGACCTACTCGCAACTGTTCACCATATACGCCGTAGGAGTTCTGGTCGTAGGTGTTGTCTGCAACTTCATTCTCATCGGGAAAGTTCCCAGTCGCCGAAAGGAGGCCGCAGGCTCAGGCACTGCCGCCTCTTCCGAAAAAGAGGCAACGGACGTTCCCGGCTTCACCTTCAGCGAGACGCTGAAAAAAGGCGCTTCCATTTACTGCTTCCTTATCGCCATGTTCGTGGTAGCCTGGTGCGCGTCGGGCATCACCTCATACGCCAGCGTGTACTACACGTCGTTCGGCATGGCGGCCACCACGGCGGCGGCTATGCTCAGCATCTATTCCTTCACCGCCGCTATATTGAAGCTTGCATCGGGATTCATTCTCAAAAAAATTGGCCCTAAAGCCATGAGCATCGTCATTTACCTTGGGTTTGCCCTCGGCATCGTGTGCATGCTTGTTTGGAGTCAAACGCAAATCGCAGCGCTTGCCGTGATAGGGATCGTGTTCTGCGCGTTTATTTCCTACGCCACCATGATTCCCGGACTGTTCGTTCCCGATCTGTACGGCATGAAAGACTACACGGGCATCAATTCAGCCGGCGTTGCCGGATACTACGCCGGGGCAATCACCGTGCTGCTCGGTCTTTCGATAGTCATCGGCATACTCGGATACTTCAACGCGTTCGTCGTCTTGGCTGTTGCGGCCGTTGTGGCAATGGCGTTCATGCTCGTTGCGGTAGCCACAAGCCCCATGAAGAAAGCCGCGAAGGAAACCACGAAGAAAAACCTCGAGTCCTAGGCTCGCCAATTAAGGAGCAAGCGATGTGTTTTAGACCAGCAGCTATCAAAAAGACTTGTTCGGAATGCGGAAACGAATGCGATGCTTCGGCAACGATCTGCCCTCAATGCGGCGCGAGCATATCGAGCAGCACCGCCCCAGGGACGCCGGGGGCGCCGGGCGCTCCTGGGGCGGCAAGTGTGCAAAAAGCTCCGAGCGCTCCAGCAGTACCAAGAACACCAGGAAAAACAAACTAGGAGAATACAAGCGCGAAAAGGAGCCTCCTTCCAAGAGCAATGCGCGCCATGCTGCGTGAAAACGGCATGGCGCGCACGCGGAAAGCGGCGATTCTGGCGGGAGCATAACG
>JAEYEL010000028.1 GCA_023403475.1 Actinomycetes bacterium
TCTGTATGCGTGACCTGCATTGCCATATTCTTCCCGGCGTGGACGACGGTGCACAGGATATCGAGGAGTCGCTCGCTATGCTTGAGGCGGCAAAGAAAGCGGGCATTACCGAGATAGTGTGCACGCCGCATTGCCGCGATCCGTATTTCGACTACGACGCCATGTGCGCCGCCTACGACGAGCTTGTTGCCCATGCAGGTGATTTCCCGCTTACCATGGGGTTTGAGGTGAACTATGCAAAGCTTGTGGATCTCGGCATGGAATGGGCTGATAAACTGGCGTTTCGCTCCTCTTCCCGCGAGTTCCTGCTGGAACTTCCCACACATGCCCAGCCCTATCATTTCAAGGAATACGAGAGCGTCATCTTCCAATTGCAGGCGTGTGGCTACGAGGTCATCATTGCGCATCCCGAGCGCTACCAGGCTATTCAGAAAGACATGGAAATCGCCCGCAATCTGGTGCGCATGGGCTGCAAGCTGCAGGTCTCGTCCGACTTCGTGGCGGGCGGCAGGCTTGGCTCCGAGCGAAAACCGGCAAAACGCCTCTTTAAGGAGGGCATCGTGAGCTACATCGCAAGCGACGCCCATTGCGTCGAGCACTACCGTTACTTCGCCGAAGCCTGCGCAAACTACCGAACCTGCGGAAAGCACGCGCGGTTTTAGGCGGGGAAGGAATTGGCGGAAACGGCGGAAGCGCAGAAGTAGCGGAAGCGACTGGAAGCAGCGGAAGCGACTGGAAACGGCTAAAGCGCGGAAGTAACGGAAGCGGCTAAAGCGTGGAAGCGCGGAAGCGGCGGAGACCTCAAAATAATCGAAAATTGGGACTTGCGCTGCCGATGTCTTTCGGTTATTATATCTCCTCGCGACGCGGACGTGGCTCAGCTGGTAGAGCACGACCTTGCCAAGGTCGGGGTCGCGGGTTCGAACCCCGTCGTCCGCTCCATTGCATGTTGGAAGGCCGGTCATACTGAAGAAGTTTTGGCCGGCCTTTTTTTCAACAGCAGCTTAACATGGCGACGTGGCCAAGTGGTAAGGCAGAGGCCTGCAAAGCCTTTACCCCCAGTTCGAATCTGGGCGTCGCCTCCAACAACGGTAGAGCCGGACGCGGGTCCGGCTTTTTAATTGCTTGTGATTTAGTCCCTTTTCCACCGTTTCTCGACCGTTGGCGAGATTCCACCGAATAACGACTGCATTGTCCGTGCGGGCGCATTATGCTAACCTTAGCGGTCAGAGACGTTTCGGCTAGGCGATCGGCACGAATTTCGGGCAACTTCGCATCATGGCGGGAATTTCGTGAACCTTTTCGCCGCGCGGCGTCGGATGTGGCCGCGTCCCTGAGCGCGGGGGATGTCCTCCGCGCACGTAGCGAAAGGAATGCACTATGGAAAATCCAGCTCAGCAGTCCTATCAGCTCTACATCGGCGGTCAATGGGTTAACGCGTCCGATGGCGCGACCATCGACGTTTACTGTCCCGCCAACGGAGAAAAGCTCTCGACCATCGCCGATGCGTCAAAGGCTGATGTCGATGCTGCGGTAAAGGCGGCATGGGAGGCGTTCGAGTCGTGGGGCAAGACCGACAAAGCCCAGCGCGCCATCATCCTGAATAAGATCGCCGACGTCATCGAGGAGAACGCCGAGCATTTCGCGATGCTCGAGACGCTCGACAACGGCAAGCCCATCCGTGAGACGCGCGCCATCGACGTGGCGTTTTCGGTCGATCACTTCCGCTACTTCGCCGGCGCGCTTCTGGCTGACACCGGTGAGGCCGACGTTCTTCCCGGCAACATGATGTCGCTTGTGCTGCACGAGCCCATCGGCGTGGTGGGGCAGATAGTGCCTTGGAACTTCCCGTTCCTCATGGCTGCGTGGAAGCTCGCGCCGGTGCTTGCCGCCGGCGACTGCACGGTGTTCAAGCCTTCCTCGACCACGTCCCTCACGGTGCTCGAGCTTGCGAAGCTTACGCAAGACATCATTCCCGCTGGCGTGTTCAACGTGGTGACGGGTCGAGGTTCGAAGTCCGGCCAGTACATTCTTGATCATCCCGACATCAGCAAGCTCGCCTTCACCGGCTCCACCGAGGTGGGTCGCGACGTGGCTCGCGCCGCTGCCGAGCGCCTTATTCCGGCTACCCTCGAGCTAGGCGGCAAGTCGGCCAACATCATCTTCCCCGATTGCAAGTGGGACATGATGCTTGACGGCGTGCAGCTGGGCATCCTGTTCAACCAGGGTCAGGTATGCTGTGCCGGCAGCCGCATCTTCGTTCACGAAGACATCTACGATGAGTTCGTCTCCGACGCCGTGCGCGCGTTCGAGAACGTGAAGGTCGGTCTGCCGTGGGAAGAAGACACCCAGATGGGAAGTCAGATCGACAAACACCAGATGGAGAAGATTCTTAGCTACGTCGAGCTTGCCAAAGAAGAGGGCGGGCGCGTGCTCACGGGCGGTGTGCGTGCCACGGACGGCGAGCTGGAGAAAGGTGCGTTCCTCAAACCCACGCTCATCGAGGTCCCGAACAACAGCTGCCGTGTAGCGCAAGAGGAGATATTCGGGCCGGTGGCTGTGGTCATCAAGTTCAAAGACGAGCAAGAGGTCATTGACATGGCCAACGATTCGGTCTACGGTCTGGGCGGTGCCGTGTGGACGCGCGACATCAACCGCGCCTTCCGCGTGGCTCAGGGCATCAGAACCGGGCGTATGTGGGTAAACACCTACAACCAGATTCCGTCCGGCGCTCCGTTTGGCGGCTACAAGGAATCGGGTATCGGCCGTGAGACTCACAAGATCATGCTCGAGCATTACTGTCAGACCAAAAACATCATGATCAACTTAGGCGAAGAACCGAGCGGCTTCTATCCTGAAAAGTAGCTGCGCCGCGCACTGCCGCGACAACCACAACAAAAAGGCGCCCCGAAAAGCTTGCGTTAACGTGCGCTTTGCCGGGGCGCCGGCTTTTCAAAAGGGATGTAACAAAGCCTACCAGCGCCCTTTGGTGCCGCCCAGCTCTCTTGCGCCGCCGGCGCTTCCGGCACCCTGTGCCGCCAGCACCTCCGGCGCCGTCGCCCGACTCTCCGTTGAGCGATCTGTGCAAGTAACTTGTTGTTCTTGGGGTCGTGCTGCCGCCCGCTCGTTCGTTC
>JAEYEL010000035.1 GCA_023403475.1 Actinomycetes bacterium
TTGGCCGACACGGCGCTGCGCACCGCCGACTCGGGGTATTTGACCCGTCGTTTGGTGGATGTTGCCCAAGACGTGATCATTCGCGAGATAGACTGCGGCACCACCGATGGCGTTGCGTACCCTCTTGTGAACGAGAAGGAAGACCTTGACGACAACCTTATCGGTCGCTGCCTGCTCGAAGATGCCGTCGCTCCCGACGGCACGGTGATTCTGGCTGCAGGGGAATACATCGAAAACATGGGCCAGCTTTCCGCCATGCTCAAAGCCGGCATCGATGAAGTGACCATTCGCACCATCATGACCTGCCATGCCTCGCGCGGCGTGTGCCAGAAGTGCTACGGGTGGGACCTGGCCACCAGCCGCCCGGTCAACATCGGCACGGCGGTAGGCATCATAGCCGCCCAGTCCATTGGCGAACCGGGCACGCAGCTCACCATGCGCACGTTCCACACCGGCGGCGTTGCCGGCGAAGACATCACGCACGGCCTTCCGCGTGTTCAGGAGCTGTTTGAGGCGCGCAAGCCGAAAGGCCAAGCGGTGCTGGCCGAAATTTCCGGCACCATGCAGATTGCCGGCGACAAGCAGTCCAAGACCATCACCATTCACGACCAAGAGGGCAATTACCGTGAATACGTGGTCTCCGCACGTGCCCAGTTGCTTCCGGGCGTAGCGGACGGGTGCGAAGTGAAAATAGGCCAGCAGCTCACCAAAGGTTCGGTGAACCCGCATGACTTGCTGCGCCTGACCGATCCGAACACCACGCTGCGCTACATTGTGAGCCAGGTGCAGGGCGTGTACGTGTCGCAGGGCGTAGACATCAACGACAAGCACATAGAGGTTATCGCACGTCAGATGTTGCGCAAGGTGGCCGTTATCGATGCGGGCGACTCTGATTTCCTGCCAGGGCGTCAGGTGAACCGCTTCGAGTTCGAGAAGGCCGCCAACGAGCTTATTGCCGAAGGCAAGGAGCCGCCGGTTGGCCAGCCGTTGCTTCTGGGCATTACGAAGGCGTCGCTTGCCACCGATTCGTTCCTTTCCGCCGCGTCGTTCCAGGAGACCACGAAGGTGCTCACCGATGCCGCCATCGAGGGCAAGGTGGATCATTTGGCCGGCTTGAAGGAAAACGTCATCATCGGCAAGCCCATTCCCGCCGGCACGGGCTTGCACCGCTACCGCGATGTGCGCCTTACCTACAAGGGCAAGCCGGTCGAGCGCGTTGCGGGCGATGCGCTGCCCGATTTCGCGCCCGATGCGCTGCGCGAGATGGAAGAGCTGCTTCCGCAGCCGCAAGATTGGTCGCTTGATGGAGACGGCTACTTCAACATGGGCTCGGGCTTTGGCAGCTATTACAGCGGGCTTTCCTTGGGACGTCGCGGGCCGCAGCTTTCCGACGAGGATGCGCGCCTCTACATCTACGACGATCTGGGCGTTTCTCAGCGGTGGGCGAACAAGTTCTCAGAAGCCGGCATCGAAACGGTTGCCGATCTGGTTGGTCACACCGAAGAGGACTTGCTGCGCATCGAGGGCATTGGCGTGAAGGCCATCGAAGAGCTGAAGGAAGGCTTGGAAGACCACGACCTGCTCTATGTCATCGAAGACGATCTTTCGGCTTCGAGCGACGACATGAGCCAGTTGCTCGACATGGTGTTCAGCCCCGACGACACCATTCTCATTGGCGGCGACGAGCCGCCTAAGTTCGACACGTCGGGCGAAGACATGCTCGGCGAAGCTTTGCCTCCGCGTTCGTACCAGCGCAACTTGGAAGAGCTCGATGCGCTTTTAGGTTCGATGGGTTCTTACGGCTTCAGCTACACAAGCCGCGAACGCGAGAAGGCCGAAGATGATGCCGTTAGCGAGGACGAAGAGTCCGACGAGTAAGCTTTGGCGTTCCGCCGTCCATAGAACGACGGAACGAGCCGACAAGGGTTTCCCTGCCGGCTTCGGCGAATGGTCGAGTTGAAGAGATAGGGAAGCGGGCGTACCGAAAGGTGCGCCCGCTTTTGGAAGAAAGGGTTAAGCGCATGTCGGACAAGACGTATATGCCTGAAGGGGGTCGGCTGCAAGCTTCTGCAGCTCAGATAGGCGCGACGATGGAAGCGCTTGCCGCAACTATCGCCGCACGGCGCAATGCTGGGCAGGAAAGCTACACGCACCGTCTTCTTGCATCGTCGCCCGATGAGGTGCTCAAAAAGGTCATGGAAGAGGCGGGGGAGGTCGCCCTTGCCGCCAAAGACGTGGAGTCGTGGGCGACTTCTTCCCTTGCCGCCGCCTTGGCGTGCGAAACGACCCGTGCCGAAGGGGCCGCCGAAGGGGAAACGCTGCAGGTCGATCTGCCCGAAGAGTATTCTTTCGCAATAGACCATGTACGCTACGAAGCGGCCGATGTGGTGTACCATCTGCTCGTGGTGCTTGAACGCTACGGCATTTCCCTTGACGAGTTCGCCGCCGAGCTTAACGAGCGCATGACCGACGAGGAGCGCCCCCAAGGGGCTATCCGCTTGCGCAAGGAGCACGTTCGGCGCGGCAAGTAGCCTTCTTAGCGGCGCTTCTGAGCCCAGGTTATAAGGCGGGCAACGACTCGCACGGCAAGGCTCGGATCGTCGCCTTTCCGCGCGCCTTGCAGGTGCGAAGACGCCGGTGGGCGACAGGCCAGCGCACGCTGCGAACTCGGTGCTGCGGTCTTTGCCTCTGCGGCCTTTCGCGCAACGTGCTGCAGCCGTGTGGCCGGCTGCGCGTTTGGTGCTGCGCCTGCGCGCGAGAGGTTCGCGCTGCGGGCCACCTCCTCTTCGGTGGCGGCAACATGGCGCCGTTGCGCTTCCTCTATCAGGTATTGCTGGGAATCGAAGCGCACTTCGGCACCTGTCGCATCGCGTTTTGCGAAATGCCCGAGCGGCGTGTAGGTGCGGTCGGGCAGAAGCTCGCGCAGCTTGGCGGTGTCGGCCATGCACACGTCAAGGTACTCAAGAACGTCTTCACGCAGACCAACGTTGAGCACCGGCCAGGCAATCTCGATGCGCTTCTCCATGTTGCGTGTCATAAGATCGGCGCTCGAAAGGTACAGGCGCATGTTTTCGCGCGTTCCGAACCCGTAGATGCGACTGTGCTCCAGCAAGCGTCCCACAATGGAAACGACGCGCACGTTTTCCGTGAACCCGTCCACGCCCGGTACGATGCAGCTGATGCCGCGCACGAGCAGCGTGACGGGCACGCCTGCCTGCGAGGCTTCCGCCATCTTCTCGATAATCTGCTTGTCGGTGATGGAGTTCGTCTTGAGGAACAGCCCGCACGGCTTGCCTGCGCGGGCGAGCGCTATCTGCTCATCTATATGCGCGAGCATCTTGGGCTTGATCTGCAACGGGGCGACCCAGAGAATGTCGTAGTTGTCGGAAGTGTTCTCAAGCCCCATGTTGCGGAAGAACTCCACCGCGTCGCGTCCGATGGTGGCATCGGTGGTGATGAACGAAAGGTCGGTGTAGAGCCGTGCTGTCTTTTCGTTGTAGTTGCCGGTGCCCAGCTGCGTGATGTGCTGCAGGCCGCTTTCGGTTTGGCGCGTGATGCAGCATATCTTCGAATGCACCTTGTAGTTGCGGAAACCGTAGATGACGTTGCATCCTGCCTGTTCGAAGCGCTGCGACCACTCGATGTTGTTGCTCTCGTCGAATCGCGCGCGCAGTTCGAACAGCGCGGTTACCTCTTTGCCCGCTTCGGCGGCGGCGATGAGCGCTTCGGCTAGATGCGACTGCCGCGCCAAGCGGTAGAGCGTTATCTTAATGGATATGACCGAAGGATCGCTTGCCGCTTCGCGCAGAAGCTGGATGAACGGATTCATGCTCTCGTAAGGATAAGAAAGCATCACCTCGCGCTCGCTTATCTGGTCTATGATGCGCCGCCTGCTGTCGAAGCACGCCGGCCATTGCGGCGAAAACGCTACGTTTACAAGGCGCGCGCGTTTCTTTTCGGGAAGACGCGAAGCGAGCGAGTACGTGTAGCTCATGTCGAGCGGCACCGATGTTACGAACGCCTGATGCCCTTTGAGGTTGAGGCGTTTGAGCAGAAGCGGCTCTATGGTGCTCGAAAGCTTCCGTTCGCTTTCCAGTCGCACAGGCGCGAGGCGCGTCCGTTTCTTCAGGATGCGCTTCATGTGCTCGCGGTAATCTTCGTCTAGCTCGTCGGTGCCTTCGGTGGTGTCGAGATCGGCGTTGCGCGTGACGCAGATGACGTTGGTGTGCTTAACGCAGTACATCGAGAATATCTCGGCCGCTGCCATTTCGATGGCATGTTCGAGCAACATGAACTGCAGCCCGTCACCGGGAAGCACGATAACGCGCTCGCACTGGCGCGGCAGCGGAATAAGTCCGAGCGTTACGCCTTCCGCGCCCAGGTTCTTCGCGCTTTTCGCCTGTTTGCCGGCAGCTTTCTCGGTTTTGCCGGTCTTTTCTGTCCTGCTTGCTTTTTCGCCTTTCTCGTCGGACGCACTCTTCTCGCCCTTTACCTGCCTGCCCTTGTCTTTGCCAGCGCCGCCGTTGGCGGCGGCTTCTTCGTCTAAGCGAACGACAATGTAGAGCGCGCCGTTCTCAAGGTGAGGGAAGGGGTGCCGCGCGTTGATGATCTGCGGGGAAAGGAAGGGCATCACGTTGACGCTCAGGTAGTCGTGCAGAAAAGACCGCTGGTCGTCGGAAAGCTCGTCGGGGCGCTTCCCGTGTATGCCTTCGGCGCGCAAAAGCCCGCGCAGGTTTTCGTATGTGCGTTCGTAGATGGGATAGAGTTCGTGGCAGCGGGCGTATACGGCGTCAAGTTGCTCTGCCGGCGTCAGATTCGACTTCGAATCGATGATGTGCTTTTTCACCAGAGCCAAGTCGGTCAGGCTGCCTACGCGCACCATGAAGAATTCCTGCAAGTTGCTCCAGAAGATGGAGATGAAGTTCAGACGTTCGAGCAAGGGAACAGTGCTGTCGGCGCCTTGGTCGAGCACGCGCTCGTTGAATGCAAGCCAAGAGAGTTCGCGGTTCTGCATGTAAGGAGCAGCGGCTGGGGTTGCGTTTTCTTCCATGGTGCACTCGCTTTCTCTCGAGGCTTTCTCTCGGGGCTTTCTCCCGAGGCTCTCTTGAAGCTTTCTTCTGAGGGCCGCAGGGCATTCCCTGTTTGAATTTGTGATAGCGCTATTGTAGCATTCGCTCGATAAGATAGCCTTCGCGAACCCCGTACTTGCAGATTTCAAGGGTTTTCGCCCCAAGTTCCGCAAGCGCCGCTTGCGCTATAACGCAGCCGGGAACCAGCGTGTGAATGCGTTCGGGCACCGCCTTGGCGGCAAGGTGTGAAAAAGCTTGCGGGTCGCGGTGCAGAAGGGTGATGAGGGTTGCGAGAGTTTGCGGCGATATTTCTTTCGGCCGTTCGCCTGCTCCGTTGCTGGGTGCTGAAAAATCGGATGGTTTGTTGCCACCTGCTCTATCGCTATCCGTTCCGCCGCCGAGTGCTGCGAGGCTGGTTCTCCTGTCGGCGTTTTCGGCGGCACCCGCTTCGTCGCCAAGTACCCCGTTCGCTGCGGCGAGCATCTTGGCGGCTGCGCGAACGCTTCCTCCCACGCCGTAGAAGCGCTCTGCGCGAAACGATTCGGAATCGGGCAGCGCGGCGACTGCCGCGCGAAATGCGCCGGCTATAAAATCCGCTTCTTCCTGCGTGGGGAAAACGCATTTCACGAACCGAGCATAAGAGGAAAGCGATCCTTGGGGAATGCTCGTGTCGTGCGAATCGGTGCCGTTCTCGATGCGGGTGAGTTCGGTCGAGCCGCCGCCTATGTCCATGAGCGTGCCGCGCTCTATTTCCCTGTCGCACGTGGCGCCGCGAAAGCCCAAGTGAGCCTCGTCGCGTGCGGAAAGCAGATTTATGCGCATGGCACATGCCTCTTCCACGGCAGAAATCGCTTCGGCGGAGTTTTCGCAGTTGCGCAAAACGGCCGTGGCGAACACGTCGATGCGCTTGCATTGGAAGTATTTCGAGCGTTTGGCATGGCCTTTCAGCACCGATGCAGCGCGGGCCACGCCCGCCTGCGTGAACACGCCGTTTTGCACATAGGCGGAAAGCCCTGCCATAACCTTGTCGTTTAGAAGGCTGCGGAAGTCGTGGTTCGTGTAGATGCGCTTGCGGTCGTCTTTCACCTCGTAGATAACAAGGCGGATGGAATTCGACCCCAAGTCGATAACGCCGTAATTGGGCATGGTGCGTCCGTTCTGTTCAACTTTCGTTCCGCCAGGTTCTCGTCCCGAGCGGCTTTCTTTTTGCTCAGACCCCGTCCGGCTTAGGCTGGGATCCATTCTGCTCGGTGCTTTTCGCAAACCGAACTTTCATGATAGAAAAACCCGCTTGTTTCCGAAAGCCTTCCTACGCACATGACGGCTATTTTTTACAATCGCTTTACGTTTGCTTGGTCGGCTGCTTTCGGCGCAGCTTCTGCAGGAGATGAGGGCATCGCAATGAGGAGATGGGATATTGCAATGGCATTCAAGATTGATTTGATGGCATGTGCCGAGGGGCGTTAGCCACAGCGATTTCATGCGACAATGCCATCCAAGTTTGCCTGTTTTCGTGTTACAATAAGGTGTACCAAAAAGCGAAGGAGAGTTGCTTGCCTGACGAGCTTCATATAAGACAATGCGCCCGAAAGCACGGGTTGAGCGAAAACGACATACGGCACGCATGGCGAAATAGGAAAGCGATGCGTGTGAGGGACTACGCAAGCGTTCCTCTTATTTATGTAGTGGCTGGTCTGGATATGCGAGGTAGAATGGTCGAGGTGTTGGCGGCCGAGCGCGAGGATGGGTCATACGAGGTGTTTCATGCTATGAAGTTAACAAACAAGATTGCCCGAGAGCTTGACATGCAGGATTGGAGGTAGCGATGGAATACAAAATGAAAGGCGGGATTGTCCTGACGGACGAGGATTTCGAGCGTATGTCTGATCAGGCTGCCCGAGGCGATTACCCCGGCACTCCTGGCAAATGGGTGATGCGCCCACAGGGGCGCCCGAGAATCTCCGAGGAGGAGCTGGTAACAATAACTTTCAAGGTTCCCCGCTCGATTCGCGCTGAGGTCGATTCGATGGCGAGCGCGAGGGGCGTTAGCCGCAGCGATTTCATGCGAGCCGCTGTGAATGCCGCCTTGACGGCATAGCTTACGGTAAGCATATATAGCTAGGTGCCTATCGCGTTGCGTTTCGCTGCGCGATAGGCACTATGGTTCTTCGAAGAATTTACACGAGGGGATGCGATCTATTTCTTCAGGAATTCTGCGATGGCATCGACGGCAAGCATTCCCGAGGTGAGACAATAACTCGATGATGCTCCAAGGAAGTTAGTATAAGGATAGGTGAAGTATCCACCGCTATCCATGCCGGCAAGATAAAGTCCCGAGAAGGCTGGCTGAAGGTTGGCATTGAGCGCTTGGAACGACGTGTTTACGCGAATGCCGTTATAGGTGTTGTCGATGGGCGATATAATGCGCACAGCGTAGAATGGCCCGTTATCCAAGGGATAGAGCAGGCGCGGGTCTTTGCCGAACAGCGGATCCGCTCCGTTCAAGATAACCTGTTTGTAATCGGCAATAGCGGTTGTGAACGTCTCTTCATCGAAGCCTATTGCTTTGCCCAATTCGTCGAGAGTGTTCGCTTTGAATGCCTGTCCATACTCGAGGCATTTTTCCATTTCGTCTTTAATGGTAGTGTACACAGGGTCGATGATTCGACTGCGCATTTCGTACTCGTCGCAGTACTCTTTAGTGAGGTGCCCCCATACGCCTTGCGTTTGCAGGCTATCCAAGTCGCTTTGTGTAAGAATGACCCAGCTCCATGATGCGCGACGCATCGCTGCGGCACCAATGCCGTTCGACTCCGTCAAGCACCACTCCTCGTTCATGAAGCGTGAACCAGCAGGATCGAGCATCAGGAAGCCTATTTGATTTATGAACTTCATATAGCCGGAATAATAGTCAAGAACGTCATTGCCGCAAAACTCGGCAAGTCCTGGGGAAACGTCATCGGAAAGAGCACAACCCTTGCTTTCGCACAGCGATATGGCTTTGCCGACGTTAGAGGAAAGACCGATGTTATCGAACACCCCGTTCAGCCGCTCTTTCATCATGGATGCGTTTCCGCCGAACCCTCCCGTGCAGAGAAGCACCGCCTTGCACGAAATGGTAACGGTCGTGCCATCTTGCTTTTTTGCTACGACAGCGGTGACATTGTTCTCGCTGTCGGTTTGAATGTCCTCAAGTTGCGTTTCGAACAGAATTTCGTTTCCGGCTGGTAGAATGAACTTGTCGTAAAGGTTTTGGAACTTCTGCGTTCCCTTTCCATAAATATGCATGAGGTTCATAGGATCTTTGCTTGCTTTGACGGAAAACCCTTTGTCCCCTGTCTCTTCCCAGCGCTCTTGCAGCCAGTCCACCATGCGCCCAGTGTTCGCAATGACCTTTTTCACCAAAGGGGCGTTTGTGCGCCCTTTGTCTTCCTCCATGCGCTTGGCAAAAGCTTCTTCGGCGGTCATGGTGAGTCCGGCAGGGGCATCCATTTGTGCTCCGATGGCGAATGGACCGCTTGAACAGGCACCGGTTCCAGAAACGCGGTTCGTTTTTTCGACTATGATGGTTTTGATACCTTTCTCATAGGCTTCGAGGGCGGCTGCCGTTCCGGTAAGTCCCGCACCAACTATAACAAGCTCGCAATCGTAGGTCTCTGCAGCGTCGGTCTTGGGAGTGGCATGGGCGAATCCGACAAGATCCGCACCAGCGTCCTCAAGGCATTTCATGGTTGCGGCCGTTACGGCGGCGGCGGTAAGTGTGGCTCCGGTAACGGTATCGACGTAGAGCGATTGCTGCTCTACTATATCTTTTGGCGTGCGCTCAAGTGCTGGCTCCATAAAGCCGGGTGTGTCTGAGCAGGAAAGTACTTTAACTGATAGAATGGACGAGGAATCCACCTCGACTTCCACTTCGGTGGGTTCGATGACTTGTGGTGCGCCGTGCCGTGCGCCTTCTATCTGCCCCTCCTTCCATTTTCCAAATGCGGTTGCTTTGTAAACGCCTGGTGTCATGGATTGGTCGGCTGTGTAGGAAGAATCGATGGCTTTCAGGGAGTCTGCGTTTACCCCTGCTTGTTCAGCGGCGTTGGCCACTGCCGCAATGATTCCCATAGATGAAAGAGTGGCGCCCGAAACGGTGTCGATTCCAAGCGACTGCGTTTTTAGAATCGCTTCGGGAATGACTCTGAGGGCAACGTCTGAAAGATCGGCAGTTTCGGTATGCGATTTTACGATGATGTCATCGATGGAGGTTGCTCCGAATCTTGCTTCGACCGTTATGGGGCCGTGTTTGCCTTCGCCGATGCCAGTATAGACACCCTCCTTGAATTTTATGGAGCCTGCCTTTTGCTTTTTTCCATTGGTCGATTCCTTGGATGTTCCGCTGCATCCGGCAAGGCTGCCTGCAAGGCTCATAACGCCAGCGGCGCCAACAAAGCATGCGGCTCCCTTTACAAAGCCGCGCCGCGTTGTGCTGTGCGGCTTT
>JAEYEL010000050.1 GCA_023403475.1 Actinomycetes bacterium
CGGTGAAGCCGGCTCTCAGAAGCGCCGTGAACTTGCCGCGCTCTTCGTCGGAAAAGCCCGCGTTGCCGCGATTGGGGCCGGGGTTTTTCAGGTCTATCTCCTCGTGCGCCACGTTGAAGTCGCCGCACATGACCACAGGCTTGGGCTTCGCGGATTCGCCCGGCTGCGTCGTGTCTTGTCCATATGCGATGCCGGGACGAATCAAACGCTCGACGGGAACGCCTGCCGGCAACGCACCGCTTTCAAGCCCCTTGCAGAAATCGCGGAACGCGTCGTCCCATTCCATGCGATGGTCGATGCGCGCCAGCTCGTTCTGGGCATTCGGCGTGTACACATCCACGAACCAGAACTGCGGAAACTCAAGCGCCACAATGCGCCCCTCCGTATCGAGATACGGACTGCCCAGCCCATGCAGCACCTGCAACGGCGCTTCCTTGGAAAACACGGCCGTGCCCGAATATCCCTTCTTTTCCGCATAGCTCCAGAATTCGTGGTAACCCGGCAAGTCCATGCTCACTTGCCCCTTTTGCAGCTTTGTCTCCTGCAAGGCGAAAACATCTGCGTTAAACTGCGCGAACACATCCTCGAAGCCCTTTTTCAGAACTGCGCGAAGCCCGTTCACGTTCCATGACACCAAGCGCATAGTCAACCCTTTCGTAAACCTGTTGTTTGCCGCGTGGCTTATAGCTGCTTAGTATAGCGAAATAGTTCTTGCTTTCGCCCGAGAAGTCAGGTATCATTTATTGTCGCTTTCTTCGGAAGGCATGTTTTGCTGCGGGTGTGGCGGAATTGGCGGACGCGTACGGTTCAGGTCCGTATGGGGGCAACCCCATGAAGGTTCAAGTCCTTTCACCCGCACCACGAAAAGCACGAGGCCAGGAACTTGCTTCCCGGCCTTTTTCGTTGTGGTTACTTATGATACGGTTCGCCGTGGGATATTTTCATGGCGCGGTATAGCTGCTCGAGCAACACCACCCGCGCAAGATTATGCGGCAGCGTGATACGGCCGAAGGAAAGCGTCTCGTCTGCGCGAGCGCGTACGCCTTCGCTCACACCATCCGACCCCCCTATCGCGAATGCGATGTCGCTTTTCCCCTGCAAGCACAGCGCGTCGATCCTCTGGGAAAATTCCACGCTCGAGCGCTCTTTGCCGCCGATATCGAGCAGAATCACATGGGTTTGCGCCGGAAGAGCCGCGAGAACGGCTGCTCCCTCTCGATCGCGTGCAGCCGCCACGCCGCCCGCACGCGCAGGATCAACATCGGGAACCTCGCGAACAGTCGTGTGCGCATACGGCTGCAAACGCTTGAGATATTCGGCGCAGGCGTCTTGCCAGAACCGCTCTTTGAGCTTCCCAACGGCAACAACGGTGAATTTCATCGCTGCCGGCCTACGCCCAATCGGCTCCAATGACCACAAGGAAATCGGCGCTGAAAGAATACGTTCCGTCATTCTGGAAGGTCGCACTCACGCCAAGCGTCTGGGCTATTTCCTGCGCAGCTTCAGCTTGACCGCCGCTGCTGTACACCACAACGGTGTTCGGATAGTCGCTGCTGTTGGCGTTTCCCGTATCGGTGGAGTAGCCGAGCGCAGCAATTTTCTCGGCAGCCTTTGCCGCCAAACCCGACGTGCTCGTGCCGTTTTTCACCATAACCGTACCGGAACGCGTTGCTTTTGCAGCGGCCCCTCCAAACGAAGCCCCCGAAGAAGCCTTCCCGCCATCACCGGCAGTTGCAAGAATCGTGCCCGTCGCAGCATCGATTTCGTCCTCTTCGGTAGGAGAAAGCCCCTGTTTCATACGTTCCATCATCTTCTGCCATGCAGTTTTGTCAAGATGCTCGTACCACGTGTTGTTCACATACTCTGAAGTGGTCGGCTCCATGGCTGTGTAGAAATCGGTGGAAACGTCCATTCCGCGCATGCTTTGCGCAAGGCTCACTATTTCTGCCACGTCGAAATCGGTAGTTACGTAACGGGACAGAGCCTCAACCGTACTCACCATGGTTGCCGGATCGGAGGCGAGAATCTTCTTCGCTATTGCAGCGAGCACAAGGCGCTGGTTGGCGGCGCGGAAGCGGTCGCCGTCGCCATAGTTATCATACGCATGGCGCGCACGACACAAAATGAGAGCCTGATCACCGTTGAGCGTCTGCAAGCCTGCGGACACATAGCCACCGGCCATCCAGTCGTCAATGTCCATGGGAACATCCACCTCAACGCCCCCAAGAGCATCCACAACATCCCTGAATCCGTCGAAGTCGATTTCAGCGTAATGGGAAATGTCAACGCCTGCAAGCTCGGAAACCACCTGCACCGTGTAGGCCGAGCCGCCAAGGGAATGCGCGGCGTTGAGTTTTTGCTTCCCGTATTGACCCATGTCGATCATGGTATCCCTATGCAGCGATATCATGGTGACTTTTTTGTTCTCCGGATCGACGCGCACCAGCATCATGCTGTCCGAACGGAAATTGTCGCCTGCATATTCGGAAGACTCCGCACGTTCCTCAGACCCGTCCGTTCCCATGAGCAGCATATAGAACGGATCGCCTGCGTAAGGCGCATCGGCCAAGGCATCCGTCAGCTCTTCGGTAATTCCCTCGTGCAGGTTGTTGTTGATGGTTTGGTAATAGGCGAATGCAGCACCGGCACCACCAAGAATCAACACGAGAACGACGGAAAGAATCACGAGCGCCACGGTCTTGTGTTTCTTCTTCCTGCGCTGACGCGTGTAGTCTTCTTGGGTCACACGTCGAGAATAAGGATTCGCCGGGGCGCTTTGTCCGGACTCGTAATGACCGCGCGACGCAGACGCAGAAAAGCGAGCGGAGCCTCGCCGTTCCGCACGCTTACCTGACGCGTGCCTATAATCATGCGAATACTCGCCGCCGGACAAATGATTATGCCTTGAGCTGTCTTTTCGTGTAATCATAGCCAAGTATTTTGCAGATGAACCCTAAGCATGGCAAGCGAAACCGACGCTTTTCTGTGAAATAGCCACAGGTAGCTCACGAGTAGTTCACTATCGGATAACGCCCAACCGCCTGCACATGCACTCGTTCGCAGACTCCTCTTCGGTGTCGTCAAGAGGAGCAAGCGTTGGCTGCACACCGCCCGCACGCTTCGACCAACGTTCTAGCGCACGTTGCAGCAAAGCGTCTGCGACCTCGGGGTTCTTCGACAGCAGCGTGCCGTGCAAATACGTTCCCACCACCCCACGGTAAAGAACGCCGTCGCCGTGATCGTTCTCGTTGTTGCCGCTTCCCACCGAAGATATCACTTTGCCGAACGGCTGCAGGCCATCGCCAAGATAGGTGCGCCCCGCATGGTTTTCGTACCCCACAACCGGACGTTTTGCCAGAGGCGAACTGAGCACGATGTTGTCTATCAGGCGATTCGCCGAAGAACCAGCGCGGCGCGTTTCGATATCCACGATTCCCAAGCCTTCCACCACCTCGTCGCCCAAAAGCCACGTGGAGCCAAGAATCTGATACCCACCGCAAATTGCCAGAAGAACACCGTCGTCCTCCACGAACGCGCGAATGCCCTCCCTCATGCGCATGAGTTCCTGCGAGGCAAGACGCTGCTCACGGTCGGGGCCGCCGCCCATGAACACCAAATCGACCTCGCGCAGATCGACGATTTCCCCGTAATGGATGCGCCTCACCTCAACGGGAATTCCGCGCCAACGGCAGCGCTGTTCCAGAATGCGCACATTGCCGCCATCACCGTACAGGTTGAGCAAATCGGGGAAAAGATGCGCTATGACCAGCGGATTTTCGGAAACGACCGAGGACGGAGCCGAAGACGGGATCGAGGACGGGGTCGAAGGCGGGATCGAAGACGGGGTCTCCACGCAAACCGTATCCGGCGCATCCTTTGAATCCGGTTTTCCTGCGTCCGCCGCCTGAGCCATGTCACCGCACGCCATCTGAGCCATGTCAGCGCACGCCATCTGAGCCATGTCGCCGCACGCCTCCTGAGCCATGTCGTTCAGCTCGTCATGAACAACCGGTAGCGCCGTGTAGTTCGCGATAAAATACACGCTCGCACATGGCGGCAAAGCACTCCCGTCAGACAGCACCGCGTTTTCCAAACGACTGAACGCATCGCGGGCGCCAGCGACGAGCTGCGCTTTTATGCCCGCATACTTCAAACGCACCTGAAGATCGTTTTTCCTCAAGCCGCCCGCATAGACCACGCAGTCTTGGCCGGCAAGCTCCTCGAAGTCAACGTCCCAAATCCACGATATATCGCGACCGTCGGCTTCCTTGTCGTTGATGAAAAACGCCACTGCTTTGGGCGAACTGTCTTCCGCAACGATTCTGAGGTTCTGGTTGAACCCCGTCGGGTTCTTCGCTAAGTTGAGCAGTGTGCGGCGCCCGGAAATCTCATATGTTTGAAGGCGACCATTCCGGGGATCGAACGCATCAATAGCCTGCTGAAGCGCGTCGTGCGAACAGCCCACCAAATCGGCGAGGGCTGCCACGGCGGCAAGGTTGTACACCATGTACGAGCCGGTAAGGGAAGAACGCACCGCGAGCTTGCGGCCCTCGCAACCGGAAGAGACGGTGTGGGAAACGGCGGCAGAATCGCAAGATGCCGCCTTGCTCGAAAGGTTCTGTTCCTCTTGGGCCTTTCGCCCTTCATTTCGCTTGCCTATCAGCGCAAACGACACGCCATTGGCGCCAACCTGCACGTCTTCGGCCGCATAGTCAAGCGCAGGGCGCGCAAAACCGCAGTTCGGGCAGCGATAGTCTCCCAGCTGGCCGTACTGGCGAAACGAATATTCGAACATGGACGAACAGTGCTGGCACATCTGGGCATCGGCCACGGTGTTCTGCGCAAGCCCCATGCTTTCCGCCACCCCGAACGCCACCGACGCGTTTTCCGCTCTGCTGGCGATGTAGGCGCACAGCGGGTCGTCGGCGTTGTACACGAGCACGGTGTTCGGCGATGCGGAAAGCGCGCCTATAATGCTTTCCTGAATGCGGTCTATTTCTCCGCAACGGTCAAGCTGATCGCGAAACAGGTTGAGCAGAAGCACATAATTCGCCTGCAGGTGCGGAAGGATCTTCGCCAACCACAACTCATCGCTTTCGAACACGCCCCAATCGGCGCCTTTCGACTGCAAAAGCGAAGTGGCAACGCCCGAATCGAGGTTCGCCCCCGTTCGGTTGCATACCACGGTTTGCCCGTTTGCCTCAAGCACATCGGCAAGCAGGTTCGTGGAAGTGGTCTTCCCGTTGGTGCCCACCACCACGATGGATCCTTGTCGCAAGCGCGGCCTCAGATGGCCGATGAGGCGCGGATCGACGTACAGGGCGACCTTGCCGGGAAAATTCGCCGCCGGCCTGCGGAACACATGCTTAAGACCCCACGTGGAAACCGCGCTCACTGCCTGCGCCGCCGCAAACTGAATTCCCATAGTGCATCTCCTCTGTTTTAAGCCTTCCGGCTGCCCTCAAACCGAACACTCGCCACAGGAAGCAACGGAGAGCGAACGACCGCACGACAATTGCATTCGAACCGACGACAGCCAAGAGGGGCTCTCTCTCCGCTACCGTTTTCTTGGGGCGCGAGCGTCAAGCACGTTCTTGATATCGCACATCCCGAACCCGCCACATTATAGCATCAGGCAAAAGCCCACCTCACAACACAGCCGACAAAGTTGATTCCTGAATACACTTTCCGTCTGCATGTACGTGTCCTACATTCCGCAAATCATGAACAATCTTGCAGGCAGCCCCGGATCGCCCTGGCAGCCATTGGCAGCGTTCTTCAACTGCGTGATGTGGACCGTTTACGGACTGTTCAAGAAAGATCGCGACTGGCCCATCGTCATCGCCAACGTACCCGGCGTTTTCCTAGGCGCCGCAGCCTTCCTTACCGCCTTCCTCCACGGGTAAAGCCCTCCATAGGCAGAACGCAACCCAGCCCCAAGCCCCCGAAAAGCTCTTCTCTTGTTTTCCTCGCGCCTTTGCCCACGCACTGCGCGCGAGGCGAACTCGTGAGTGCTACCCCCGTCGCTCAGGCGCTGCGGGTTCCCACGCACTGCGCGGGGCAGGCTTATGGCCCCTAAAGAAACAAGCCACCGGAAAGCAACCGATGGCCTGCGAAAATTCGTGGAGCCAACGAGCGGATTCGAACCGCTGACCTACGCATTACGAGTGCGTTGCTCTACCAGCTGAGCCACGTTGGCGCTCCGCTTCCTAAGAAGCGCGAACAAGAATTATATCGAATGCGGTCAGACAACGCAAGCAGCGGCAAACGGAAACTTGCGAGAACTTCGCGAGAACTTCGCGAGAATTTCACGCCCTGATTGCCAAACTTAGTGTAGGAAAGGCTGCGCTAAGTCTGTCGCAGGCAGAAGGCAGAGGATGAATTGTAAGCGACAATATAGTTTGCATGGTATTTGCACAACAAGGCAGCACGGGCGAGCCGTGCCGAATAGAATGGCGTCAGCAATCAGGCGCAAGCCGCAAGGCCGCCGCTAGACGATAACCGAAAGGCCGCTATCAGATGCGAACCGCGCAACTGTTGCCAAGCCAAACGTCAGCAATCGCAAACCATAGGAGCAACTATGTCGAACAAGTCTCTTGCCAAAAATCCCAACGACCTGTGCATTCTCGTTACGGGTGGCGCCGGGTTCATTGGGAGCCATACTTGCGTGGAGCTACTGAACCAGGGCTACCGTATCGTCATCGTTGACGACCTGAGCAATTCCAGCGAAGTGGCCGTCGATCGCGTGCGCGCCATCACGGGAGCCGAAACCGGCAAAGCGCGCGAGCGCCTTGCTTTCTATCAGGTGAACATCCTCGACCGGGAAGCCCTTACCAAGGTGTTCGATCGACACGACATAGACGCCATCATCCACTTTGCCGGCTTCAAGGCCGTGGGAGAAAGCGTGCAGAAACCGCTTGAGTACTACTGGAACAACATTACCGGCACGCTCGTGCTGTGCGACGTGGCGCGCCAGCACGGCGTAAAGAACATAGTGTTCTCGTCAAGTGCCACGGTGTACGGCGAACCCGAGTTCGTCCCCATTACCGAGGCCTGCCCCAAACACGAGGCCACAAACCCCTACGGCCAAACGAAAAGCATGCTCGAGCGCATCCTAAGCGACTTGTACGTGGGCGATAAAGAATGGAACGTGGTGCTGCTTCGCTACTTCAACCCCATCGGTGCACACAAAAGCGGCCTTATCGGCGAAGACCCCAAAGGCATTCCCAACAACCTGTTGCCCTACGTGGCACAGGTGGCTGTGGGCAAGCTGCCCTGCGTTGGCGTATTCGGAAACGACTATCCCACGCCCGACGGAACCGGCGTGCGCGACTACATTCACGTGGTCGATCTGGCGCGCGGCCACGTTGCAGCTCTCAATTGGATGGGCGGCAAAGTCGGCACAGGCGCTCCGAGCGGCCTTGGCGCCATGCAGGGCGCACCTGCTGCCGACGGAACGCGACGCGGCGTGGGAATATTCAACCTGGGCACGGGGAAGGGGTCGAGCGTCCTCGACGTCATCCATGCGTTCGAGGGCGCATGCGGACACGAACTTCCCTACGAAATCAAGCCACGCCGTGCAGGCGATATTGCCGAGAATTACGCCGCTTGTGACAAGGCGCGCGAAGAGCTGGGATGGGCTGCGGAATACGACCTTGACCGCATGTGTGCCGACAGTTGGCGCTGGCAGTCCACCAATCCCGACGGGTACACAACGCAAAAGCAAAGCTAGCGACCGCCAACATCTTTCCGTTGGTCATCGAAGAGCGGCGAGGGAGCCACGCCCCCTCGCCGTTCTTCTTTCCTAATCCATTTTCCCACCCCAATCGTGCGCGAAAGCGCGATACATCATGCATTTTTGCCAATATTCCGCCGAAACGTATCCGTACGATTACATCTCTACTCATAATTATGGGTACCCTGTTTGGCATGAGTGAGCATCCTGCGCATACGACCGACCAGACTAATTCCTCTGCGGAGTGGAGGTCGTACGTTTTAGGCTCCAACGTTAACCGGCTGCGCAAACGCTTTAAGATAAACAAGACGACGTTCTGTCTCATGCTCGGCATCAGCCGCCCGTATCTAAACCGCATCGAGAAAGGCGACGCGAACCCGCGCATATCGCTTATCGAAAAAATGGCGGCGGCGCTCAGTACCACGCCTCAAAACCTGCTCACACCGCCGTTCGAGCCGTTTCCCCTGCCCTCGCGCACAAGCAACAAGCAGCAGCTTACTGCCCAAGACGACCGGAACGGCGAAGACGCGTAATCGCAGCGTAGGCAAGCCAGGCGCCGAGCAGAACCCCTGCGGTGTCCACCGCCCAATCTGCCGGGTCGCACATGCGCCCGGGAACGAACAGCTGATGGAACTCGTCCGTCACACCGTAAAGGCTTCCGCATACAAGCGCCGCGACCGGGACTTTCCGCACGGGCAGGTGATGCCGCAGCGCATTGGCGAGCAGCGCCCCGAACACGGCGTACTCGCAGAAGTGGGCGCAGGGGGAAACGACGTCCGTGTCGGGGCCGAGCAACGCCGCCTGCGCGTCGCGCAGCGCGCAGAAGACAGCGGAGACCAGACCCTCCCCGCTGTTCAGCCCTGATCCCGTGTTCGCCGACATGAAGAAGATGAAGCAAGCCCACAGAACGACGAATGCCCAGCTCACAATGACCTTCGAGCGGGACATCACCCGCGCCTCCGCTGTCGGCCGAGAAGGGCAATCAGCTCGCGCGGATCTTTTATAACGGCCTCCGCATGGGCGGTGCGCAGTTCGTCGGCGTGATGATAGCCCCACGACACGCCTACGGAAAACACACCCGCGCTTTGAGCGACCGCAATATCGGTAGGAGAATCGCCCACGTAGACCGTACTTGAGGGAATTGCCCCCAGCTCGTCGATGGTGCGCAGCAGGCCGGTTGGGTCGGGTTTGCGGGGAATACCCTCGCACTCACCGTGCATGACATCGAACACACCCGGCATGAACTGGTTCATAACCTGCTGCACACCCGCATCGAACTTGTTGGAAAGCACGCCGAGCCTTGCGCCGTGCGCCTTCAAGCTGGCCAGCGCTTCCGGCATGC
>JAEYEL010000108.1 GCA_023403475.1 Actinomycetes bacterium
GGGACTTTCCTCGTGATACAATGCTTGCAATCAAACGCAGGAGCAGCCATTCGCTTGGACTGACGATTCGTTAAAGCAAGCGGATCGCTAGGGCGAGCGCCGCGCCGAAGCGAGTGGGTCGCGAGGACAAGCGGATTGCTGCGCTGGAGAAATCCACGAAGGAGAGCATTGTGGCGGAAAAAAGCAACATCGTGCTTATAGGCATGCCCGGAGCAGGCAAGTCGACGCTTGGCATCGTGCTGGCGAAGATTCTGAACTACAACTTCATCGACGCCGACCTGGTCATCCAGAACCAGTGCGACAAGACGCTCCAGAAGCTCATCGACGCATGCGGGCCGGAGGGCTTCATCCAAGTGGAGAACCAGATCCTGAGCGATCTTACTGCCGAGCATTCCATCATCGCCACCGGCGGTTCGGCGGTGTATTCCGACGAGGCCATGCGGCACCTTGCCAACATAGGGCGCGTGGTCTACCTGCAAATCTCCTACGACGAGCTCAAGAAGCGTCTGCACGACCTGCAGGAGCGCGGCGTCGTTCTCAAGGGCGGCATCGGCATGAGCCTGCGCGATCTCTACGACGAGCGCAAGCCTCTCTACGAGCAGTACGCCGAAATCACCGTGAACGTCGACGACCTGTCCATCACGGCGGCGGCGCGCAAGGTGGCCGACGCGCTGAGGTAGTGCCGAGGCAGGGTCAATATGCAGAATACGGAATCAAAGCAAGAGGCGCAGGGCGAAGGGCTGTCACAGGGCGAAAGCGAGCCGCAAAACGCAGGCAATGTGCGAGGCGAGGGCGAAAGCGAGCCGCAAAGCTTGTCAGCGAAAGGCGGGAAGTCACGGGTTGTGCAGCACGGCACCGACCGCATAGGCACCGAGCGCATTGGCAAGCTGCTGCTGGAATTCTCTATTCCGGCCATTGTCAGCATGATCTTCAACTCGCTGTACAACGTGGTCGATACGGCGTTTCTCGGCCATGCGGTGGGGGACGTGGGCGTGGCGGTGACTACGTTGGCGTTTCCCGTGATGACCATCCTCATGGGTTTTTCCATGCTGGCCGGCCAGGGCGGCAACGCGCTTGCCGCTATTCAGCTGGGCGAGGGAAAGCGCGAACGAGCAGAGCAAACGCTGGGGAACACGTTTGTCCTGCTCGTTGCCATTGCGGTTCTGGTCATCGTGGCGGCCGTTATGCTCATCGACCCGCTGCTCGTGCTCATCGGCACGAAGGGCGAGCTGTGGGAACCCACCAAGGCATTCGTGCAGATCATCTGCTTCGGGTTCATATTCCAGTCGGTGGGCATGGGTCTGAACAACTTCCTGCGAACGGCGGGGAAACCCAACTTGGCGCTCTACACTATGGTGTTTGGCACCGTCATGTGCATCGTGTTCAACTACCTGTTCGTTATGGTGTTCGGCTGGGGCGTGGAAGGCAGCGCGTTGGCCACCATTTTGGGCGAGGCGTTCGGCATGGTGCCCGTTCTGTGGTACTTCATATGCGACAAGCACGCCGTGTTCCGGTTGCGCGTGAAATGCATGCGGGCTGACTTCCCGCTGATGGGGAAGATTCTGAGCTTGGGCGTCGCCTCCTTTGTGATGGAGATTGCCGCCACGGCGGTTTCGGTGGTGCTCAACCAGATTCTGGCTATATACGGAGAACAGGATCCCATTGGCATGAGCGGCGCGCTTGCTGCCATCGGCGTGGCGCAAAAGGCGTCCGGCTTCGCCATTATGCCGCTCATCGGCCTTATCATGGGGGCGCAACCCATTATCGGGTACAACTACGGTGCGCAGAATTGGTCGCGCGTGCTCAAAACGCTTAAATGGGCAAGTATCGTGGGCGTGATCATAGGAACGTTCTTCTGGGCGCTGTCCCATATCATTCCCGTGCAGATTGTGGCGCTGTTCGGCGTGACGGGCGAGCTTGGCGACTTCGCGGTCACTGCGCTGAAAATCTACACCATTTTCTTTCCGGTGGTGGGCTTCCAAATTGTCGGCTCGAGCTACTTCCAGTCGAGCGGGCAGCCCATGAAGGCGGCCATCCTCGAGTTGACGCGCCAGATAATCTTCCTCATTCCGCTGTATCTGCTGCTGCCGCCTGTTGCGGGTGTGTTCGGCGTGTCTGCTTTGGTGATGATCGCCATCTGCGTGCCGGTTTCCGATGCCCTGTCCACGGCGGTGACGAGCGTGTTCGTGGCTATCGAGGTGGGCAGGTTGCGCAAACGCCGCGCGGATGGCAGCCGCCTGGAAAACCGAAAGCCATCTCTATAAAATAAAGGGGTCGTGTGTGGCAGCCCCTAGGAGAGCATCCCGTCGTGCTTGCAGCTGCTTGAATGCCGCCCCGTAAAAACAGGTAAGCCATCCGCGCTAGGGGGTTGTGGCGGATGGCTTACCTGTTGTGTTTCAGACAGGATGCATTATAAGACGGTATCCACTGTTATTGCAAGAACAGAATCGCAATTATGGCATGAACGGTGTTTTGCGGGTCTTGCGTTGCCGTCGCGCTACTGTTCACGCTTCGCGTGGCAACCGTTCTTGGAAACGCACGTGCAAGGCGCGAACTGCAGTCGCAATTGTTTTGCGGTATCATATGCGCCATGCAAACATGTTCGGGCTTCGGCTTGGCGCAGCAAAGGAACGGAGCGGAACGCCCCGGCCTTAATTGATGGAACAGGGCGGAACGCCCCGGCCGGTATCGGCGGAAAGGCGCAGGTCTTCCCATGACGAACGATGGACTCATACTCGATAGATACCGACCTATGCACGAGGCGGGTGCGGGCGGGTTCGGCACGGTGCAGGTGGCGTGGGATACGCGCATCCAGCGCAAGGTGGCTATCAAGTGCATCGAGCTGAGCGAGGGCGATGCGCTGCGTGCGCAGGAGTCCGATGCCTCGGCGGCGCACATCCCAGGGCTTGACGAGGCGCGCACGGCGGCGATGCTTTCCGATGCCAGCATTGTGACGGTGTATGACTTCGAGGTTCGGGGCACTACGGCCTACCTCATTATGGAGTATGTGGAAGGCGTTACGCTCACGCGACTTCTGCGCGAGCATGCGGACGAGATCTCGCTTGATGTGGTGGCCGCTGTGTTCACTTCGGTTGCCCATGCTCTTGAAGTGGCGCATGCCAACCAGGTGCTGCACTTGGACATAAAGCCCGACAACGTGCTCGTGAACCGCCAGGGGCAGGTGAAGGTGACCGACTTCGGCCTTGCCACGTTGGCCGACGCGAGCGGGTGCGGAACTGCGGGCGGCGGCACTATCGGCTATATGCCGCTTGAGCAGATGCGACAGGAACGCCTCGATGCGCGTTGCGACGAGTGGGCGCTGGCGAGCCTTGCCTACGAAATGCTCACGGGCGAAAACCCCTTTTTAGCACCGAATTTGGAGCAGGCCGAATCGGCCATAGAAGATGCCGAGCTGATTCTTCCGTCGCTTTGCTGGGACGACATGGACGAGGGCGTAGACGACGTGATGTTCTTCGCGCTCGACCCCGAAAGAGACGGGCGCTATGACACGGTAGCCGACTTCGCAGAGGCCATGGAGCCGTTTCTAGGCGACGCGAAGATCGGGCAAAGAAAACTTGCCGTGCTGGTGGGCGATGCAGAAGACGAAGAGGCGGGGAGAGAAAAGCTTTTGCGCCCGCCGCGCACGCCCTGGGTCGAGCGCGTGAGCGATCGCGCAGCGGCGATTTTCGCCCGTGCGTTCGCGGCGGCGGGAGCCGTGCTGGTAAGCGTTGTGGCGGCGGCGAACCTTCCTTGGGTGAGCAGCTGGGATAGCCCTCTGCTTTGGGGGCTTGCGGCGCTTATGCTGGCGGCAGCGCTGCTCAAGCCGCATCTTGGTGCGCTCATGAGCTTCGTTTTTCTGGGTGTTTCCGCCGCGCTTTCCGGTGCGCCTTTGGTGGGCGTTGCTCTTGTGGTCGCTACGGCGGCATGGTGGTGGTTTTCGGGTCGTGCGGGCAGCAGACAGGCATGCGCGGCCTTCGCGCAGCCGCTTTTGGGCGCGGTGGGGCTTGCTCCCGTCGCACCCGTGATGGCGGGTTGCTTTCTCGGCGTGCGCGATGCCGTGGTCACGGCGGCCTATTCGGCGGTGACGGCATTCGCCATGTCCGGCTACGGTGCGGGTGCGGGTGTTGCGTTCTGGAACAACGTAGACGTTCTTTCGGGGTGGAACGTGGGCGGCGCGCTACCCAACAAATTCTGGGTCTCGCGTTTCCCCGGCGTCGATTTGAGCGGCTTCGTGACGGCTCTTGCCGACCCGAGTGCTTGGTGTACGGCGGCAAGCTGGATTCTCGCTGCGCTCGTGTTCAGCGCGTTCTGTCTGCGTGGAAGCAAAGCGTTCGATGTTGCGGGTTCTGTGGCTGCGTGTGTCGTGTTGGTTGCCGGCGCGTGCGTCGCCGCGTGGCTCGGTACGTATTTCGGTCTTCTGGCGGTTAGCGGGCTAACGTTCTGGTCGCTCCTTCCCGGCTATTTGACGGCAGCTGTTGTTGCCGGCGCACTGGGCATAGCTGCGGCAATCATGGGCGTTTCTGACCGCGTGCGCTGGGAAGATGAAGAGTAGCGCCCTGTTCACTTGGTCGGGGCGTCCCATGTCAGGCATCTCGCCTTCCCCTCGAAGTGTTCGAGTTGCTTTTCGAACAGCAGGTGGTTCGCCGTAAGCCCCGGGAGGAACACGAGCCACGGCAGCCCTTCGCCGTGTGCTTCGGAAACCCAGTAATGGATAACTCCGCCGCTGGTCGGGAATTTCTTTTCGATCACGGTTGATCTCCTTTGCAACGAGTTCCGAAGGGGAGCGAGAAAGAAGAACAACCTCGTATTTGGATATGAACTGCGAGGTTGTTGCCAAATATCGAAGACGGCTCCTACTAGGGATAGCACGGCATCCATCTCGCCTTCGTCAGTATAACCGACGTGGCGGCATTTTCTCGCGTTGAGATTGAGGGCTTTCATCTGTTCCACGCAGGCGAATCCGAATGACTCGTCGAACGTGATTCTTGAATGCATAGGGTACCCGTTATCCGTAGACGTGATGGGGCATACGATCGTCATGGAGGATTTTGCGTTGAACGCGCTCGCGCTTATAACGAGAGCGGGTCGGTATTTCGAGGGTTCGTGCCCAAGGTGGGGTTCGAAATCGACATAGATGATCCCCATCGAGTCACATATGGTTTTGGGAGGGATGATTCCCTGATTGTTTCCTCATCTGCTGAGTCTCGCCATAGTCATGAAGGGGAGCTTCCTGAATTCCGGCAGGTAGTCGTAAGCGCTGTTGATGAGTTCGGAGATGGTAGCCCCCAGCGATTCGAGAATTCTCGCCCCTGCCTCTTTTTTCGCAAGAGGAATGCGGGCGTTCACTAACGAGCTTTCCGTGCAGGTCGCCCTTCTGCTTCCTGCTCTGGTGTAACGCCTGGGAAGGGTCGGTGCAGAGCGCAGGCATTTTTTCAAGCGGTTCCAATTGAACTCGTAACCACCGGTGGCCAGCACTACACCTCTAGAGGCGTTGAATTGGACATACTTTTCATCGGGGTTTTGGCTATCACGCCCGTGCCGCGTCTCGTATCGTCCTGAACTAGTTGGCAAGCGAGTGTGTCGTATCTAACCTCGCCTTTGCCGGCAACCGAATGAACGAACAAAACCTCATTTGGTCTCTGACTCCGTCCTCTTTTGCTTCGACTTTCAAAAGGCATGTTGCGTCTTACAGGATCGGGAAAACCGACGAGAGTGGATGCCGGTTTTCCCGTAAGCACGATTGGGTATTTACTCGCACCCTGTTCGTAAAAGGCTACGACAAGTGTCGTTTCAACCTGTTCAGCAAGGGTCAAGCGCTCGGTTGCGAGCGACAATCCAGCTACGACAAGTGCCGTTTCGCCCTGTTCAGCAAGGGTCTCGCAAGCAAAGGAGTGCGGAAGCCGTTGCGGTTACTTTCTGCGCAGCACGACGGATATGGTGTTCAGGTATTGCAAGGCTCCGGCACGCACAGCGGCGCGGTCGCCTTGGGCGTAGCTGTTGTCGCAGGATATCCAGTCGGTCCATGCCTCGGCGGTGCACGCCATCTCATTCATGCTCAGAATTTCTGCCCCGTCGGTTTGCTCCAGCAGGGCGCGCCACCAAAAAATATCGTGCAGGTAGTCAAGCTGCTCGGGCGTCCACGATGCCAGAAGGCATGCGGGCAAGTTGTCGTGGCAGTCGCGCTTCATGCCGGGGATGCACAGAAGCAGAAAGCCGCCGTGCTTGACGTAGGGGAGAAGCTTTTCGCCTAGATACTTCGGGTCGCGTCCGAAGTAATTGTACGAGTCGGTGCTCACCACCGCGTCGAAGAACTCGGTCGCGAAGGGAAGCCCCTGCGAGGCGTCCGCCTTTACGGGGATGGCCTGGCGGTTCGAAAGCCCCAGGCTCTCGAAGAACCGCATGTTCTCGCCAGGGTCGCTCCAAAGGTCGACCGCATAGACGACAAGCCCGCACTCACGCGCGAGCAAGGCCGACGTGATGCCCGTGCCACTGCCCAGGTCGAGCACGACGGATCCTTGGGGGATGGCCGGGCATTGCTCGCCTGCTGCCTCTTCGAGCATCTCTTCGCAGAGCTTGAGGGGGTTAGGCCCCATTATCTTGTCTTTCACGATAGAGCTGGAAAAGCTGTTCGCTTTTGGGAATTGCATGGCTATATCCTTGTCTGTATAGAGGCGTATTCTCTGTATAGAGGTGTATGATTCGGGCGCAACATTCCAAGCCGTTGGCAAACGGCTTCTTGTGGGCTATTCGATTGCGTGTTCCTTACAGAACAAGGACCAAAAAGACATCCCCTTGGATAATCTCTCGAAAGCGGCCTTCCCGCTTTCTGGTGGAGTTCAGGATAACACATTCTCGCCGCCCGCGCTATGATTGAACACTTGAGCGAAGCGCTTACATTAGCAACCAACCTTTTGCAAATTGTAGCATGAGAAATTGTACAAAATATTGAAAAATTTCGTACAATATACTCTAGTGAACCCGAGTGAAAGGAGGTTGGTCGTGGCGAATATGGAGACCATCACGGCTTCGGAGTTTCGGCAGAACTTTGGTAGATACATGGAGCTTGTGAGTGTGCAGGATTATTCGGTTACGCGCAATGGCAAGGTTGTGGGTGTGTGGACGAACCCGAATCGAGACAGGATGGCGCTTGTGGAGAGCTTGGCGGGGAGCATTCACGCTGTGGTCGACGAGGCTTTTGACCGCGAGGAGCGAAGGTTGCGCCAATGAGGATATACTTGGATGCCAATGTCATTCTCGACTACCTGCTTGACAGCCGAGACCCGTTCCACGAGTCGGCGGTGGAAGTCATGCGACTTGTGGCGTCTAGGCGCATTGCGGGAGGGTTTTCCACCACACAGGCCACCGACTTGTACTATCATCTGCGGAAAGCGGCAGGAGACGACGTTGCGCGGCGAGCTTTGAGGGGGCTGTATTCGCTGTGCGACCTATATGCGACGCCGCCGTCCGCTTGTCTCGATGCCCTCGATTCCGGAATCCCAGATTACGAGGATGCCGTTCAGATAGAGACGGCTCGGCACAACGCATGCGACCTCATACTAACGCGAAACCTGCGCGATTACGAAGACTCAAGCGTTCCCTACATGGATCCCGCGGGGTTTCTGTCTTTTGTGGGCGTTAGATGATTCGAAGAGGGTGCAGCTCGTGGACGCTCAGACTGTTATCGCGCTTTGCGCGGTGTCCGCAGCGGCTGCAGGGTGGGCGACCGCATTTGTATGCCGTCCGCTCCGAGCGTCCGGCGATGGAAGTTTCCTCGATTGGGTTGATGCTCGCCCATGGTTTTGAGCTTTTTGAATACGGTTACGGAAAGCTCTGTTCTGCTCATTCTGGCTGCTCTCCTTCGCGACGCATCGACATGGTGCATTATACGCAATAAAACGCACCATGGCAGTGTGCTTTACCGTGCATTGCGGAAGCCATGCTTCGGGGC
>JAEYEL010000133.1 GCA_023403475.1 Actinomycetes bacterium
ACGCCATTCACTCCTATGATCAATGGGTTGGACAGCGCACGCTTGAAGCACTTTGGAAGGAGACCGAGGGTCGCTCTATGAATCTTAAGGAAATCGACGAAGAAATTGCGTCGGTTCGTGCCGCGCGTCGGTAGCGCAGAACATCCCTTTTGCGCCATGACCTATGTCATCCTTGACACTAACGTGTTGGTTTCCGCTTTGTGGAGCAACCTCGACCACGGTAAGCCGGCGTGTCTGCTTAGCCGATGTCTCAGCAGACAATATCAACTCGTCTATACCTCCGCTATGATTGCCGAATACGAGGAAGTGCTGAGGCGTCCCAAGTTCGGCTTCGATGCGGCACGCATCAAGCGCCTTGTTGCAGCCATCAAAACCATCGGTCTCAATGCCGACCCCGTGTCGCGCGGGTTTGCTTGGCCGCTTTGCTCTGATGGCGATGACCAGCGTTTTTTCGATGCCGCCCTTGCATGGGATGCTATTCTCGTCACTGGTAACAAGAAACATTATCCGCTTAGTGACCGCGTTCTCACTCCCGCCGAGTTCTTCGAAGGGAGAGATAGCGGCTTCCAGATTTGAACCGTCTTCGCGCACGAGGGAACTTACGGGAATGATCTTGGAGGCATCCTCACGCCGTGCGTCGGGAGTAACGCTAGGACTTCGACAGCCGGTTGACTCGCCGGCCGGCAACCAACCGACTGGCAACCAAGCTACCGAAATGAGCCGAACCGAACCGCAGCGAGCTGAGCCGAACTGTGGGGAACAACATCATATTACCAACATGCCCCCTGAGTTTTCGATGCGCAAGCGGCAGCGAACCGCAACGAACAGACACAGAAACAGACACAGACGCTGAAAAGTCGGCTCCCTTTCGGCATTTTCAAAGTGCGAACTGGTATCATGGTTGAAGTGGTTATTCCGTTGTCGCAAGGCTGTCTTGCAAGATGGTGCTGCGAGGCTGACCTGTGTGGTGGCGCTGCAAAGCCGTCCTGCAGGATGGTGCCGCAAGGCTGACCTGCGGCATGGCGCTGCAGGTCGAAAGGAAGGAGAGATCCATGGCTGTGAACAACATTCTTGTTGCGGTGGACGATTCCGATGGTGCGAAAAGAGCCATCGAGCTGGCCGCATCCATCGCGGAGCCTAACCCGAACGCCCATATCGACTTGGTGAACGTGGTGGCCATTCCGCTGCTCGACAAGTCTCAGATGGCGAACTTCAAAGAGATTCTCGACATCATGATGGACGGCGGCAAGAACTTGCTGCAGAACGCCATCGACGACATGGGGGAGGCAGGCGAGCGCGCCGACGCGCTGCTGCTTACCGGAGTGAACCCTGCAAACGAGCTGATCAAGCTCATTAAGGAACGCGACTACGACCTTGTTGTCATCGGCAACCGAGGTTTAAGCGGCGTGCAGGAGTATCTGGGCAGCGTGAGCCACAAGGTGCTGCACGGCTCGCCGGTTTCGGTGCTCATTGCGAAGTAGGGCTGCGGAAGCGAAGTGCGAGGAGACGTACGTGAAGGTTCGGAAAAATACGTTGCTGCTGTTCAGCAAGCCGCCGGTGCCGGGACTGGTGAAGACGCGCCTGACCACGCTCAAAGACGGCGTGTTCACGCCGGAGGTGGCGTCGGGGCTGTACCACTGCATGCTGTTCGATGTGGTGGAAATATGCTGCGCCGCCCTGACCGACTTGGAAGCGCGCAGCGCGGCGGCGGTTCGCGCGGCGGAAGAGGCTTCGTCGCCGGCTTCCGCAGGCACGACCGCTGCCGCAAAGCTTGATGCTCCTGAAACCGTGCGCGACGAATACGAGCTCGTCATTTCCACGACGCCTGCGAAAAACGTCGAGGTCATGCGAAACCTCTTCGAGGTTTCCGGCACGTGGCCGCGCGAGCTTGTCGTCATTGCCGACGAGGGCGCAAGCTTCGACGAACATTACAACCACTCGTTCGAGCAGGCGTGGAACAGGGGCGCCGACGCCATCCTCTCCATGGGCGCCGACATGCCCGCGCTTACGAAAGCCGACGTCATCGGCGGGTTCGAGGCGCTGCACAAGCTCGATGCGCAGCCGAACGGGGGCATCGTGCTCGCGCCCGACCAGGAAATGGGCGTTTCCATTGTGGGCTGGACGCGCGCAACCGACTTCAGTCATACGGGCGTGTTCTACAACCAGGACGGCCTTACCGTTCTGCCCGCCTACATTGCGAAGGCGCGCGAGCGCAGCCTTCCCGCGCTCTACCTTCCGCCCGTCCCCGACGTTGACACCATGGCCGACCTCATGCACAACATCACGCTCGTGGAAGCGCTCAACTACTGTGCGCAGTTCGACGATATCACGCCGCCGTGGCGAACGGCCGACGCTCTTGTTCAAATGGGATGGAGCGAAGTGCGCGTTTACCCGAACGATTTGCACGATCCGCGCGAGGAGATAGATGTGGCGAAATAAGCCGCCTGCTGCGATCCCCCGAGCTGCAGGCCTCGCGCCCCGAGCCTCGCATACCTTCCCGCGCCCGCTTTCCGCTGCTTTTACCCTAATCCTGCTCTGTTTGGCGAATCGTGCTTGAAATAACGCGCATGTCTGGCTAAAGTTCATAGGGCAGTTGTTTGGTTCGAAAGAAAACGCGGACGAAGCGGGCAACGCGCCCAAGACCGCCGCATGCGTTTCACGGCGCTCGGTTCGTCGCGCGCCCGCCGCCCGCACGAGAGGAAACGAAAAACATGCTCATCGTCGATTACCTGCGCCGCAACGCTGCCGAATACGGCAACGATACGGCGCTCGTGGAGATCAACCCCGCCATCAAAGAGCGCCGTCGCGTGACGTGGCGCGACTACGATCTCATCGAGACCACGGAGCCGCAGGCGTATCGACGCGAGATCACTTGGAGCGTGTTCGACGAGAAGGCGAACCGCTTCGCCAACCTGCTCATGAGCCGAGGCATCAAGAAGGGCGACAAGGTTGCCATTCTGCTCATGAACTGCGTCGAGTGGCTTCCCCTGTACTTCGGCATCCTGAAATGCGGCGCGCTTGCGGTGCCGCTCAACTTCCGTTACACGGCGGAAGAGATTCGCTATTGCCTGAACCTTGCCGACACGACCGCGCTCGTGTTCGGGCCGGAGTTCATCGGGCGCGTTGAGGAAGTGGAACCGGGTCTTCCCAGCGACTTCTTGCTGCTGTATGCGGGGCGGGACTGCCCGTCGTTCGCGGAAGATTACGGCGAGCTGGCTTCGAACTGCTCGAGTGCCGACCCGCACATTCCGCTGACCGCACAAGACGATGCCGCCATCTACTTCAGCAGCGGAACGACCGGGTTTCCCAAGGCCATCCTGCACAATCACGAGAGCTTGGAGCATGCGGCCATCACGGAGCGGAAGCATCACGGGCAAACGCGTGACGACGTGTTTCTGTGCATTCCTCCTCTGTATCACACCGGGGCGAAAATGCACTGGATGGGCAGCTTGGCCAGCGGGTCGAAAGCGGTGCTTCTACGCGGCGTGACGCCCCAGACCATCTTCGAGGCGGTGAGCGACGAGCACTGCACCATCGTGTGGCTGCTCGTGCCGTGGGCGCAAGATATCCTGCTGGCGTTAGAAGACGGTTCGCTCAAGTTGGAGGACTACCATCTTGACCAGTGGCGGCTTATGCACATCGGCGCTCAGCCGGTGCCGCGCAGCTTGGTGGCGCGCTGGAAGAGCGTCTTCCCGCACCACGACTACGACACGAACTACGGCCTTTCCGAATCGACGGGGCCGGGGTGCGTGCATCTGGGCGTCGAGAACACCGACCACGTAGGCGCCATAGGCGTGCCCGGGTACGGATGGGAGGCCAAGATCATCGATCCGCACGGCAACGAGGTCGAGCAAGGCGATGTGGGCGAGCTGTGCGTGAAAGGCCCCGGCGTCATGACCTGCTACTACAACAACCCTGAGGCGACGGTCGATGTGCTCGTTGACGGCTGGCTGCTCACCGGCGACATGGCCCGTCAAGACGAGGACGGCTTTTTCTGGTTGGTCGACCGCAAGAAGGACGTGGTCATCTCCGGCGGAGAGAACATATACCCGGTGCAGGTGGAAGACTTCCTTTCGGCGCATCCGGCCATCAAAGACGTTGCCGTCATCGGCGTGCCCGACGACCGCCTCGGCGAGATTCCCCTTGCCGTGATCGAGCTGAAGCCCGAAGCGCAGGGCACGACTGAGGCCGACATAGAGCGGTTCTGCCTCGATCTGCCCCGCTACAAGCGCCCGCGCAAGATAATCTTTGCCGACATTCCGCGCAACCCCACCGGCAAGATAGAGAAGCCCGTCCTGCGCCAGAAGTACAGCACCGAAAACCTCGTGTACAAGGAAAGCCAGCGGTAGGGGCTGCAAAGGCAAGATACAGCGTCGAACCGCGCCAGTAGCGCTATAACGTCGGGTCGCGCCAATAGCGTCGAACCGCGCCAGTAGCGCTATAACGTCGGGTCGTGCCAATAGCGTCGGGTCGCGCCAAAAAGCAGTTGGAGAATCGACGGGAAGGATCTGGACGTTCGCAAACGGAATGTCTTGCCTGAGAGCGCCGTCGGCAATGCCCCGTTGAAAATGCTCGATGCAAGGAGCGCCGGGTTTGTCCGGCGCTCCTTTTGCCGGCAAAGCTTTTCTTGTGAAACGAAACAGCATCGAAGGGCTGACGGTCTTCTTCCGTTCCGGGATTGCCCCGCCCCCCTTTCTTCCGCATGCCGATACTGGTAGATGGAAGACGGGAAGGAGTTTGTATGGATGCTGACGTTGGCGTGGGCGTGGGCGGGGAAGCGGGCTCGCTGCCCAAGCGGCAAGTCTATTCCGTATTCGCGGGGCTGTTGCTTGCCATGTTCGTGAGTTCGCTTTCCGAAACGGTTACTGCGACGGCTTTGCCCACCATCGTAGGCGAGCTGGGCGGGGTGGAGCACATGCAGTGGGTGGCTACCGCCTACATTCTGGCCGCCACGGTGATGATGCCTGTCTACGGCAAGCTGGGCGACCTCTTCGGGCGAAAGCATTTGCTGGTGGTGGCGCTTGCCGTGTTCATGGCGGGTTCGATTGCGTGCGGTCTTGCAATGAACATGCCCATGCTCATCATGGGGCGCGCCATCGAAGGTTTGGGCGGCGGCGGGCTTATCATACTTTCGCAGGCGACCATTGCCGACGTCATTCCGCCGCGGCAGCGGGGGAAGTACCTTGGCGTTATCGGATCGGTGTTCGCGCTGGCCACTGTGGTAGGGCCGCTTTTGGGCGGGTGGTTCGTGCAGGTGACGGGGTGGCGGTGGCTGTTCGCGTTCAACGTGCCGCTTGCGCTGCTCGCCATCTGTGCGGTGCTGTTTTTTCTCGCCTCGCCCGCACATCGCGCCCAGCATCCCCCGTTCGACGTTGCGGGAACGGTTTGCATGGCAACGTCGGTGGGGTCGCTTGTGCTGGCAACCGCATGGGGCGGCACGCTGTTTGCGTGGAACTCGCCCGAGGTGCTGGGGCTGTTCGCACTGTTCGTCTTGGCGGCCGTGGCCTTCACGCTAGTCGAGCGCCGCGCCCGGGAGCCCATTATCCCGCTTTTTCTTTTTCGGAACAGAAACTTCGTGCTGTGCACGGTAACAGGGCTCATCATCATGCTGGGCATGATGGGAACCACATCGTATCTGCCCACGTACTTCCAGATTGTCGTCGGGCTTTTGCCCGAACAGGCCGGCCTCATGACCGCCCCTATGATGGTTGGCGTGGTGGCAACGGGGATGGGTGCGGGCTTTCTTGCCTCGAAGACGGGCCGCTACAAATGGATGCCTGTCGCGTGCTGCCTCGTCATGGCGGTTGCGTTTGCGCTGCTCTCGCGCATGACGGTGGGCACGCCGCTTCCGCTTGCCGGTGCGTTTCTGTTCGTTTTGGGATTCGGCGTCGGTCTCGGCCAGCAGATTCTGGTGCTAGTGGTGCAAAACGAGTTCCCGCACGCCATGGTTGGCACGGCTACAGCGGCGAACAACTTCTTTCGGCAGATAGGCGCAACGCTGGGCGCATCGCTTGTGGGCGCGTTGTTCACGTCGCGCCTTTCGGCCGATTTGCTGGCGCGTCTGCCAAAAGTGGACAACATCAACCTGAACGACATCACGCCGCACTTCGTGCGCGGGCTTGAGGAGCCGGTGCGCTCCGTCGTGGTGTCGGCGTACAGCGATGCGCTGGTTCCGCTGTTCCTCTATATCGTGCCGCTTCTGCTGGTGGGTGCCGCCCTCATGAGCCTGCTTGCGGAACATCCCCTGGCCACTAACGTGAACCATACGGGACAAGCGGGGAAGGGCGCGTAGCGCACGTGTCGTACTCGCTTTCGGGGCCGGACGTTTTGCGGTCGTTTGACGGCTCTTAGACGGTCTGCGCTCGAACGTAGCGCCGATCTCGCGTGCTCCCTTCCGCTTTCAGCTTGCCTTCGGAGACCATGAGGGAAATATGTCGCCTAACCGTTCTCTGGGTCACTCCTGTGACGCTCGCTATGTTTGCGACGGTTGCATATCCGCTGGTCTCAATCATGCGAACTACGGCGCTGTCCACGTCGAGAGGTGTCGTGGTGCCCTTGCTGTTTTCGGCTCGAAGAGGAACGAGGGCAACGAACACATCTCCTTCCGTCAAAGAAGGGCTTCCGCCGCCGTATGCCCAAGAGTATTTGAAAAGGTTTCTCGTTCCGCTTCCTAACGTGTCTGCTAGCCCGATATTGGCGAAAAAGTCTGCGATTATCGGGTTTTTCGGAAGGGGATTGAAACGCTCGGGTGTCAAAGGCCCGGTAAATCTTGGCCGGTTCGCGTTCTCGGTACGCATCTCCGTGTCGTTTGCGAAGGAACAGATTGTTTCGAAAGTGTCTTTTTCTGGAAGATTTCCGCAGCGCTCGAGCATTTTCGGTGCATTTCCAGCGGCGCTTCTGGCGCTTCCAACAAGCTTGACGTACCCTCAAGTACCTTTGCTGGTGAAGCCCTCTTTACGCAGCAGGGCATCGGCGAAGGGGCGAGCGTTTTCTTGCTTTCCCGGATCAAGCACCTCTTCTCTTGCGTGCTGATACCGGCATGCGGAAGGAGGAGGCGCGCCGTGGGCGTGGGCGCTGCTGTCGGCGAAAGGGCGAGGACGCCGCCCGCTTCCGCTCGATTTTCTTCCGTTCAGCATGACGGCGACCTATCGCGAGTCGTGAGAACGCCGCCCGCTTCCGCTCGTTTCCTTTCCGGCTCAGGGGCGGAAAACGCGCAGCTCCCAGAAAGCGACGGCGCTGGCGGCGGCCACGTTCAGAGAGTCCACGCCGTGCTGCATGGGGATGCGCACGGTGTAGTCGCACTGCGCTATGGTGCGCCACATGGCATCGAGCTCGTCATGCCGCCTAGAAGGAACCGCCTGGCGCGGAGGCCGTACGACCACCGTGTATGCAGGCAGCGACACCTAGCTGGGAACGCCTTCGGGAAGATCAAGAGGTGGCGCGGTCTGGTGACCTCCTACTGCAAGAGGACGGCCAGCTTCGAGGCGGCAGTTCGGATCTGCTGCATCGCACCTCGGTTACACATTTTGCGACGACACTGCCTAGACAAATAGATAAGCTCTCATAGGGAGTTTTCAAAATTAATACGAAAAGTCGCTATGGTTATACATATTGCATTAAGCATATTCTGAAAATTATTCGATAACATAATAGCATGAGGCGTAATAATAGCGATTCGAAAGGACGACGTATGAATAATCTGAAGGATATTAAGCTCAACATCAAGCCTCTTGTTACGTTGTTTTATCACGAGTACGTGTTTGAGGGTCCGTGCCGCAGCGGTAGCCCCGACATGCTCACTAAAGACTACGATCTCGCGAAGAATGAAAAGAAAGCTAAAGCGCGTCTAGACCTAATCGAGAAGAATTTGGGCGACATAGAGTACTTTAACTTGATGGAACCAACCATTATTTCCTCCGATGAGAACTTCCTACCGCTCGACAGCATCGTGGATAAGATGCTCGAAGACGATGACAAGTGCGATGCTTATATCATTGCTCACACATCTCGTAACTGTGAGTTGGTTTTGCTTATGGCTCAGCGCACCAACAAGCCGCTGGTATTTACCCCCGAGCCGTTCCCGTTCATGGATATCACCATTTCTGCTATGCGCGCTCGCGGAATCAATAGCGGTTTCAACTATCTGGATTGGGAGGATACATGCAAGTGTTTTGAGGTTCTCCGTGCTTGCAAGGTTTTAAGGCAAATGCGCATTCTGTGCGTTGGCCGCTTTGGCAGCGAGCGTAACGGTAGCGCTTTGGATAACTTCGCCGATTACGAAGTAGTCAATCAAAAACTGGGTGTTAACTTTACTTTCGCAAACATTCATGAGTACTTGGACATGACTCATCCGCTGGATAGTGAAAAGAACTACACGCTGCCGGGTCGTGCCGCTTTGAATCCAACCGAAGAAGACATGGAAGAGATTTGGCGCCAGACAGATGAGCTGATTGCTGGTGCCGATGTTAACGAGATGGAGCGCGATGAAGTTATGCGTTCCGTTAAAGGCTGCTACGTGATCGACAAAATGCTCGAAGCGTACGAATGCAATGCCTATATGGCTGTGTGCCCTGATGCCTGTGCAACACGTCGCCTGAACGACGAACGTTTTACCTTCTGCCTGACCCATTCTCTACATCATGAATGTGGTATTCCTTCCGCATGTGAATATGACGGTCCCGCTTGTGTTAGCCAGGCTATTTTGGGCGCTCTGGGCCATAAGCCCGTCTTCATGGGTAACACCACCCATCATCTGCAGTTTGAAGGCGAAACTATTGGTGCACGCGGCATTGAGGAAATGGAGCAGTATCCCGAGAACACCTTGGTTACCTGGCATGCCGTTACGAGTCGCCATATGAAGGGCTT
>JAEYEL010000184.1 GCA_023403475.1 Actinomycetes bacterium
AGCACGGCCAAGTTGGCGGCTCGCACGGCATCTCCCAGCGCGTTTGCGTCCGGGTGGCTGGGCGCTTGTTCGGCAATGGTGTTCACGGCAATTTCGGAAGCCACCTCTCCAGCGGCGTGTCCGCCCAGGCCATCTGCCACACCGAACAGGGGGGGCGCTACCGCCAAGCTGTCTTCGTTGTGGTCGCGAATGCAGCCCACGTCGGTTCTGCTGCCGAACGTGGAAGAGGGAAAGCGGCGGGAAGGCTCGCGACGCGGATGCATGGAGGCGCCCGTCATGAGAACCTCACGCGCATGGCCACGTCGCCTACGTTTACCACGTCATTGTTCTTAAGCGCATAGGGCGCATCGATACGCTGCCCGTTCACAGCTGTTCCGTTGGTGGAGCCTAGGTCTTCCACGAAAAGATTCTGGCCCATGAGCGAAAACCGCGCATGGCGCCCGGAAACGTAGCCCGCGCCGATGACGATGTCGGCGCCGGGGCTGCGTCCCACGATAACAGGCCCGCGCACCGCAATGGAAACGCCACGCAGCTCTTTAGGCCCGCGTTCCACCGAAACGCTCCACGTGCGTTCCTTCTTGCGCTGGCCGCGCACCAGCCCTACGCCTGTTTTCATGATGGCGAATAAAAACAAGTAGAGCAGCGCTACGAACAGCAGGCGGGCGATGAGCAGTACGACGTCTATCACGGGCAACCCTCCTCGTCTGCGCTATGCGAGCTCGAAAATGAGGTTCGTCATGCCGATGGTAAGGCGGTCTCCCGGACGCAGCGTCTGCGAAGACACCTCATGGCCGTTCACACGGGTGCCGTTCGTAGACCCAAGGTCGGTGATGGACCACACGCCTTGGGGCTCGAAGCGCAGCTCGGCATGCGTGCGCGATGCGTTGATGTCGGGAAGCACGATGTCGCACGATTGCTCGCGGCCTATGATGAGGCGTGCGGTTGCCAGCGCGTAGGTGCGTTTGTTCGTGGTGTCTACGAGGCGTGCATGCACCGCACCTTGGCTGGGCTGGGGGGTGGCGCCCGCCGCGCCCGCCGCGAACACTACGGTGTTGGGAGCGGGGGCGGCTGCAGGGTGATTCGCACATGCGGCTCTTACTCCTGCCGCACCCGCTGCCCCTGCGCTTGCCCCTGCGCCGGCTACGCTTGCTGCCGCCGCACCCGCTGCCCCTGCGTCGGCCACGCTTGCCGCCGCCGCACCCGCCGCCGCGCTCGCCGCAAGCTGGCTTCCTCTTGGCGATTGGGCGGCGCGTGCGCTGTTTGGAACAGGCGTGGCTGCGGGACCGTTTTGGCGATAATCCTCGAAATTTTGGCTGTCGAACGTGTATTCACCGTAGTCGATGGAATAGTCTATCTCGTCTTCGGGAACATAGGGTAAAGGCGGCTTTCTGCTGCTTGGGGCGGGGGTGCCCACGTCGCCGTAAGATCCGTTCATATCGAACACGTCCTGCGCGGCGGGCGCGTCGTAGTCATCCATCGGCGCGTATGGATCGTCGCTTCCGTTGTAGGAATCATAGGCGGCATAAGACTCTTCGGAGGGAGCATAAGGATCGTAGGCATCCTGATCGTATCCGCTCGCAGGCGTATAGGAATCGTAAGGCGCAGCACTGCTTGCGTAATCGTTGTCGTATGCGTTGCTGGAATCATAAGGGTTTGCAACGTCGTAGGCAGGCGCAATTTCTGCATAGTCGCTGTTCCAACCAGCGTTTTCGGGGTAGCCTGCTTGCGGCGCACCGCCTATGCCGTAGCGCTCCATTTCCTCTTGGCGCAGTTGCGCTATAAGGGGCGCCGACACCGCTTCTGCAATAACGTCGAACTTTCCGTGACGCAGCCCGTCATCTACCATGAAGCGCACAAGGGGCTGTCCGTCCATGACCAGCCCTTCTTCGGCTGCCTTCGCGGCCAGATACGTTTCCGTTTCGCCAGCCAGCGTAGGGTAGTATCCGAACAGGCGCTCGTCGTCGTCGGGGTTTACCAGCACGGTGTACAAGGTGGGCGCATACTGCTTGCCAGCGCCCACCATTTTCTCACGCCGCATTTTCTTTTCGGCCTTTTTGGCAATCTGGACAGGCGATATGGGTGCTGCGGCCATGCGATCCACTGCCCCTTCGAATGTGTCTTCCATTTTGCCCTCGAACTTCGAAAAGAAGCCCATGTTCCGTCTCCTTATGTTGTGCGCGTTGTTCGCGTCAATCGTTCTGCGGGAAAGGCTTTTGCTTCGCCGCGTTCCCGCTGCGTCCCGCTGTGCGTAGTCGTGAGTTCGCCGTGTCCTGCTACCAAATTCGCCGCGTTCCCGCTGCCCCCGCCACGAGTTCGTTTCGCCTTGCTGCAAGCTTGTAGTGAGCGGCATTGAGACTACCCTCATGTCGCCGCGCATAGCGCAACGCTTCTTCTCCGTCTCTCTTCCGAAGCGTGCGACTCCGCTACTCTTGCAAGACTCCATCATGCCATAAACAAGAATGCAACGCCTATTCTTTTACGCAATCGTCATTTAACCACCGCGTTTCTTGCGGGGTTTCTCGCGGAGCTTTGGCTGGTTCTCGTAGAGCTCTCGCGAAGATCTCGCAGGGCTCTCGTATGACTTTCGCGGTCGGAGGAATGCCCGAGCTCATTCGAAGCTACAGATAGGGTAGGGGTGCAGAAGAATGGGAAGACACGGGCACGAGAGTGTAGGGGATGGGAAAGATGCGAACTGCGAACTGCGCCCCAAAACTTGGACGGCTCAAATAAAGACTACGCCACTAGGGACTGGCTCCGGAACTCCTCCGGGGGCAGTTCCTTGCCTTGTTCCCGCATTCGTATCGGAGCCCAATCTGTCTGGCGGGCGATGGGGACGCCCCGCCTTGCCTTGTCTGCATTTCTTCGTGTGCGTCTGACTTGGCTGTGCCTGGCAGCCGATGACGTACGGCAGCAAAGTTCCGCTCAGAAAAAGCCATAAAGGTCTATGGTATCCGGCTTGAACCGTCGAGCGCGGCAGCAAAATCACCTTGGGTGCACAAAAAGTCGCGAATTGTTGCGCTTCTTCTGCAAGGGCAGAGAAGGGAAGGCCGTATACCCAGATTCCAATGGAGATCTAGGAATCAGGTAAGCTTCTGAACAGGTGATATTCGAAGTCGGTTCTCGCCGCCTTCCTTTATTCTCTTATCAGGCGCAACAATTCGCGACTTTTTGTGCACTGGAGGGTGGTACTGCTGCCGCGCTCGACGGTTCAAGCCGGATATCGCAATCTCTTCGGTGGCTTTTGTGCGTTTGAGAGTGATTTTTGCTGCTGTGCTCCCCGTGTGAACGGATTGACGCCCCCCGTCCGAAAATCGCCTTATTTTTGGCGAGTTTCTTCTCCAGTGAACGGATTTGTTCTTCCCGTCTCGCCCTTTTTGCGAGATGGGGCGGCGGTCTCGTCTTCCGGTTGTGGAAAACCCCAGGTCGCAGACTTGTGATCGGGCAGCGCAGCGCGACCCGCCCTTGCTGCGCATTGTTTCTCTAGGGCCGATTCGCTCGAACTCATTCATTCGGTGCGACTTTCGCCAAAATAAGCCCGATTTCTTGACGGGAAGAGCAAATCCGTTCACTGGGGCAATAAATGGCAACGTTTGGCTTGACAATTACATAGGAGGGCGCGGCGGGGCTTGCGCGTCTCGCTAGGTCATCGATGCGTGCCACAGCCTTGGGGTAGAGTTTCTGTTCGCTGCTGTTTCCCTTAAGGATATATATTACGCGTTGGGGGTGTTCCTTAGGGCGAAGTGCAAGGAAAACGAAGAGACCGTGGACGAGGAGAAGGCTCGCCTTATCGAGGAAGCCGCATGGAAATGCTCTCTGAACATACAGGAGATAGCCACTCTCGTTTCCGTCGACTGCTCTGACCTGTGGTTTGCCCAGCGCTTCCACAGCATCCACGGTAATTTCGGGGATGATCTCGTGCTGGCTGCCGCCCGGCGTTTCCGTGCCGATTACTTGGTGACCTCCGACAGGAAGCTCCTCAGAAAGTCGTCCGTTGCGGCCTTAAGCCCCGAAGACATGCTCGCTTTGTTTGTCTCGTTCGAAAGCTTCGGCCGAGCCGGCCAAGCGGACGACGCGACAACGGGAGCGTAGTGCTTTCTTGTCCTCCGTCTGTCCACACGCAAGGAATGCCGTCTACGATTGCCAGCAGCGACGGCAGGCTAACCCTTTCTACGAACCTTTTCAGGGCGCTGTTGCAATCTTGGTTTCCGCCCGCTGCCATGAAATCGAACGGGTGTATACACTCTCGACCCTATGTATTCGCTCAGGGGACTTGTGGTGTAAGGGGGCAAGTGGTTGTTCGACTTGTCTTTTCCGGGAAAGTTTCTCGTGCTTTCGGGGAATTTGAGTATCCACGGCTCTCCGTCGTGCAGCACGGCGAGTTTGCGGCCGGCTGCGCCTCCGTATGCCCGGTTTTTAATGAGTTCGCACTTGTCGAAATCGATGAACGGTTCCACTTCTGACCTCCTTTTCCTCGGGACATTCTACCACGCAGGAAGCAGAAGTACGCCGATGGTGCGCGGTATGTGGGTAACGGGACGGCAAAGCTTCCGGCTTAAGGCGCCAAACAGGTGATGGGAACCACGTACACGCCGTCATCGCGGACATATGCGTATCGGCCGAGGCCTTCCACAACGGCCAGAAACGCTGGGGTCCCGGCGCCGGCATCGCACATCTTCGACCGTAGGCGGAGAAGGTTTTTCGCGGCTCGATCCGCTTGGCTGTGGCCGAGTTTGATTTCGAGAGCCGCCCATGTTCCGTCATAGGCTTCGATGATGGCGTCTGCTTCCAAGTCGGTACTGTCGCGATAGTAGTGCACTTGAGACTCCGAAGCTTCCGCGTAAACGAGAAGGTCGCGCAGGCACAGGCATTCAAAGAGGAAACCGAAGGCGTTGAGGTCGTCGAGGAGCTTCTCTGGCGTGGCACCGAGAATAGCTGCGGGCAGGGATGGATCTACGTAGTGGTATTTGGGACGCTTGCTGATGCGGATCGACGACCTTAAGTTCGGCGACCAGCCGGGTATTTCCTCGATGACGAAAATCCTTTTGAGTGCTTGAAGGTAGTCTTCAACGGTCTCCTTAGAAAGGGTGTCGCCAGAGGCGTCGGCAGTCATGTCGCGCACGAGGGTTTTGGTGGCGGATGCCTGCTCGGCGTTTCGGGCGAGGGAGTGCAGAAGGCGACCCACCTTTTGAGGGTCGCGGCTTACGCCGTCGATGCGGGAGAGATCGTCTTCGGAGATTTGGCGAATGTAGCTGCGAGCTAGACGCGACGCCCTCCGCAGCTCGGTTTCTTGAACGGCCGGCCAGCCGCCGCGAAGCACAAAGTCGCAAAGGTCTTCCAAGGCAACGGGTTCGGCTGTGCCGTCGGGCTTGTTGCCGTCGAAAAGGGCCGATAAGGACACGGTGCCGTTCGATGCGTCCGATTCGTACAGTGTCATGGGGCGCATGCGAATTTTCTCGATGCGGCCGACGCCGCTGTGGCGGGGCTTCTCCTTTCGGGGAACCGCCGAGCCAGTGAGCACGAACGTATCTTGCTTGCCGCTGCGGTCAACTGCGTTGCGCACGGCGTCCCATAGTGAAGGCACTTCCTGCCATTCGTCGATGAGCCTGGGACGTGCTCCTTGGAGCGCTTGGATCGGGGACAGCCGAGCCAGCTCCCGGCTCTGGAAAGCACCTTCGGAATCGAGGAGGCATATCTCGCTGTTGCAGAGGCTTCGGCCCGTCCACGTCTTCCCGCAGTACTTGGGACCTTCTATGCACACTGCGCCGAAGTCTTCCAGATCCTCGGAGATCCTGGCGTCGAGGACGCGGGGTTTATAGCCCGGGTTCACGAGCGTTCCCCGCTTGAAGTTGGTCAATTTTTGGGTCATGGGAGCCTCTTCTTTTCCTTGAAGGCGGCAATGCGCTGAAGTGGCCACTCTTCTTTTTTCAACCAGTCTACTCTTCTTTTTTCAACCAGTCTACTCTTCTTTTTTCAACCGCCGTTTGCGGAGGGCTTGCGGAGTTTGCGGAAGCTTGATTGCGTTTGCGGAGTTTGCGGAGGGCTTGCGCAGACTTGATTGCCATTGGAAGTGCCGGTGTACCAGTCAAGCATCGGGAATCCGGACTTCCGTGTCTACGAAGGTTTTAGCAGCACAGTCAAGCTGGCCTATAATGGCTCAAAGCATTGAAACGGGGAGATGAGTTGGGACGAGTTGGGACGAGCCTCCGGCGGCGTCGGGCGGGGATGCTGCGCAGCGGCGGCCCTCGGATTCTTTGGAAAACCAATGGCAGGATGCTCTAAGCGGGCGCAAGTCTAATTAATCAGCGCTTCCCTATAGCCATGGCAGCATACCTGCTTTTAAGCTTGGTGCTAAGAAAAGGGTTAATGCGGGTGGTTGGGCAATGTGAGAGAAAAACGAAATAACCCAGAAATTGCCGCGAGCGTGAAAAGGAAGGCTGCCTAGCAGGCAAAAGGCTTCGAGCTGTTTCCCGCGTCGAAGCCTTTTGCGTCACGTTGCGCCGTATAAGTTCACGTGTTTGTCTCATGTGAGGGCTATGACAGAAGTCCTAACCCTTCGTTTGCCGTGGCAATGGCTTTGTCGAAGCACTCCTCAATGGGTTTGTTCCCCATGATGTGGATACCATCGCCCCAGTCAGATCCGTAGTTCAAGTAGAATGTCGCTTTGCTCAGAATTTGTTGTGCCTGCTTTAACGTGCTGTCGGAAATAGAGTTCGAGGCGATAGCCGTTTCTATGGCTGCCGAGAGCTCGTCAATTGCAGCTTGAGCGGGTGCACGTCTTTGAGCGTACTCTTCTTTTACGGTTGCAACGGCGGTCTTGCGCTCGTTAACGGTGGAGTTCTTGTGGCATGATAAGCAATTTTCATACAATGCTTCGTTTTCGGTTACGCCTTGGAAGGTATGCCCTGAATACTCAGCGCCCGACGCATCCTTGTGTTTCGACATATGGCAGTCGGCGCATGTCGCTCCAGCTTTGTCCATGATGCTGCCCGTGTAGCTGTTGAATTCGGACTCTTCAGGAGGAACCACAGGGTCATTGATGCCTTTGCTCTGGAAGTGTTCCCAATAGGTATCGGGGTCGAGGCCATACTGAAGCATAGACCACGTTGATGGGTCGCCGTTGGTGGTTATGGCACCCCAATCAGGAAGGGAGTGGCATTGTGCGCAAACAAGGTTCTCCGTGGAAG
>JAEYEL010000067.1 GCA_023403475.1 Actinomycetes bacterium
TTGTGCGCGTGGCGGACGGCGCATGCGAGGAATGCGGGAATATCTGAGCCGTTCGCAAGACCTAAGCCCGCAAGACTTGAGCGGGCGGAAGAGCAGGAAGGACGCACTATGGGCACTATGGGCACTACGGGCGCTAGGGACGCTATGGGCACTGCGGGCGCGGTGGGCGCTAGGGACGCTGCGGGCACTATGGGCACTACGGACGCGGAAACGCCGATGCTTGTCGGACGGTATCTGCTCCATCTGGTTGATTGCGGGTTGCATGGCAAGCCGGCGCAGCCTTTGCCCAAAGGCGTCACGTGGGAGCGGGTGCATGCTCTGGCGAAGTTGCAAAGCGTGGAGGGCGTAAGCTGGTTCGGTGCGCGCACGTGCTGCGATATGCCTGACGACCTGCGTGGAAAGTGGGAGGGCGAAGCACAGGCGACGCTGTTTCGCCGCGTGCGCTTCGACGCCGAGCGCGAGCAGATATTCGTCGCGCTGAACGCCGCGGGCATCTCGGTGCTGCCCATGAAGGGTGCCGTCATCGCCGATTACTACCCCAGCCCCGAGATGCGATCTATGGCCGACAACGATTTCCTGTACGGCTTCGTGGAGCCGATTCCGGAGGGCGCGGGGTTCCGCGTTCGCGGTACGACTCCTGCCGAGCGGGAGGCGGCAACGGAACGCGGCGTGCGCACCATTGTGGACGTCATGCGCAAGCGAGGGTACGACGTGGTGTCCCAGTACGCGGGCAACCATGAGTCGTTTCACAAGCCGCCCGTCTTCAACTTCGAGCCGCATCGCAGGCTGGTTGTGCCCGATAGTCCGTTGGCCACGTATTACGAAAACCCTTGGCGGCGTGCGATCCAAGACGCTTCCAACCCGTTTATGTTCCGCTTTAGCGACGAAGACGAGTACCTGTTCGTCATTGCGCATGCGCACAAACATTTCAGCAATGCCGGCTGCGGGTTTCGCTTCGTAGTGGACGTGCGTGCGTTCCTTGAAGCCAAAGGCATGCAGATGAACTGGGACTACGTGTTCGACGAGTTGCGGAAGATGGAGCTGTGCGACTTCGAGGGGCGCGTGCGCGGCTTGGCGGACGCTGCGTTCGGCGGTGCATGCGCGCTTGATGCGGCCTTGACCGACGACCAGTTGGAGATGCTGCGCTTCATGCTCGGCAGTGGCACGTACGGCACCGCCGAGCATGTGGTGCAGAGGCGTTTGGAGAAGCAGAAGGAGTTGCATAAGGGCAGCCTGGCGGCGGCGAAGCGCGGCTATCTGCTGCAGCGTTTGACCGATCCGGTGGCGGTCGAGGCGCATTTCCCGCGTGCGTCGAAGATTGTCCCACTGCGTCCGTTCTTGCAGGTGGCGCGCTACGCTAGGGGCCTTGTCCGCAATCACGGCAAGCTGGCAAGCGAGCTGAAGCTGCTTGCCAAGGCGAAGTGAGGGGTTGGTATCGCCATCTTGGGTATCGGGCGCCTTCGCAGCGTCGACTAGTTCCGTGGGCTGGCAGCTGCCAGGATAAAAGGATCGGCCCGGGGAGAGGGGAGCTCCACCGGGCCACAAGGAGGGGATGATGCGGCTTTTCAGATTGCCGCCTCTGCTTTCAGGGGATGAAGCAGAAACAAACGTGGTAAGGAGGGAAACCTTTCCGTTTGCTGAAGCCATTATAAACGCTGGCCTTGAAAAACATATGTATCGGCGGTGGTCATCCTGTGAATCTGGGGGCTGCTAAGTAACAGTTTGGTTTCGGCGAGCCTTTGCGCCTTTTTGAAAGGTTCGTGCGACCGTTCGGGCTGCCTGAATGGTATCATGTGCGGCATGGACACGCTGTTCACAGAAATGGAAAACGAAGCTCGCCTCAAAGTGGCGCCGCTTGCGGTGCGCATGCGCCCGCGCACGCTCGACGAGGTGGTGGGCCAGACCGAGGCGATAGGCCCGGAAAGCTGGCTGCGCTGCGCCATCGAGGGCGATACCTTAAGCTCGGTCATTCTGTTCGGCCCTGCCGGCACGGGGAAGACTTCGCTTGCGCACGTTATCGCCGAACACACGAAAGCCGTGTTCGTGGAGGTGTCTGCTGTGGGCGGTACCGTTTCCGATCTACGGCGCGAGATAGCCGCAGCCGAAAAGCGCCTTACCGCAAGCGGCTTGCGAACCATCCTGTTCGTCGACGAAATTCACCGATTCAACCGCAGCCAGCAAGACGCGCTTCTCCATGCCGTGGAAAACCGCACGGTGGTATTGGTGGGGGCAACGACGGAAAACCCGTTCTTCGAGGTGAACTCCGCGCTCATCAGCCGATCGCGTGTGGTGGAGCTGCACGCGCTTGCCGATGCCGACGTGAAGGAGCTTATTCGCCGCGCCGTTGCAGACGAGCGCGGGCTTGCCGGTCGCTATTCGATTACCGAAGATGCGCTCGACGCGATTGCCCTTCTGGCTGGCGGCGATGGCCGTGCAGCGCTCACGACGCTCGAGCTGGCGGCGGGCATGGCGGGCGCTGGAGCTGAGGGAGGCGCGGCAATCGAACGCGCTGCGGATGCGAATGCGGCGAAAGCGGCAGGCACGGCGCAAATGCCTGCCACGATAGACGAAGCCGCCGTGCGTGCGGCCACCCCGCATCGCAGTTTGCCTTACGACAAGAACAAAGACATGCACTACGACGTGATTTCCGCGTTCATCAAGTCGATGCGCGGAAGCGATCCCGATGCGGCGCTCTATTGGCTCGCCCGCATGATCGATGGCGGGGAAGACCCCAAGTTCATAG
>JAEYEL010000103.1 GCA_023403475.1 Actinomycetes bacterium
TCGAAGGACGATCTTGTCATTACGGGTGGCACGTATATTGTGGATGCCGTCGAGGATGGCTTGCGCGGGCGCGACTGCGTGAAGATTGCGGGTGGCAACTTTACCATCACGGCGGGTGGCGACGGCATCAAGTCGAACAACGACACCGACGCGCTGCGCGGGTTCGTGTCTATTGACGACGGCACGTTCGGTATCGATGCAGGCGACAAGGGCGTTCAGGCAGAAACCTATGTGCGCGTGGCGGGCGGCACCTTCGATGTGACGGCGGAAGACGATGCGCTCCACTCTAACCTGGAGATGCTTGTAGTCGGTGGCGATTTGGCTGTTTCGGCCGATGACGATGCCTTTCATGCCGAAACGGAACTGACGGTTGACGACGGCGTGGTGAGCGTAGCGAGCTGCTATGAGGGATACGAGGCCGAGAAGATTTACGTGAACGGCGGCGAGACCCACATCGTGGCCTCAGACGATGCGATAAACGCCTCGGCTGCCGATTTGTCGGGCAATGGCTCTTCGCAGGACGTTGCCGCTAGTGCGGACGGGCAGAATCCACCGGAAGCGCCTGACGGGGGAGGCGCTGGCGACGGTGCGCCCGCACCGTCCGATGGGGAGCTGCCCAATGGCGGTGCCGGTGGCGGTACATTCGGTGGCGGTATGTTCGATGGTGACGAGAATTGCCTTATCCAGATAAACGGCGGCTACATCGTGCTCGATGCTGCGGGCGATGGCGTGGACAGCAACGGCAGCGTGGAAATCAATGGTGGGGTACTGCTTGTCAACGGGCCTGCGAGCGGTGGCGACGGTGCCTTCGACTACGACCTTGAGGCAGTCGTTACCGGTGGTACGGTGGTTATGGTGGGTTCGACCGGCATGGCGCAGAACTTCACGAGCGGCACACAGCCCTTCGCCATGACGGCGGTGAGCGGTAATGCTGGCGACAGCGTGGCGGTTGTGGACGAATCGGGTAATGTGGTGGCATCGCTTACGGTCTCCAAACAGTTCGGCATGGCGCTGGCGTCAAGTCCTGCATTCGAAGAGGGCGAAGCGTATTCGCTGGTCATAGGCGGGCAAGTGTCCGGCGCAAATGCCGATGGCTACACGAACAGCGGCACGGTAACCGGCGGCAGCGCAACCGAAATCACCGTATCGACCACCGCAACTGCTACGGGTATGGGTATGGGTGCGCCCGGTGGTGGCATGGGGCTAGGTGCAGCAGGCGCGGGCAGCGCAGAGCCTGGTTCAGGCAACATGTTCGGCGGTCGGGGGCGACGCTAGCCGATAGTGCGAAATGGGCGGTGCGCCTTGAACGGGCATGTTGTCCATTATCCCGAGAGGCGATTGAGAACCAATCGAGACGCTGCCTTGCGAAACTCCGCGCAACGCTTGCGGGCAGGTTCCTCAACCGTTTAACAGGTCGTTCGTTCTCAGCTCGCTGTTGTTGGTGTTTTGCGGGCGAACGACTGCTATTCCCCCGGTTCGCGAATGTATCTTCCCAAGTAGGGGGTAACAAGCTTGACGAACCCGTGGCCGGTTTGGTCAATGACGTGTTCCTTGATCAAACTGGCCCGATATTTGCTTACCCAGCTTGCGCTCTTGCCGGTCCTCTCTGCTATATCGGCTACGCTTGCAGGATTGGGATCATCTTGTGCGACAGCTTCGACGAACGCCCTTTGTGCTCCGGTCAGGTTTCCTAAAAGCGGTGCACAGACGGCTTGTCCGAATGCGAGGACGGCATCCTCGATGGCAGAATCCACGTCGCCTTGCTCGATGGAGTTGGATTTCCGTGTTTGCGCCGAGCGCCACATGTAATACCCGACGAGTTGAATCATATAAGGGTAGCCTTCGGACGCTTTTGCTGCAGCGAGGGCAGTGCTGGCATCGATTGTTTTTCCCGAATCGCGCACGACTTCGATATATGCATCCTTCACGTCGGGGAGGGCAACGCTGCTAAGATGATGGTGCACGCTTCTTCTCAGGAACGTAAGCACATTGTCGTTGAGCAGGTCGTCTACAAGTGAGGGGAGCGCTGCGAATACGAAGGCTATGCCGTGCTTTTCTTCGTCTGGTACATCGCGCATATCCTCATCTCGGATGACGTGTTGAACAGTTGTGGCAAGGGCTACCATGTCTTCTCTCGACGCAACTTGCGCCTCGTCGATGGTGAAGGCGATGCCTTTTCCTTTCTCCATTTTCCCAAGTCGATTGCTGATTGCTCGGCGAAGATCAAGCGCACCTTGGCCGGGAGAGGCGAAGGATACGCTGCCAAAGCTTGCGTTTGCGATGCCCGGTATTCCTATAGAAGGGCTTACGTTCACGCTTTTAAGCTTTGCGTGTTGGTCGACAAGCGCGTTGGTGAGTCGCTCGCACATGCCGGAAGAGGCGGTTTCGGAAATCACAAGCCACCCCTTCTTCTTGGCGATGCGTCCCAGCTCGGTGAGCATGACCGTTTTCCCGTATCCATGTTGGCCGGTGATGAGCATAAGTCTTCCCGGAGCCCCAGCTCCGTTGTCGATGCCTTCCGAAAAGTCGCTGATGATTTGCTGTCTGCCGATAAGAATCGGCGGCATTTTGCCCGCCGTGGGCTTGAAGGGGTTGGCCGTCATGCTGATCTCCTGTCCTGCGCGAGGGAGCCTATGGCACGGATTGGTTTGCTCGATGCTGTCGATACTTCCGTATTTTATACCATTCCACACCATTTTATACTTTTGGTTTGGTTGCGTTTGGGAGCGCTGCAGTTTCTTTTCTCGTTTGTGTACTGCGGTGTTGGTAGCTATGCTCTTGCTGGTGGCGGGTTTAACGGCGAACGAGATGCACTGCGGACGGCTTCGCTCGGCCTGCTGCGTCGGTTATTTTGCTGCTGCCACGAGCCGCTTTATGGCGGCGGGAATGTGCTCGATAACGTCTTCGGGAATAACGCTTATGCTGGTGAGAGCGCATTCAGCCAGTTTGCCGGCTTCTGCGTGCAGCGCACAGGCGAGCATGGCGGCATCGAAGGGGTCGAGTCCTTGGGCAAGGAAGGCTCCCATCATGCCCGCGAGCACGTCGCCTGTTCCCGCCTTCGCAAGGGCGGGTGTGCCGTTCGTGACGATGGCGGTGCGCGTGCCGTCGGACACAAACGTATCAGGGCCTTTAGCTGCAACAACCGCCCCGTAGGCAGAGGCAAGCGCGCGAGCCGTTTCTTCTTGGGAAGCCGCAGCGTGCGCGGAGGCTTCCATAAGCCGTGCTGCTTCACCGGCGTGGGGCGTGATGACGGTAGGCAATCCTTGCGCGAAGCGCCGCTTGGCGAGCGCGCGGCCTTCCGGCGACGCGAGGATGCCAAGCGCTCCGCCGTCTATCAAAACAGGGGCATGCGCGTTTCCGAGAACGAAAAGCGTAAGGCGTCGGCACTCCTCGTCGGCTCGGTCAAACCCCGGGCCCACCACGTAGGCAACGGGCTTTCCCGATGTGCTTGCGGGAAGCGTACGCTGTTCGAAGCTCGTCCAGCCTTGCGCCACAAGCGAAGGTTGAAACGCTTGCACGATAGGCACGGTGCCAGGTGCGCAGAACACCTCGACGTATCCAGCTCCTGCCCGCTGACCTGCGGCAGCACATAAGCAAGCTGCACCAGGGTATTCCGCACATCCCGCCACCGCCACAAGCTTGCCGCGTGTGTACTTGTTGGCATCGCTCGCAGGGAAAGGCAGCAGCGCCGCCAAGTCTCGGTCAAGCGGTGAAGTTTCAGCTATGTTGCCCGTGCGTATCATGGGGGCGATTATACCATTGCGATTCGTGCAACGCGACAGCCGTCACATCGCAAGTCTGTTGCAAATCGAAGGTTGCAAATCGAGGGGCATTGCGGCAAGTGTGACTCCTTATCTTCAGGAACGTGCTACTAAAATGCGCTTCGCCCTGCGATACGGGTACGTTTCCAGTGAAAAAGCCATGGGTGCGGGCGGCAGGAGAACGACGTGCGACGTGCTGTTTTCGAATTCGAATAGGGTAGGCGAAAGATCGAGAAATAGGCGTAAAATAGTCGATTGCGAGGCGAAAATCTTAACTCCATAAGACCCGATCGTCCTTGGGGCAAGCTGGCGGATGAAGATTTCCTGCTCAGGTTAGGCGCCATTGCTCGCGATGGGGGAGACGGTCTTTTGCACCCTACGCGCGCCGGCCTTCTCATGTTTGGCTACGAGTACGAGATCGCGGCCGAGTATCCCAACTACTTCCTTGGCTATAGGGAGAGCTTCAGCGCTGGCCGCGCGACACGCTATCTGGTCAAAAATTATACCAAATAGGGAGCTATTTCTTTCACTAGGCTGGCGAAATAATATTCCGAACGCCCGAGTGCCTAGTTGCCCGGATGCCCGAACGCCCAAATACTCAGATATCTCTGGATGCCTGGTTGTCCAAGGATTGCTCGCATGGGCGTCCTTTTGGGCGCTCGCGTGCAAAGCGACAGGGCTGAAAAGGCAGTAGGGTCGTCAGTTTTTCAGAGGAATGCTTCCGCACGCTCTTTTATGCGTCATGTTCCGTGCTTTCCCGTGAATAACGATGTGTCATTAGTTGGGAATGCGGGGCTCAATCGTGCTGGGAAGCCGTTGCGAGATGGAAGACTCTTTCGTACTCCTCGAGTAGCTCGTCCCTTTCCGGAGAAGCGGGCACGGGAAGCTTTGCTTGCAGCTCACTGAAAAAAGAAATTATTTCGGGCATGCAGAAAACCCGGTTCTTCCCGAGTCTGCCTTCTTCGACAATAAGTCTTTTCTCGAGGAGGGATTGCATGGCGTTGTTCGTAGCTGAGAAGCTTTTCCCGATCAGAGCGCTTGCTGCGTTGACAGTAAGAAAAGGATGCGCGAAAAAAGCATCAAAGAGCAGGTTGTCTGCGGATTCTTTTTTTCCTGATATCGAGGGTCTCTTCTTCTCATGCATTTTTTCGAGCGCATTCTGGCAGAGCAGCATTATTCTTGCTGCAGCTTTGGTCGAGTATGCGCAGTGTTCAAAATGGAGACGCCCGGCAATGCCGGCCAAGTTTTTCTGGGAAAAGCGAGCCATGTTTGCGGCTATGGTTTTCGCATGCTGCTCAACGCTTGCGCTTGGGCCTACGGCGAGAGGGGCAACCGAAGAGGTGAGAACTCCTCTTCGATAGAAGACGATGTGCGAAAAAACACGCTCTATTCCGTCGAGTTTTCCTGAATAGGGTTTTATGAGCTGGATGAGCGCATGGCTAATCTCGGCCTGCGCCGAAGGCGTGAGCAGGGCTGAGTTGAGGAATGCGAGATAGTTCTCAACTGATTCGTCATTGAAATCAGTCAAAGGGGAAAGGGGGTTTTCGATAGAGGGGATGGCTTTGCGGGACGGAGCGCTTTGCACATCGGGGTTGCTCGTCAAGGCCTCTATGCGCTCTTCGTCGTACAAAGAGCGCAGAATGTCGAAAATGCTTCGGTCGAGAAGGGAGTCCTTGTCGATGTTTCGAAAGACCCATTCCACTGTTTTCATATAACGATAGGCAATCACGGTGCCAAGACTGTTCTCGGGGCATTTCTTGCAGGCAAAGCGATAGATGCTTGCAGGGTCGTCATGCAGCACGATGTCGTTTTCGTTGGCGATCTCAAGAAGCAGCATGCTGCGATAGCTTGAGTCGAACCCGTCGATACTGGCGGATGCAAGGGCTTCTATACGCAGCAACTGCTGGCAAATCGCTTCTTGCAAGGGGCTGCTTGAAATCGAGGCATCTGCTCGTATGAGTTCTATCTCTGATGCTGAAAGCAATCCGATAGTCTTATCGTCTATCTGAATTGAAGAATATTCAATAGAGTTGAGTTCCTTCATGCGCCCCCCTTGTAGGCAGAAGAACAAAACCTTTCAACAAGCTCCGATTTTCAGTCAAGGTATCGAAGTTTTGCCGATGGCGGCAGTATAGCAAGTTCGTTGCAGAAGAATGGCGATTTCGATAATGTTGCTGCACTTTGCATTTTCCTGCAATGAGAACCTGCAGGTAAACATTGTTCTCAAACATGAGATATATGAGCCCCTTCATCGTTTGTACAATGCGCAGCAATCGGGTCTTTAGGTGCCCGCAAAAGGAGCAAGAAAGGAGGAGCTGTGTCGAAGGAAAAGACGCTCAAAGCTCTTTCCGGCATTCATGAGGGGACAGAGTACAAGTATACCTGCTGCGCCCAGAACGGATGCTGGGATGCAAGCTGTATCATCAAGTGCGAAGTGAAAGACGGAAAGCTGATTTCCATTTCGCCTGATGATAGCGTGAATCCTAATTCGCCGCGAGAAGATGTTGGCGAAGGGGGGTTTCGCCAAGGCATGGTTCAAATGCGCCCATGCGCTATGGGACATGCATGGAAGGGGGAGCTGAACGCATCGACAAGGATTCTGTATCCGCTCAAGCGCGTGGGTGGGAAAGGTCCGGGAAACGGATCGTTCGAACGCATATCGTGGGAAGAGGCGCTTGACACGATTGCGGCGAAGCTGAAAGAGTTCAAAGAGAAGTACGGGCCTTACTGCATTGCTCATAGCGTGGACGACTGCTTTGAATCGTGCGGTTTCAAACTTGCACCTTGGTTCGGCATAGGTATGGCTGCATGGGGCGATAATTCGATATCTGGCACGACTCCCGGCGAGAAACTTCACTTGGGATTCGATATGATTTCAGCGTTTTACGGAAAAAGCGATGTTTGCGTTGGCTTCGAGGCTCCCGACCTGCTTAATTCAAAGCTTATCGTGCTTTGGGGCATGGATCCTCTTGTCGGGTGGTACGGTGCCGTGTCGTATTATATGAAGATAGCCCAGGAGCGCGGTGCCAAGGTCATCGTTATCGATCCTCGCTATACGAACAGCGCCGAGACTCTTGCCGATCAATGGCTTCCCATTCGCCCTGGAACTGATCTTGCCATGCTGCTTGCGGTGGCGTATGTCCTTTACACCCAAGATTTGTACGATCATGAATATGTCGAGAAGTGGGTGGAGCCTGCGGGCTTCGGGAAGTGGCGCGCCTACGTTACTGGCGAGTCCGACGGCGTTGCGAAGACACCTGAGTGGGCCGAACCTATAACGGCACTTCCCGCCGAGACGATTCGAGCTTTTGCCGAGCTATATGCGGCGAGCACGCCCGTTCATCTGCATTTCTACTATGCTCCTGCGAAGCGCCATTTGGGTGAGTACTGTGCTTCGGCGGCCATGCTCTTGCAGGCTATGACGGGAAATCTTTCCATTGCGGGCGGCTGCGAAACGGGATGCACGCTAGTCACGCCGCCGCGTATTCCTCTGCCCGAGATAGACTGGGGTCGCGCAGAGCCGGAGTATGAGGCTCCCATTTGCTACAACATACAGAAAATTGCCGAAGCGATCGTTCAAAGACCGCGATTCGATAACGGTGAGATATCGGAAGAAGAGTATCGCATGCTCATAGGATCGCCGCCTGGGTCGCCTTTGCCTAACATCAAGATGATGCTGGTTGAAAGTCAGTATCCCGTCGTTCATCACGATAGCAACAAACGGATGAAGGCGCTTGCTATGACGGAATTCAACTGGGGCTTTCAGTGGCATGTGGATCAAGCTTCGATGCCGTTTATGGATATCGTCCTTCCCGGAGCGGTCGTTATGTTCGAAACTCGTGATAATTACATGCTTGGCCCCGATCGATTCATGTGCGGTCCGAACGGTATGAGGAACTACTTTCTTTATGCTGACAAAATCTGCGACGCCCCTGGGGAAGTGCGCCCTCATGGCTGGGTGTACACCGAGCTTGCAAAACGCTTAGGCATTGTCGACAAATACAATCCTCGGCTTAAAGACGTTCCCGTTGAGAAGTGGGACGATGCCGTGCATGAGTTGTACCACGAAGCCTATGATAAGTGGGCGAAAGATCCAACGGGGCAGCTGAAAATGCTGGGTATAGAACCCAAGTCTTGGGACGAATTTCTCAAAAAACCCGTAGTACGCGTTCCTATTGATGAGCCCTTCCATGCCTATAAGAATTATATGGAAGCTGGCAAAAATCCGTTTTTCACGCCGTCGAGAAAAATAGAGTTCTCGTCTAAACTGGTAGAGGCGCTCGACTTCAAAACGCAAACTTGGTATCGGGGCGAACTCGAGTCCATGCCAGTGTGGGATCCTTCCTACATGAAAGGTGAGCAGCCTAATGACAGTTTCTATCATCCGAAGGCAGAAAGATATCCTCTTTCCCTTGTGACGCCTGTTTCGGCTTTCCGTCAGCATGCTTGTCTGGATCACAATCCTGCACTTCGCGACGAATGCTATCGCCACGCTGTTTGGATAAGCTTAGCCGATGCGAAGAGTCGCGGGATATGTGACGGCGAAACGGTGAAGGTGTTTAACGAGTTTGGCGAGATTCACCTTCCGGCTTATGTTACATCGCGAATCATGCCTGGAACCTGCGCTGTTTTTCACGGGGCATGGTATACACCGAACGACGAGAAGACAGAGACTATGCCGTATGGAATCGACACAAGGGGAACCTGCAACTTCCTCATAGGGGATGAACATGCCCCCCATATCGTAGGCGCTCTTCTTACGGCTGGGCTCGTTGAAATTGAGAAGATCGAGGAGGCATGAGCATGGCGCAATATGGTTTCTTTTTTGATCAGTCGCGCTGTTATGGCTGCCAAGCATGCGCTACGGCTTGCAAGGACTGGAACGCTCTTGAACCTGGGCCTGAGAAGTGGATGACGGTCTACGAATGGGAGACGGGTGCGTTTCCATCCACGCGCATCCACTCGCTTGCGTTCTCGTGTGCGCACTGCGAAAGCCCCGCTTGCATGGCCGCCTGTTCTTCCGGGGCAATTTTCAAAGACGATGTCTTTGGAGCTGTTCTTGTTGACAAAGAGAAGTGCGTGGGCTGTCGTGAGTGCGCGCAAGCTTGTCCGTTCGGAGCACCGAAGTTCGCATCGGACAACCAGATCGAAAAGATGAGCAAGTGCACCATGTGCATCGACAAGTTGATCAAAGGCGAAAAGCCCCAATGCGTTCTGTCTTGTCCCATGCGAGCGCTCGACTTCGGCCCGCTGGATGACTTGGTAGGTCAGTATGGCAACTGTCGAAGTCTTGAGGGTATGCCTGAAGCTGCAGAACTCGGCCCCGCTTTTGTCGCCAAGCCTTCATGCGAGAAAATCAAGCTCCTTCCTTTCGATGAAAAGAAGGTCATCACACTGAATGCTCAAAGGGGCGATCTTCCTGATTTATTCGAGAGCGAGGCAAGCGTTTCGGACGTTCCGAAAGGCATTATGTTCAGAGATGCACTGCGTATGCGCCACGATACATCGGCGGAACTCATGAGGGCGACGCAGAACGACCTAGGTTAGAAGGAGGTTGCTTTATGTGCTTCAGACCAGCGACGACAAGCGGGCCGACTGAGAATTTCTGCCCAGAATGCGGGAAGCCCATTATCGCCATGCCGGGAGTTTCCCTTACAAGCTGCATGGCGTGCGGGTGCGACCTTTCTTCCTATATGAATGAGGAGAAGGCGGCTCAAGCTCCCGTAAAGGCTCCGACGGTTCCAAGGCCGACGACGCCTCCACCTGGCGCACCGAAAACAATGCGAGCATGAAACACGTTCTCTTCGTTGTCGCGTTGCATTGCGCTAATCTGGTTGGACGTGGCTGTAATAAAAGTGGGGCGCGAAGGGACAAGGGGAAGTAAGAATAGCAACGAGAAAGAAGGGGTTATGGTTTCGAAAGAATTAGCTGGCAGCAAGTACAATCCACGTGTTGCGTGGTTGGCTCTTGTGGGCGGCATTATGATTTACTTTGTGAATAGCGCGGCGCAATACAAGATTCCGCCTATCATGATAGAACTTAACGAGGCTTTGGGGCTTACTCTTGCTCAGTCGGGATGGCTTATGTCCATTATGAGCCTTCTTGGTCTCATTTTGGCTCTTCCTGCTGGCTTTATCATCATGAAGCTTGGCGTTAAGTGGGCTACGGTTCTAGCGGCTTCGGTTCAATTGGTCGGTTCGCTTATTGGCACCTTTGCCACGGGATTCGAGCTGATGCTTGTAAGCAGGGCGCTTGAGGGTGTTGCTCTCGGTCTTTGCAACGTTGTTTCTTTTGCCGTTGTTACTGCATTTTTTCCGCCAGAGAAGCGCGGTTTTCCCAATTCGTGCGTCACGGCACTTTATACGGTTGCTGTCTTCATGATGATGAACGTCGCCGTGCCCTTGACAGAGGCTTTTACATGGACGGGAATATGGTGGTTTGTTAACATATTAAGCGTGGTGGCCGTTCTTGCAGCCTTGTTCCTTATCCCTTCGAAAGACCAAGAGATCGATTTTGAAGAAGATGGACAGGATCATGTTGCTAAAGAGAAGATCGACTATGGAACGCTGCTCAAAACACCCTCTGTCTGGATCGCTCCGCTTATATTCGTTGTGTTCAATATTGGCTACTATGGAATTTCGACCTATATGCCTACCTATCTTGTAGATGGCGTCGGGGCCGATCAGGCGGCCGCCAACCTTGCGGTAAGCTGGAATTCTCTCGTTGGCCTTCCCGCCGCGCTTGTTATCGGCATCGTTTTGAACAAACTGCGAATTGAGTACCGCAAGTACGTCGTTGCTCTCACGATGTTCGCTTTGGGCGTGTGCTATCTGGCTGCTTTCAAGATGCCGACGGTGGAATCGGCCACGATTCTTCTTATTCTCATGGGCTTTATATGCACCTTCGTCCCCGTTGCTCTTTACACGCTCGGGCCAGACATCATTCCATCTGCAGCCTATGCTGCAATCATCTTGGCTATAATCACCTTCGGCCAAAACCTTGGCATGACTCTCGGGCCTTTGGTTGTGGGCTATATCGTCGATATTCTTGGCGACTGGGCAGCTTGCTCTTTGCCCATCGGCATTATGGCCTTCTTTGGCGGCGTTATTGCCTTCTTCCTTAAAGTCGGCAAGGCGAAGCGCTCGGATGGCGAAGCTGAATAGGTTTAGCTGGGTAGGTTTTCGCTTTGCGAATTTTACAGGGGCGGCACTTTACAAAGGTTAGCGGGGTGTCGCCCCTTGCATTGC
>JAEYEL010000158.1 GCA_023403475.1 Actinomycetes bacterium
GTTCGCCTTCGGCAGTTCCACCGAGACGAGCGCGCAAGGCCCCACGCACAACCCGTGGGATTTGGGGCGCGTGCCCGGCGGCTCCTCGGGCGGCAGCGCTGCGGCGGTGGCGGCGGGTCTGGCCACCGTTACGCTGGGCAGCGACACGGGCGGTTCCATCCGCCAGCCCGGCAGCTTCTGCGGCGTGGTGGCGGTAAAGCCCACCTACGGCGTGGTCTCCCGCTACGGCGTGGTGGCCTTCGGCAGCTCGCTCGACCAGGTGGGGCCTTTCGCCCGCTCGGTTGAAGACGCCGCGCTTGCGTTGAACGCCGTTTCGGGGCGCGACGAGCTTGACTGCACGAGCCAGAACGTCACCTGCGATTTCACGGCGAACCTTGCGGAAGGCGTGCGCGGCATGCGCGTGGGCGTGGTCCCCGCCTTCATGGAGGCTAAAGGTTTGGACGCCGAGGTGAGGGCGAAGGTCGAGGAAGCGGCCGCGCATCTGCGCTCGCTGGGTGCTGAAGTGGTGGAGGTTGAGCTTCCCCATGCGCGGGCGGCTATGAGCGCCTACTACGTGCTCGGTCCCTGCGAGGCGTTCTCGAACCTCGCCCGCTTCGACTCGGTGCGATACGGCTACTGTGATGGCGATCATGCGGATTTGGGCGGTCAGTACGAGGCAAGCCGCGCCAAAGGCTTCGGTCCGGAGGCGCGCCGCCGCATCATGCTAGGTAGCTACCTGCTCTCCGCCGGCGTGTACGACAAGTACTATTACCCAGCTCAGCAGGTGCGCACGCTCATCACGCAGGATTACGCGCGCGCTTTCGAGAACGTGGACTGCATCATAGCCCCCGTGTCGCCGCGCACCGCGTTCAAGCTGGGCGAAGTGAGCGACCCCACGTCGATGTATCTTTCCGACATGTTCACTATATCCATCAACATAGCCGGCAACGGCGGCATGAGCCTGCCTTGTGGCCTTGGTGCGCAAAGCCGCATGCCCGTGGGTTTGCAGCTTATATCACCCCAGTTCAAAGACGAGAACATGCTGCGTGTGGCCGCAGCTTTGGAAACCGTCTACGGTAAAGCCCCTATAGCCCCCGCCTTCCGCGAAGGCGGGAACCTCAAGGCCGTCCCCGAAAGGGACTAGGCTTTGGGGAATTCGGATTTGACAGAGTAGCGAGAGTGGAAATGCAGCGAGGGGTTCGACGGTACGCACCAAGCGAGTTCCGCACGGACAACAGTCCAGCGAACTGTTGTCAGACTGCCTATGCGCCCGAGCGGGCGCGCCGGAGAACGGTTTACCGGTCTCCGGCTGGGCGCTTTCGTGCGAGCCAGGACTGTTTGAGCGACTGCGTGCCGCCGAACCCCGAGCGGACAAGCAGAAGGCGGAAACGATGAAGAAGCTAGAAGAAGTCCTCAAAACCTGGGAGGCCGTCATAGGCCTTGAGATTCACGCCGAGCTCACCACGCTCGCCACGAAGATGTTCTGCGGCTGCAAGCTGGAATTCGGCGCGGCCCCCAACACGCATACGTGCCCCGTGTGCTTGGGGCTGCCGGGAGCCCTTCCCGTGCCGAACAAGGCGGCTATCGAGTCCATCGTGCTCGCCGGTCTTGCCACGAACTGCGACATCGAGAAGCACACCATGTTCTACCGCAAGAACTACATGTACCCCGACATGACGAAGAACTTCCAGACCACGCAAGGACCTGTGGCCTTCTGCATGCGCGGGCACCTCGATTTGAACGTGGACGGCCCGGCGGCGAAGGAACGCGGCGACATTACGGGCATGGCGCCCGGCGATATGTGCGGAAACGTCACCGTGACCGACACCGGCTATGTGGCGCACGTGGGCATCACGCGCATCCACATGGAGGAAGACGCCGGCAAGATGGTGCACATCGGCGGCGACGAGGGGCGCATCGCCGGAGCCACCCACTCGCTTGTGGACTACAATCGCGCGGGCACGCCCTTGATCGAGCTGGTGACCGAACCCGACCTGCGCACGCCCGAGGAGGCTCGCCTGTTCATGCAGAAGCTGCGCCAGATATATCTGGCCTTGGGCATTTCCGACTGCTCTATGGAAGAGGGAAGCCTGCGCTGCGACGGCAACGTGAGCCTGCGCCGCCGCGGCAGCGCCAAGCTGGGCGTGAAGACCGAGCTCAAGAACATGAACAGCTTCAAGAACCTGCACGACGGCTTGGCTTACGAGATTTGCCGCCAAGCCGAAGTTTTGGAAGAAGGCGGGCAGATCTGTCAGGAAACGCGCCACTGGGACCCCACCATGAAGCACACCGTCGTCATGCGCGTGAAGGAGACCGCCGACGACTACCGCCTGTTTCCCGAACCCGATCTGGCACCGTACGACTTGAGCGACGAGTTCATCGAGGGCGTGCGCGCCAAGCTGCCCGAACTGCCCGACCAGAAGGCGGCGCGCTTCGAGCGCGACTTCGGTCTTTCTCCTTACGACGCACGCCACCTGGTGGAGCACCGCGCAACGGCGGGCTTCTTCGAGGAATGCATGCAAACGGCGGGCGCTGCCTGCGCGAGGCTGGCGAAACCCGTAGCGAACCTCGTCATCAACGACATCGCTGCGCGCATGAACGCCGACGCGGCGTTCGCACTCGCTGCAAGCCCGCTTACACCTGCGCGCATGATTGAGCTGGTGCAGCTGCTTGCCGAAGATGCCATATCCTCCAAACAGGCCAAGGAGGTGCTCGCCGCCGTCATCGACGAGGGCAAGGATCCCGCTGTCATCGTGGAGGAACGCGGCATGAAGCAGGTGAGCGACGCCGGTGCCATAGAGGCGGTGGTCGACGAGGTCATAGCCACCAACCCCGACAAAGTAGCCCAGTACCAAGGCGGCAAAACCGGTCTCATCGGCTTCTTCGTAGGCCAATGCATGAAAGCCATGCGCGGCCAAGGCAACCCGAAGCTCATAAACGAACTGCTCACCAAGAAGCTGGGGTAGGGGACTGGCGTTCGGGAACTTTTTGATTCGTCATTTTGCCGAACACGCCGTTTGACTCGAATTCCCGAATTAAACGGCGTGTTCGCTTTTGCGTCCGTAATCGTTTTCGGGGTCGACGTTGCGGATGAGGATATGGCGACTCCTGTTCTATGACCCTGCGAGCCATCGCAATGCACGAATAACGAGTGAAAAGTTTGCCGGTTTCGCACGAATAGCAAGTGAGATTGTGTGGCGGATTGTATAAAGGTGGCTCTCCCTTTATGTTTTGAATGACTTCGGTATTGCCGGCGTCTGCTGTTGCCGTTTTTCTCGTTGGGCGAGCATACGCTTTCTCGAATAACGAAAAACTATCAATTTAGTACTGAATCTAATGTCTAATTTATGGTATTCTGCATACCATTGTGGTGAACCGAAGTGAAGGAGGAGAATATGGAGGCTCTCGCTCATCTTCCGATTATTCGGCCTATTACCGATATGCGAACGAACCTGAACGACGTGTGCAGGCAGGCGACGGAAACCCAAGAGCCGGTGGTGCTGACGAAAAACGGCATCGCCTCGTTTGTGCTGATGGACAGCTCTGCCTACGATGCTGCCGAGAGGCGCAATCGCGTATACCTAGCACTTCGCGAGGCCGAGATAGAAGAAAGGTATCGTCCCGATGCCATTTCCGCCGAGGATTCCAATGCGAAGATGACGGAGATATTCAAGCTTTGGGGTTTAAACTATGCTTGATGTCGCCTGGCGTCCTCGTGCGCATTTGGACAAGGAGTCGATAGCGTTCTACTTAGGGTACGAGAGGCAATCCCCCGAAGCCGCGCTCGCGGCTATACAGAGCATCGATGCTGCCATTGACAGGATTCGCGCTTTTCCCGACAGCGGTGGCCATTTCGTGTTGGATGGCCTTGAGAATCGTGAATACCGAACGACGCACGCTAACCCGTACACCATATACTACCGATTCGATGAGGAAAAGCTCATTATCTATCGTATACTGCACCAACGTCGAAATATCGATACGTACGAGTTGATTGACTTTCCGGTCGATAGCGAACGGGAACGCTAAAGCAGTTGGCGCGGTTTTGGAGAGTTTGCTGAATCGGCGGAAAACAGTAGGGTGCGAATTGGGAATCGTTTGGGAAGGTGGTGTGCAGTGAGGGTTTTCGGTGGGCATGTGCTTGTTCTGGCGGGGCATAGCTTCGATGAGGAAGGGCCCTACCTGCAGCTTGCCGACATGGTGGCGCGCGAGCAGGTGCGCTACCATATGCTTGGGAAGACGTTCTCGCTTACGCGTTTGCCGCAGCGAAGGTGTACGGGCAGGTACAGCCTGCTGACCGGCGAGCGCGAGGTGTGCCCGCTTAACGTGGAACTTCCGTCCGACAACAAGGATAACTCGTGTCCGGCCTGCATGGAGGCCACCGGATTCAATCCGTCGTTCTACTACGCGGCGCTCGTGTCGCCGCAGCAGCGTGCCTACAACGAGACGCCGCACTACAACTACCTAGCCTATTTCGCTCCCGGGTTCGCGAAGGCGGGCATTTCGGCAGAGGTGCGCGGCATACGGCGTTTGCTCGACCAAGGCGCTCGCGCGGCGCGCATCGTGGGGCGCTTCGACAACGCCTACGACGCGCGCGAGCTGGAAGCCGCGCTTTGCGCGCAGTCCGGCATATACGAGACCATGCGCGCCTCGAAGAAGGTGGAGCTTCTGGCGAACACCCGCTTCGATTTTGAGGAAGCGTGTCGCGAACTCGATGCGGCGGCAGCGAAGGTGGATTTGGCTGCGTTCGACAGCAAGCCGCTTTTCGGGGAAGGGGTCGATGCGGTTGAGCGCACGGACGGCGGGCGTGCTGCATCGAATGCGGCTGCCGATGTGTCGATTGCTTCTTCCGGTGCGCCCTCTGCCGTTTCTGGAAAAACGCCTCTCGACGCCGCCATGGCGCGTTTGGGGCGCGGTGCGCAGCAGGCGTACTTCGACTTCACGAGCGAGTACTTCGGCGACGCGCCCGCTCCTTCGTGCGACACCATGCAGCTGGTCGATGCGGGGGAGAGCGTGTATGCCGGTCGCTGCATTGGCGTGGTGGGTTCGACGCTCGTGCTCGAACAAGGTGGCGCGAACTATCTCGCTTCGCTTGCGGGCTGGGAATCGCACGTCGTGGAGCTTTCCGAAAATGAAGTGCTCCGCGAATACGATTTCGCTCCCATGCAGATGTCGCTTCTGTAGCAGTCTGGCAAAAAGAAAGGATCTCCCTATGACCTCATATGCATTCGTTCATGCGACGGTTCTCGATGGGTCGCGCGACATGGTGCCGCGTCCGGAAACCACGGTGTGCGTTGAGGGCGGGCGCATCACGGCGGTGGGTCCTTCCGCCTCGACGATTCCGCCTGCCAGTGCGCGGGAGATTGACCTTGCGGGTAAATACCTCATGCCGGGTCTGATAAACGCCCATGTGCACTTGTGCGGAAGCGGCAAGCCCATCAGCGCCGGCGGAGCAGGTTCCATCATGGACAAGGTGACGGGCAATCCCGTGGGCAGGCTCATTCTGCGCAAGATTCTGGCGGACAGCGCGAAGCAGCAGCTCATGAGCGGGGTGACCACGCTGCGCAGCGTGGGCGACCCGGGCTTTGCCGATGTTGAGGTGCGCAACGGCATCAATGCCGGTCGCATGACCGGTCCGCGCATCCTTGCCAGCGGTGTGGGCGTGACGGTGCCGAACGGGCACGGCGCGGGGCTGTTCGCCAGCATCGCGAAGACGCCGGAAGAGGCGCGCGCCATCGTGCGTGAATGCTACGCGCACCAATGCGACACGGTGAAGCTGTTCATCACCGGCGGTGTGTTCGATGCCGAAAAGGAAGGCGAGCCCGGTGTTTTGCGTATGTCGCTTGAAACGGCTACGGCGGCGGTTGACGAGGCTCACAAGCTGGGGCTTCCCACGGCGGCGCACATAGAGAGCACCGAAGGCGTGCGCGTGGGCCTTCTCGCCGGGGTGGGCACCATCGAGCACGGGGCTAAGCTCGACGCCAACCTGGTGGCGCTCTTTCGCGAGAACGGAACCGGCCGCGCATCGGCGCTCACGTGCACCATCTCGCCGGCGCTGCCGTTCGTGAAGCTTCCATCCGAGAAGACGAAGTCGACCGAGGTGCAGAAGGTGAACGGCGATATCGTGTTTCGCGGAATCGTGGAGGCGGCCAAGCGCGCTCTTGCCGAGGGAATTCCCGTGGCGCTTGGCACCGACTCTTCGTGCCCCTACGTCACGCAATACGACATGTGGCGCGAGCTAGTGTATTTCGAGCGCTTGGTGGGAGCGACGCGCGCCCAGGCGCTGCATGCGGCCACGCTGGGAAACGCGGAGGTTCTGGGCATTGCGCAGGAAACCGGCTCGGTCGAGGCTGGAAAGGCGGCCGATCTCATCGTGCTCGACGAAAACCCGCTCGAGAACCTGGAAGCGCTCCGCCACGTGCGCACGGTCATGGCACGCGGCAACCTCATCGAGAATCCCAAAGTGAAGCACATCTCCGCGCTCGATGCCGAGCTGGACGAAATCATGGCCTCGCTGTAAGGCGGGTTGGTTCGATGTGCTGTGCAGCATCGCGCTTCGGTGGGCGGGTTTTTTCGAGCCCGTCTTGAAGAAATTCTGAAAACGCAATACTTTATCACTC
>JAEYEL010000165.1 GCA_023403475.1 Actinomycetes bacterium
CGGAGGTCATCTGCGCAAACCTTCGAAACAACCGCCATCTTGCCAAGCTCCTTTTCCTCCAGCAGCATTCTTGTCACGCTCCCGCCTTGGCTTGCCGGGCGCGAACCTTGCCGCCCACGTCCACTTCAACAATACGCGCCGTGCGCTCGCCCGCGCCACCCTTGCCGTGCGCACCACCTTTGCCGCCCGTACCACCTTTGCCGCCCGTGCCGCCAGCGCCGTTTGCGGCGCTTACAGCATTTGTGGCGTTTGCAGCGCCCGATCCGATTCCTTCCGCCTTCTTCATGCGCTTGATCTTGCGCTCCATGCATTTCTGCACATCGTCAAGAGAAAGCCCCAGCTCGCGACAAGCAGATACGCAGTCTTCCAGAATGCCGTCCACCTCGGTCGCATACTCCTCGTCGGCCTCGGCGTCGAAATCGCGCACGAACACACCGCGTCCGCGGGTCGATTCCAAATAACCGTCGGAAACCAAGCTGAGATAGGCCTTGTTCACCGTGTTGTAGTTGATGGATATCTCGGACGCCAGCCCGCGCACCGTGGGCAGCTGATCGCCCGGCTTAAAGTATCCGGAGTTGATAAGGTAAATGAGACGTTGACGCAGCTGCACCCACAGGGGCACATCGGTTGTCGTATCGACCTCGAATGGAAACGTGCCGCTCACCTTGCAACCCTGCCTTTCCTCATGCCTTAAGCTTCCTTGCCTTCTCGCGCCCTCACTCAAATCGCCCGTCTGCGTCCATCACCCAAGTCCCGCCGTCGTGAGCACGGGATGCATCCCGGCTTCCACCACGCACCAACGCAGGGCGAAGCCGCCTGCAAGCACGCATGCGGCCAAACCAAGCGCCACATTCGCCGAGATGCTCCGCAGGCGCAGCGCGACAGTCTCCGCAACAAGGGGAACGACAAGCCCCAAACCTAAGAACCCGCCCCAGAAGAGAGGCGCACCCGAACCGCGAAGCAGCCATTCCGCCGATCGCGCCGCCGCGAGCGCCGTTCCCGTAACTCCCGTAACTCCCGTAACTCCTGTAGTTCCCGTAGCTCCCGTAACTCCTGTAGCTCCTGTAGCGTCCGCCAAAACCGCAGACGCGGATGCAGCCGTGCCCGCATCCGCATTCGCGGAAACGCTTGCCACCAGCGCGAAAGCAACCAAAATCTCTGCCGCCACCATGCCCGCGTCAGAGGCCATCGCGCGGCGAAGCGCCGTGGCGAAAACGTCTGCCATGCCTGTGAACTGCGCTGTTCCCAACACGAGAGCGAACCCGCACGACGCCGACGAAAGCACGAACAACACCGGAAGCCACACCGTGTTCCAAAGCGGCACGGCGGCAAGGCTTTGCAGCAGAAGCCCCGTGTACGCCATAACCACCAGCGAGCAAACGCACAGGGCAACCTCGAGCGCCACCAACATGCGCCACGACATCCGCCGCACGAAGCCGCCCCAAACAAGCGCGAGAGCCACCGCCAGCACCACACAGAAGAAAAGCGCATAGGCACCGATCACCAAGTGCGTGGCATGCGGCTGCGTGACCAGCAGAAGCAACCTGTCGGCGCGTCCCAAGTCAACCGCAAGAAGAACTATGCCCAACACGAGCACCCCCGCGCCGCACACATACGACGGCGCGAAGAGCCTCCGATATTCGCGCGAAACGATCAGGCGCCCGAACATGCCGCCGCTTATGCCGTTCGTGTCGTCCACGCTGCCCACACCCGGTGGCGCAGGCGCAAGACGGCTGCGCGGAACCAGCAGGCCGCCCACCGCAAGCAAAAGGCACGCGCCCGCACCCGCGCCGCCCAAAAACAGGTAGCACACAACCGCCGCCCCGAACACTTGCGCCACCCCTTTCCCGCGTCTCGCTTCCCGCATCTCGCCTTCCGCTGGCTCGCTTCCCGCGTCGCTTCGTCTGCCGCAAACGCACCGCGTGCCCCATCTGCCGCAAACTCACCGCACGCCCCACCTGCCGCGTCGCGATCGCCCACCTGCCGCAAACGCACCGCACACGGTTTCAGCTTCGTAAGAATTATCCTAAGACAATATGTACCCATTGTACGCGAAACCGCCGGAAAGCGCACCTGTTTTTCGCCCATTCCGCCAATTCGCCGCCGCCGATGCGGTCGACGCGATCGCCGCAGCCGCTACCCCACCGCGATCTCGACCCTTTTTCCGCTGAAAGCCACACCGTACTTGTAAATCGTTTCAACTCCGGCTGCCGTCATCTCGGCATCGTAGTTCTTGTCGTCGATTTGCCGCAATGCCGTTTCGGACAGCTTCTTCAGCTTCGCCTCATTGCATTCCTTTGCAGCTTTCAACTCGATCAGAATACCCGGAAGCCCCTTCTTGGCGGGCCTTAACTGGATATCGTAGCGCCCGTCGCCGGATTCCCGATTGGATGTCACGAAAGAGCCGCCCATCAAGGCGCACAGACCCAACATGAAGCCGTGATAGAAATTCTCCCCGGCAACGTCAAAGGAACTCGCCGACTGGACAAGCAACGTCTGGATCTGCGTTTTCAACCTTACGCTGTCGCCGGAAAAGATTGCCTCCTGAATGGAGATGGCTATAGACTGAGGAATCAAGTTTTCCAGCCGCTGCAAAATCTCCTTGTTGTAGACAAGGGAAATCTCCCGATTGGGCAAGGCGACCTCGCACATGAAATCCCCGCTGAAGGACGGCGTAGTTTTCAGCGCCTTCAAATAGCCCGTAACCAGCAAAAAGCTGTAGATTGTAGACGGATTGCTCTTTATCTGCGGATAGATCACACTCGTATCGATAAAGGTGGTGAACGTCTCGCCGTTGACCAGAGAAGTCAGGCGGCTGTAAATCTCGGCATCCGCTCCTGCCAAAACCTCCCCGATAATATCGTTGCTGCCTGTGGAGACCCAAAACGGCCTCGGTTCGCATTCGTTGCTGAAATAGCTGATCACCGACCACGGGTTGAATATCTCCGTTTTCCCGAAACGATAGCCGTCGTACCACTGGCAAATCTCGCCGTATTTATCGGCGGCGCCATAGTATTCCGCCATTTCCCTCACCTCGTCTGAGGTGAAGCCGAAATAGGCGCTGTATTTGTTGTCCAACACGGAATTGATGGAAAGGTTGTTCATCCCGCTGAAAATACTTTCCTTGGCAACTCGCAAAATGCCGGTAAGAAAACCGAAGGATAGACATTGGTTGTCTTTGAACCCTCCTGAAAACAGGTTGCGCATAAACTGGATTATCTCATCGTAATAGCCCTTCACATACCCCTGCTGGATCGGTGTATCGTACTCATCGATGATGATAATCGGCGCAATGTCGTAATGCTTGCAGAGCATCTTGGAAAGATCCAACAGCGCAGAGGCGAGCTCGACCTCGCTGACCTTTCCACTCGCCAGCTTTTTATAGATTTGCTTGCTGTATTCGTCGCATTTGTCGCTTTCTCGAAGTTCCTCGTGACGTTGGGTCTCTTTGGCGAAGGTGTCCCGAATCGCCGCAAAAGTCTCTTCCCAAGTGTTGAACTTCACGTCCTTGAAAGTTAGGAAGATCGTCGGATATTTCCCTTGATGGTTTCGATATTTCTGTCCGCAAGCCCAGATTTTCTTATCCCGAAAGTAAACGGAAGTATCCTTGTCGCTCTTCTCGAAGAAAGTGCGGAGCATATCCATGTTGAGGGTCTTGCCGAAGCGACGGGGACGAGTAAACAAGGTTGCAAGAGGCCGCTCGTCAATGAAGTCTTTGATCATCATCGTCTTGTCGATGTAATAATACTCCGAGGACGCCAAACAGTAATTGGACACGCCGACGGGCAAAGGAAGTCTTGCCGTTCGCACCTTTTTCCGATAAGCGCCCGACTTGATCCTTCTATCTGCCGGCTTCTGCGCGCCGGCCGGAATCATCCAACGGTTCCCTCGCTTTTCCGCTCCGGCAATTTTTCCATTTTTGCACAGGGTCGAAACTCTTCGCTCCGTTATGTTCCACCGTATTGCCGCTTCTTTTACCGAGATCATTTCGGCCATAGGGCAGCACCTCCGTTCGCAATTTGCATCGGCAGCAGCATCGGCCATAAGACAGCGCCTCTTCAATAGCCTCGGCCATAGGGCAGCGCCTCTGCTCGAAATTTCGCGTATATGCAGTATACCCGAGAAAGGAACATTGCCGATTTTAATTCGGAATAATGTCAAACTAGAATCGATATTGTTCTTTCTCTTATTCCTTTCTTTGCGAACTTTCCTTGCGCTTGCTTCTTGCATCTTTTCCCGCCTCCCTCCTTCTCTTGCCCCCACCTCCCTCCTTTTCTTCCTCCCTTTTCTCACCATTCGTGTGCATAATGCGATTTCTTGCAAATGCGCCCGCACCTACGCTCAAGAAGGTTCATACTGCAAGGTCGCTTTGCACGAAATACTTTCTCGGTTCTTTTTGCGCACGGCTTGCCAAAAAAACAACTCCCGCAAGAAACGCGGGCGGACGCGAACATACGCCCAAGGCAGGCCAAACCGCAGCGCACAGGTCGCGCGGTTCGCCACAAGATTGAGATGGCGGCTCGGGTTAAGCGCAATGCACACCGCAGGGTGCGGGTGCGAACCAACGAGAAAGGAATACCACATGACTGCATTTGCCGACCTCGGCTTGTCCAAAGACGCGCTCAAAGCTGTCGAGCGCTTGGAGTACGCAACCCCCACGCCCGTTCAGGAGCAGGCTATTCCCATCGTGCTCGAAGGGCGCGACCTTATTGCCGCCGCCAGCACCGGCACGGGAAAGACCGCTGCGTTCCTGCTGCCCATTTTAAGCACGCTTCCCCGCGCCGGGCGCGGCAGGCGCGCACCGCGCGTGCTCGTGGTAACCCCCACGCGCGAACTTGCCCAGCAGATTTCGTTCACGTGCATCAAGATAGCGCGCGCGACGGGGCATTTCGCCACCACGGTGTACGGCGGCACCTCCTACAGCCCTCAAATCCGTGAGCTGCGCGGCGGCACCGACGTGCTCATAGCCACGCCGGGACGCCTGAAAGACCTCATGGAGCGCGGCGTTGCCGACCTGGGCAGCATTCAGGTGCTCGTGCTCGACGAAGCCGACCGCATGCTCGACATGGGATTTCTGCCCGACGTGACCGACATTGTGGAAGCCACGCCGAAAGAGCGCCAAACGCTTCTGTTCTCGGCCACCATCGACAAATCCATCGAGAACAATTTGGGCTCGCTTCTGCGCGATCCCGCCGTGGTGCAGATAGCCCACAAGGGCGAAACCGCCGCGACGGTCGCGCAGTTCATCATGCCCGTCACGCAGCGCGACAAGGCGGAGCTTCTGCAAGCGGTTTTGAGAGAAAAGGGTTCCGAACGCGTCATCGTGTTCGCGCGCACACGCAACCGCACCGAGGAGTGCGCCGAGATGCTGCGAGATGCCGGCTTTTCGGCCGAGTCCATCCATTCCGACAAGTCGCAAAGCAAGCGCAGGCGCGCGCTCGAAAGCTTCCGACGCGGTAAGGTCGATATCCTTGTGGCCACCGACGTGCTCGCTCGCGGCATCGACGTGACGGGCGTCGACCACGTTATCAACTACGACTTGCCCGACATGCCGGAAGATTACGTGCACCGCATCGGCCGCACCGGCCGCGCAGGCGAGGAAGGGTACGCCATCTCGTTCGTCAGCCCCGACACGAAGCGCCTTTTGCGCGACGTGGAAAAGCTCATCAACCGCGAGATTCCCCTCATGGAAATGGAAACCTACGAGCTTGACCCCTCCCTCCTTGCGAAGGGCGGCAACGGCGGCAAGGGCGGTAAGGGTCGCAGCAGCCGCAAGCGCGGAAACCAGCGCAACCGCTCCGAGAGGTCTGCAAGCGACGCACGTCGCTCGAGCGGATCCGAAGGAAAGAAGCGCGATCTGCCTTCCGGCAAAGGCGGCAAAGAGGAATTCCGACCGAAAAACCGCAAAGAACGTCGCGCGGAACAGTTCGCCAACCAGCACAAGGGCGCTCGCACGAACGAGCGCTCGACCGAGCGCTCCGAGGATCGCTTCGCAAGCCGCAAAGGAGATCGCGCATACGACCGTGGGGGAAACCGCTCGCACAAAAGCCATGACAAGCGCGACCGATACGACCGGCATGACAAGCGCGACCGATACGACCGGCGCGATCGGTATGACCAGCACGACCGGCGCGACAACGATTTTCGCGGCAGCGAAAACACACGCCGTCGCGACAACGATTTTCGCAAGAACGATTTTCGTGGCGGCAAAGATGCGCGCTATCGCGACAAGAAGGGCGGCCAATTCCGCAATAGCGAGGGATCATCTTATCGCGACCGCGTAGAAAACTACGAAAATGGCTGGTCATATGGTGGAAAGAACGGCCAATCTTACGGGCGCAAAGACAGTCGCTCTTTCGATCGCAAGAACAGCCGTTCGTATGACCGCGCAGACAATCGCTCGAAAAAGCACGACGGCAACCGCAAGGATTTCCGCTCGTTCGACCGCGAGGGAAACCGCTCGGAATCGCGTTCTCCGTATCGCGCCTCCAACCGATCGGAGAGAGACTTCGGCGGTCGGCGCGACGAGCGCCATGGTAACCGCGCGGATCATCGCGGAAGCCGAGGCAAAGGCTCTTCCGCCAAGCGTCAGAAGAGCCGCCCCGCAAACGTTACCGACATACGCTCGTTTGGAGAGCACAAAGAGCGCCGCGCCAACAAACGCCACGTTGCGCGATAAAGGCCACGGTGCCTCAAAAATCGCGACGCCACGGCGGCGCAGCCCTACAACCTGCGCCGCCAGATATCCACGACCACCCATATCGAAAGCACGGCGGCGCCTAGGTAGCCGAAAAACGCCAGCAGGGGAACGCCTAGGAGGCGCGGCTCCATGCCCGACAAGGAAAGCATCGACGAGCCTATGAACAGCCCCGCAATGATAATGCCGATGGTCAGGCGATTCACTATTTTGGACAGTTTGGAAAGCGGTGCGTCCGACCCTAGCATCTCCATGTTCATTTTGAGCTGTCCGCGCGTGAGCATCTGCAACGCCTCGCCTGAGTAACGGGCCGCTTCGAGCGCGCCGTGCGACGACGAGCGCAGCGCGAGCGCCAAATCCTGCATCGCGTCCGTCAGCTCATCCCTTTTGCTTTTCGAGCGCCGAATGTGCGCGTTGATGATGCCCACCACGTTGTCGGTGGGAACGAAATCGGCGATAGTCCCCTCAAGCGTCACGATGCCGCGCGAAACGCTCGTGATGGAGGCAGGAAGCGTGACCTTGCACGAACGCGTGAGCATGAACACATCGGTGAGGAACTGGCCTATGTCAATATCGGCCACATCGCACGAGCCGTAGTCTTTCAAAAGCAAGTCCAAGTCGGCCAGAAAGCGCGGGTGGTCGATGGCAGCGTTGTCTTTCGCTATTGCGAAGGAGAGCAGCGCGTCTTTGAGCTGCGTCGCGCTTTCCATGCCGACCGCGTGGATGATGTTTCCGAACCCCGCACGGTCGCGCGGGGAAAGCCGTCCCATCATGCCAAGGTCTATGTAGACTATCTTGCCGTCTCTGATAATCAGATTGCCGGGATGCGGGTCGGCATGGAAGAACCCGTGATCGAGAATCTGCGTGGCGTAATTGTCCAGAATCTTCTCGCCAATTTCCGAAAGGTCGTAGCCGGCAGCCCGCAGGCGGCTGGTCGCATGGATGGGGATGCCATCGACATACTCCATGACCAGCACGTACTCGCTGCACAGTTCGGGATACACGCGCGGGCAGCCAATGAACGCCACGTCTTTGTTCAGCCGTGCGAACTCTTCCAAGTTGGCCGCCTCGCGCGCGAAATCGGTTTCCTCGAGAAACGTGGCCCACAGCTCTTCCACCACGTCGCGCAAATCGAGCATCTGCTCGTCTTTCATAAGCCTTGACGCCTGCCGCGCCACCATGCGCATGATGTCGATATCCTGCGCCATCGTGATCTTCACGCCGGGACGCTGGATTTTCACCGCCGCCACATCGCCATTCGCCAAGCGAGCTTTGTGCACCTGCGCAAGCGATGCCGACCCCAGCGGCGTGGCGTCTATCTCGACGAATATCTCGCGCCGCTTCTCGCCGTAGATCTCGTCAAGTGCGCCGAGCATCTCTTCGAACGGCAGCGGGTCGCACTCCATCTGCAGCTTCGCCAGCTCGTCGCGATACGTCTTCGGAAGAATCTCAGAGCGCGTGGAAAGCGTCTGCCCGATCTTCACGAAGCTCGGCCCTAAGTCTTCCAGCATCGAGCGGAACTCCTCCGGCTCGAAGCCGCGCAGGAAGCGATGCTTGCGCAGGATGTCCGATATCTCGCGCAAACGGCGCATGCGCATCTTGCGGTTCAGGTGGAACCGATCTTCCGGGTCAACATCCGCCCTGGAATTGAAGAAGTATCTGAGAAGCGTGTTTTCCGCCATATCCGCAAGGGCTAGGCGCTAGGTTCTTGGGGCTCGTTCTTGTCGGCGTCCTTGCACGCCTCGGCGGGTTTCTCGCACGCCTCGGCGGGTTTCTCGCACGCCTCGGCGGCAGCCCCTTCAGCAGCGGCTTCTTCGGCGGCCTCCTCCACGACCTCGCCTTCGACTTCGACCGCGCAGGCATCAACCTTCGCGGCAATTTCCGCCGCACGCTCCAAGAACGCCGCGCGCTCTTCGGGCGTCATGGTCTTCATGTGCGCTTCAAGCAAATCGTCGCGCACACCCGCTACCGTCGATGCGGCCTTGTGCTTGAGCTCGGTGTTTATCTGCTTGCCCTGCTCGACCGTTATCTCTCCTTTGGCCACGAGCTGATCGACCAGCTCCTTGCCCTTTTCGGCCGTTATGGCCATAGCGCCGATGCCGGCCAGAAAAATGTTCTTGAATCCGTCGCCAATAGCTGCCATGATAAGCCTCCTATTCCACGGTTTCCCGCTACTTTCCGCCCGCAGCTCCTGCGCCGCGAGCGCCAGTAGCAGCCTCTTTTCATAATGCACCAAATCGCAAAAAAGAGCAACCTCGCCGTCCATCCACCGCATACGATTTGCTTTTTTCTTAATTTAGTATTAAAAATAAAGAGATTGAACATGGAATACGAATTGGCTAGAGGCTCCATCGTGAGCGACGAGGATATAGAAAAAATGGATGCTCTTCTTTGCGAAGGAAAGACGGGGTTCCTTGGCAAGTCGGGCGCGGTGAGCGTAGGCAGACCGCAGATGTGCGACGAACCGCCTGAAGTGCTCACCTTCAAAGTACCGGCGTTGCAAGGCAGAATCATTCGCCGTGCGGCAGAAACGAGAGGAGAGCTGCGATCAGCCTTCCTACGCGACGCCGCGATAAAGGAGGCCGAGAAGGTGCTGTCCGCCGTATAACATTCAGAAGGGCTCCTTCGTACGAAAGAGCCCTTCGTAGCGCGAAAGATCCCTTTCGCAAAGAGAAGCTACGATTCAACCGTCACATAAACCCGAGCACGTAACCTAGAAAGAACACCCACGATGTGGCAGCCGTCACCAAAACGATGGATGGTGCCCACCCTGCTTTCGCGGTATCGCCAAAGGTGTACCAACCCGTATCATATGTCATGTTCATGGCAGGACACAAGGGGATAAGGTAGCTTCCTGCTATCAAGCACACAATCAGAAACGTCGGCGCCATTTCCGCCAAACCAACTGTTTGGGCGTACACGAGCAGCGGCGGAAGGAATATCGCGCACCATGCAGGAGAGATAGGGCAGATGGTGTGGATAAGATACAGAAACACCGCTATGACAATGAGCGAGGCGAACACGGGAAGATCGAGAATGCCCGACCCAAGGAACAGCGAAGCTATATAATCGGCAGCGCCAGTTGACTTGATAGCACCCCCGATAGACAGAACCCCGCCAAAGAAGAGGAACAAGTTCCAACTGGCAAGATGTTCGAAATCATGCCACGATACGATGTTCATGCCAGGCACAAACAGCAGAAGCAGGCCCAACAGTGCCACCGTCGTGGGATTAAGCGCAGGAACCCAGTTGCCCGCTATCCACAATGCGGGAAGCGCTATCATAAGAACGAGACATTTTGCATCATGGGCGTTAAACTTGCCTGTTTGAAACTGGTTCGCCATGAGTTCATCGATTTTATCCTGTGTAACCATTTCAGGCGGAAACGTTTTAACCAAGAAAAGCCACGCCGCAAACAGAACCACAACCCCCACGGGAACACCGTAGATCATCCAGTTAAGAAAACTTATCGTCAACCCCGTCGTCTGTTCGAGTATCCCGATGCTAAGCACGTTCAACGAATGGCCGCACGGCGTGGTGAACCCTCCTATAAGGGCACCAAGCGAAACCCCTAGAAGAAGGCACCTTCCCAAGTTCGATCTGCCGCGCACCGCACCGACAAGGCCGAGCAAGGGAACGACGAAACTCAAGCCGAGCGCAACGGCACCCGTATCGGTCATCACCATTGAGCAAAGCGCGGTAACCCCCATTATCGCAAGAACAAGTTTCCGAGAATCGCTGCCCGCCCACAAAATGAATCGCTTGGTCAGACGCACACCAAGAGTGCTTTTTTGCATGATCGTCGTCATGCAATACACACCCAGCACAAACCATGTGGTTGTGGAGGTGTATCCAGAAAAGGCATCGGAAAACTTCGGCGTCACTCCTAAAACGAACAAAGCCAAGCAGCAGGCCAAACCGACCACTCCTGTGGCCATCGTTCCGCATAACCACATGAAAACAGCACCGAGCAGAATGCCAATGGCCGTTATGGCCTCGTGAGACAAGCTCTCCGTACCCGGAATGAAGAACGCAACGAAAACGGACGCGACCGCCAACAGAAAGCCCACCAGTTGGCGCATAGTGAAACCCTGAGACTCGGCTGCAGCATCAAGAGAAACCATGACACACCCCCTCTTCCAAAATCTTCCTTATCGAAACTCGCGTTCCGGAATTTACGCACCTGGGGCTTTCGGCGCGGCAGGCCTCCCAGGTGTCCCTGGAGCACCTGGGGCTTTCGGAGCACCTGGCGCTCCGGGCACGCCCGGCATCGCGGGAGCTGCGGGCAGTTCGGCACCGCATTGCGGGCACACGGTATCGATCGCACCGACCGTAGCCCCGCACTTGGAACATGTTTTATCTGCGCTCAGCGCGGCAGGTCTGAAACACATACATTACCCTTTCAATACGCGTCGGAAAACGAAGGCAACAAGGGCGCAGCCCGTTGCCTTCTGGAACTCGAGCAGCGGAAGCACAGCCCGTTGCTCGAGTCCGCTGTTCATTTTTAAATCGAATAAAGCAACTGCTTCGGCTTGGCGACAAGGCTTTTCACCAGATCTTCCATCTCGCCTATCCTGATGATGTTTGCTTGGCAATGATGCACGCACATGGGCACGCCGTCATGCGCCGCCTCGCCCGCAGCACAGAGATTGCATACGTCAGTGAAAACTGGTACGTACGTATCTTGCCACACGTCCTCGCGAATTTCCCATGCCCCTTCGTGATGCACATGCACGCCGCAACGATCGTTCGGCACGTCGTGGGATGTTGCACAGGCTATCTCGCAGGTGTGGCAGCCCGTGCAGAACTCGTAGTCGACCAGAATTCCCGTAGCCATGTTTTACTCCTCCACCTTGTCGATTGTAACCAGCATATTCTTGTAGTCGCAGCCGAAACCGGATTTGCCTTGATCGAATTTGAACAGCATGTTGCAGTTGTATTCCAAGGCTCCGAACAGGCCGTCTTCCTCGGAGCGGCCTTCGCTTTCGGGGAACCACCAACCATGATCGGTGCTGGCAATGCCGGGCGCCATGGCAGGATCGATGACCACCTTGCGCTTGCACTTTCCGAACTGGTTGCGTAGCACCACCCATTCACCGTCCTTCAAGGTGAAACGTTCGGCCACGTCAGGCGGCACAATCACCGTTGGATCGGGATGTAGTGCACGCATGCGCGGAATCTGCCTGTGCTCGCTGTGGAACAGGCTCCAATTGCGGGAACCCGTGGTCAGAACAACCGGGAACTGCTCGTACTCTTCCGGCGTGCGATAGGGGCTGTGCATGGGCTCTTCGTATACCGGAAGCGGGTCGAGGCCGTAGCTGCTGTACAACGTGCACCACAGTTCGATGCGCCCGGTGCGTGTGTTGAACCCAGGTTGGCCATCGGCACGCAGCTTGCCTGTCTTATATTTATAGTATTCGAACGGCAGATATACCGGCGCTTTCTCGCGCACCTCTTCGAAACGCATGCCTGTTTCCGAAAAGATGCTCGAGAACATATCTTCCTCGTTATCCCATGGATAAGCTTCCGGATTGAAACGCTTGCCCAACTCGCGATTCACCTGCATGTCGCTGCGCACGTCTATGCCCTCGCCACGCCTATCGACTGCGCGATTGATGGTCTCGGCACGCTGCACACCGTCACCAATGCGAATACCCTGACGTTCGGGGAAGGAGGCCGCAGGCAGAACCACGTCGGCAAGTTCCATGATGGTAGGAGTCATGAACAGGTCGATGGCGGCCACGAATTCCAGCTTATGGAACGCCTCTATCAGATATTCCGGATCCGGCGCGGTGTTCACCAGAAAGTTCGTCGTCTGAATCCAAGCGCCCTTCATGGGATGCGGCTCGCCCTTCTCGTTTTTGCCCGTCATAATGGCGGAATACACCTCGTCAGCATCAGCCTTGGAATAGGCGTCTGCCACCATGGGATACTTGGAATCGCCGATACGATTCTTGCGCTTTTCAGGATCGAGCAGCTCGCGACCCCAACCGCTGAAATACATAAGAATGTAGTCTGGGCATATCATGCCACCAGGATTGTCCACATTACCCGTAATAGCCTGAATGCAGGTGATGGCGTGGCCGGCGGCAACGGCGTTCTTCTGCATATCGACCGCCACGCCCCACTGGAACACGCAGCCATCGGCCGCAGCAATGACCCGCGCAGCTTGGCGAATTTTCTCAGCGGGAACCCACGTGATCTTCTCGGCCTTCTCGGGCGTCCACTCCTGAACGTGCGCGGCAAGCTCTTCAAAGCCGTATGTCCAATATTCCACGAACTCGTGATCGTAGAGGTCTTCGTTGATGATGACGTTGAGCATGGCCAAAGCCATTGCCGCATCAGTACCGGGCCGTATGGGTAGATGAACCTCCGCCTTGTTGGCAAGCCAGATACGCTGTGGGTCAACTGTCACTATTTTCGCACCGCGCTTCATGCAGTCCACAACCCAGTGACCATATAAACCGTCCGAATTCGACTTGATCGGATTGTTGCCCCATACCACAATGACCTCGGGGCATTTCCAATTGGGATCATCATAGCGATCGATGAACTGCTGTGAGTAATCACCCACCCAGAACGAACCCGTCACGCACATGGCACCCGCCACGCGCGGACCATAGCACGAGTTGCCAGACATGCCGAACACGTTGTTCGGGCTGCCGAACGACCATGCAAAGCGAGTTATCCATGGCGCGATATCGCGCCCGGTTCCCTGGAAGAACGCCACACTCTGCGCACCGTATTCCTTACGAAAGCCATCGAACTTCTGGTAGATAAGATCGTACGCCTCGTCCCATGTGATAGGCTCCCATTCGTCTTTACCGCGCTTGGAAGGATCGCGCTTCATAGGGGTTGTCAGGCGATCCTTGTGATACACCGCCTCCATGGCATCTAAGCAGCGCACGCACAGACGCCCTTTGTTGAAAGGGTTTTCCGGGTCACCCTCAACCTTCACCAACTTCCCGTTCTTGTCGGTGTATAGAAGCACACCGCAGCCCAGATGGCATCCCGGCCCCGACCAAGCGCTTCCGCGCGTAACGGTCAAACCGTCATCTGCCTGATAACGCCACGGCTTGGCGTGCTCGATAGTCTTGTATTCCTTTTCCACGGTTTCCTTTCTCCTCTCGCTTCGTCTTCTCTTCTCGCCTTTCAAAAGGACTCCTCTTATCGTCCGTTCCTTTCTCTTGCTCCGCCCAAGCGCCCAGGCGGAGCGGGCAAAGCCTTTCCGCACGCCTCGCAGATTGCGGCTCCTGGAGGGTTTTCGTGCTGGCACAAAGGGCACAACCCCACGGGAATGGGCTCACGCACCTGTCCTGTACATTTCCCGCAGTTGCAGCAGCAGTAACACATACGCGCCCCCTACCCCCTTCCCTTTCGGAATACGCCCGCACGGTTTTCATCGAACTATGCGGGCGCAAAGGTTGCGAGCTAAAACATCAGCCCCGCGCAGGCAAGCGCCGCGCCGATGACGCAAAGAACGATAGCAGGTATAGCGCAAGCTATGAACTGCTGCGGCCATACATGCTTCATCTGGCATCCGGTAACGTCCAAGTTCACGAACAGGCCGCCCGAATAAGGAACAGTCGAGCACCCAGCCGCGCCAATGGACACGATACGCGTGAGCGCTTCGGCATTGACATTGGGCACGGCAAGCCATTCGGTACCGAACGTGTTGCAAACCGACGTGGAAGTTGCTCCGGCAGAACCGCAGATAACGCCCAAAAGCTGCGTGGCTATAACCGCTTGGAAATAGGGGTTATCAACCGAATGCAGAGCTATATCGATGAGGTAACTGAACGCAGGCGTAGCAGAAAGCACTGCGGCAAAGGAAACCATGCAAAGCATGGTGATAGCAGGGCTGAACCCACTCACCACTCCGTCGAATACGCTTTTCTTCATTCCCTCGACGGCGGAAACCCCGCTTTCAGCCTTTGCGTAATACTTGTAGTTCAAAGCTAGGCAAACAAGCGTGGCAATAACGTTCGCCGATGTCACGGCAACCGTTGCAGGCATCTTCGCAATGGGGCCAAGCCCGTTTCCGAAGACGACGAACAACGCCAGGAGCACAACGAGCGGAATGATGGAGCGAGCCATGCTCGGGCAAGTTGCCATATCTCGTCCGGGCATGGCAATGCCAACGCCTTCCTCAAAGGTGTGACCCTTCTTCGTAGCCCATTTATCAAGGAAGAAGGTGAACCAGACATCGAACGCAAACCAGATGACCGTCGCAACGATTCCGAAAACAGGTGCGGCGGTTCCCGAAGTACCCAAGATGGTGGCAGCGGCCACGTTACCGGTTTGAGGAGACCCCGGCATGGCCATGTTGGCTCCACCCAAAAGACCCATGTACATTATGGCAAGAAAAATGTAGCGAGGTTTGTTCATCTTTCGAGCAATAGGAACGGCCAGAGGCCAGAAAACGAACACTATCACCAAAGCGTTGATTCCGCCATAGGTAAGAACCATGCAGATGAGGATAAGAATCGGATAAATGAACTTCTCGCCTGCTTTTTCGAGAATCCACTGCGCTATACGGTTCGCCGCACCGCTATCACCAAGAACTTTTGCATACATAGCCGAGCTCAAGAACATGAGAATGAACGTGGTGACCCAATTACCTGCTGCAGGCAGAAAATAGTCAGTCAGCGTCCCCCACACACCGAAACCGTTGAAAATGCCGACGACAAGCGTAGCAATGAGCGCGCACACGATGGCATTCCAACGATTCCACGCGAGCACGACAAGTGCGGCAACCGCCAAAACAATACCGAGCATACCAAGCACAGGACATCTCCCCTTTCGCTATTACAATTGGAACATACATGCAATCCAAAGGCTTTCCCCTTGGCTTTCAACCATAAGCCGAACGCGTCGCTACCAACTCCATTCACCCCGTTCGGCGCTCCCCGTACCTCCTTTCCGAAATCTATGATTTGCAATATACGGTGCAGAAGACGCCATTGGTGTTGTATTATTCGCATAGCTTATGCACTTTGCGTTTCGCAGAGCGCACGAATTCGTCGTGCGAAAACCGAAGCGCAGCACGACGTGTGCGTTGCAAACGAACGGGGGGATGATTCATGCAAACGGAGCATATCAGGGAGTTCATCATTCTGGCCAGCACCATGAGCTTCAGCCAAACGGCAAAGAACCTTTACATCACACAATCGGCGTTGAGCAGACATATTGCGGCAATGGAAGACGAATTGGGGGCGAAACTTTTCGTTAGAGACTCCCATCACGTCAGATTGACAAACGTTGGGAAAAGCTTTCTGCGCGATTCGAAAATGACCATCAACGCCTATGACAATTCCATCGATCACGTGAAGCAGCTCAAGCAAGAGAGCAAGCATGTTTTGCGTATCGGCTATATATACGATGCAGGACGAGAGCACTTGCCTCGCATCACGAAAGCGCTCGCTCGAACCGCCAAGGATGTCTCTCCTCAATACCGCGCACTAGAATACGGAGAGCTCATGAACGCACTCATCGAGCGAAAGGTCGATATCGCTATCACTATGGACGTCAACGGATATATAGGCGCCATCACCAATCGCGTGCCGCTGCGGGAAGACCACTATTTCGCCGCCGTTCCAAAGAAACATGGTTTGGCAAAAGCGGAATCGATTTCCCTCAAACGTTTGGCAAGAGAGCCCATCGTTTTCCCAGATCCGAAAGCGATGGGGTTCATGTACGACTTCTTCAGCTGCGCTATACGCGCAAATGAGCTTGGCATTACACCCGCTTCGTACTATCAGGATATCCCTTCGCTTATCTACCAAATAGAATCGGGCGAGGGAGTTTCGCTGGTATTCGGGCACCATAAGGCAAAATACGAGAGCACCATCGCATTCGTACCCATAGAGGATCTGACGGAGGTGGCCAAGATATCCATCATGTGGGACAGCAAATCACAAGACCTTATTCCTGGCAACTGGTTCCAAGCTTTGAGGAGTCTGGCAAACGACGGCGGGCGCGCATAAGAGACCGCAGAACAAGAGAAAGCCTGATTCCTGTTAAGAATTTGGAATTGAGGGGAACGAGGATACATGCCATCAGGGCTTTTGCAGGAACCGATACTTTCGGCACCATTGAGCCTTTTGCATAACCGCAGGTCGCGATTCTCGTTGACCTTCCGAAAGCCCCTCAATTCCAAATTCTTAACAGGAATCGGATGTTTCCGTGTTTTGCCCAACTCAGCTTTTTGGCACAAGGCATCATATGTTGATGTCGATTTGCCTATCCCTTCATCTGCTCTAAACATTTTCCTATGGCATCGAGCGTATAGTCAAGTTCGTCTTCGGTGTTGAAGTAGCCGAACGAGAAGCGCAGAACGCCTTCCGGAAACACGCCCATATTCTTGATGGCATGGGGAGCGCAGTGCACACCGCAGCGCGTCGCAATGCCGAAGTCGTGATCGAGCAGATAAGCCAGATCGCCAATGCGATATCCCGGCATATCGCATGCAACCACGGCGACGGAAGACAGGCGGCTGCGCGTACCGTGAATCCTCAGCGAAGGGAGGCGATCAAGACCCGCCAAGAAATACTCCCACAGCTCCATTTCACGCGCATGAATACGATCTATCCCTTCGCTTTCCAAAAACTGCAGGGCGACCCGCAACCCGTACATGCTCATGAGCGGAGCCGTTCCCGCTTCGAAGCGCATGGGCAGCTTCGTGGGCATGTCGTCGGAATCAGATTCGATGCCTGTTCCCCCCGAGACGATGGGTTCTATCTGCTGCGCAAGGTCGTCGGGAATGACGAAACCGCCGATGCCCGGAGGTCCCATCAGGCTTTTGTGCCCGGTAAAGCATAGAATGGTAACACCGTCTTTCACCATATCTATGGGCAGCACGCCGGCTGTTTGGGCAGCATCGAGAATGAAGATGACACCATGCCTTTTGCATATTTCGCCAATCTCGCGAATAGGCATGATGGTTCCGCATACGTTCGAGGCATGGGTGCATATCACGGCTCGCGTGCTCTCGCGGACAAGTCCCTCTAGAGCGCCTACGTCCATGCACCCCCGTTCGTCGCAAGGAATGACATCCCAAGCAACACCTTTCGCCTCGAGCTGATGAAGCGGGCGCGTGACGGCGTTGTGCTCCATAGCGCTCACCAACACATGATCTCCTGCGTGCAGAAGCCCTTTCATCACGTAGTTCAGGCTCATCGTCACATTCTGAGTGAAGATGACGTTGTCGGGAGAAGGTCCATTGAACAGCTTGCAGAGAAGCGTTCTTGTGTCTTTTGCGACCTTGTGCAGCACGCACGTATCCGTCGTCCCGCCACGATTCAGGTTGCATCCCACGTCGTTGAGGTATTCCACCACCGCATCGGCAACACCGGGCGGCTTCGGAAAAGAAGTCGCTGCGTTATCAAGGTATACGCGCCTTTTCATCCAGTTCCCTTTCTGTCGCTTCCGTCGCCCATTCTATCGCTCCACTTACTTCGCAGCATAATAATACACATTATCCCATAAAATGCTATTGCAATTATATGACTAAGTCTTATAATGGCCTACGACAAGTTAGGCGCAGAAAATCTGCGACAACCTTAAGGAAGGTACGAACATGGATCACATCGAAGATGCAAAGCTCGAGGACATGGGGCTCGACAACTTCAACGGACAGCCCGCCCTGAAAAAGGGCATCACCCGTCGCACGATGATCAAAGGGCTGGGTGTCGGGGCACTCTTCATCGCCAGCTCGGGTGCGCTGTTCGGATGCGGCGGTAGCGGCGCGGACAACAAGAAAGCCGACGATACGAAAGCGGAGCTTGACTACTCCGACTGGAACGCGGTGCTCGAAGCCGCCAAGGGCACCACGGTAACCTACTGCGGCTACAGCGGAAACGAACAGCTCAACTCATGGGTCATCAACGATCTCACCCCTGCCCTCAAGCAGAAATACGACATCACGCTCAACTACATGAAGGACGGCGACATTTCCACGCTCATCCTCGATGCAGTATCCGCCGGCACCGCCGACGACGCGGGCACGTTCGACATCGGCTGGGTCAACGGCAACATCTTCGCCGATCCTATGCGCGTCGACGGGTACTTCGGCCCCATCACCGACAAACTGCCGAACTTCGACAAGTACATCGACAAGAGCGACACGCTCACCAATTACGACTTCACCTTCCCTATCGAAGGCTACGAGGCACCGTTCGGACGCTACCAGGTGAACATCATCAAGGACGACGGCGTGGCGCCCGAAGATATAACCACCGTCGAAGCCTTCGCCGAGTTCTGCAAGAAATACCCCGGAAAGGTGACCTACACCTCGTCGGAATTCTACCTTGGTGCCGCGTTCATCCGCGCGATCATCTACAACATCTGCGGCTGGGAGCAGTTCCAGAACATGGAGGCCAACTACGACACCGTGCATGAGGCCGTCGAGCCCGCCATGGAGTACCTGCGCAGCCTGAACCCCTACCTGTGGAAGGAGGGCACCACCTTCCCCGCCGACGCGAACACGCTCACCGAAATGTACAAGAACGGCGAGTGCCTCATCGACATCATCTACGATCAGTACGGATGCGGTACCAACATTGTTGACGGCAACTACCCCGCAACAAGCAAGTCCTATCTGTTCGAAAAGGGCACGCCGGCCAACGAAAGCTACTGGGCCGTGCCTTTCAATTCTCCGAATAAGGCAGGCGCGCTCGTGGTCATCAACGAGATGCTCGACCCTGAGCAGCAGTTGAAAAAATGCGAGAAGAGCGCCGGCTATGTCACCGACCTTTCCAAAGTGGACGCCGACACGAAGAAGAAGTTCGAATCGGTCGACCACGGCCCGAACAACTGCACCGACGCGGAACTGAAAGAGAAGGCTCTTCCCGAGTATTCCGCCGATATCGAAAAGATCGTCACCGAGATCTGGCTCAAGGAAGTTGTGGGCAAGTAATCTTGCGATAGCTTGGAAAAGGCGCCGTCGCAACATGAACTGTGCCGGCGCTTTTTTCGGTAACCTATCGAGAAACGAAAAAGCATGAGGCAGAAAAACCCTCCGACAAACAACAACGAGACGCCTAGGAGATCCCGCAAGCCCGAAGAACCCAGTAGATCTTCGCTTGCAGTCGTCGAATTCTCTCCCGAAAACCCGGGAGGCGGATTGCCTGCGGGAAAGAGCAGGGCGCATTCCCGCAGGCAATTTTGGGAGAAAGCCTCGCCCATCATTCTCCTGCTGCCTCTTTTCGCCTTGATGCTCATCTTGTTCTTCGGTCTCGGCTACGCTTTCTTACAATCGTTTGGCCTGCTCATGCCCGGCAAGCTATCACAAGGATTCACCTTGGACAACTATGCTGCCGTTTTCCGGAAAGACGATCTTTTGCAAAGCATTCTTCTCAGCGCTTACTACGCCGCAGGAGGATCGATTCTCGGAACCGTTTTCGCCACCGTCCTGGCCTACGCCCTCGTTGTAACCGGAAAGGACAAAGGTGCCGTCTGGTCGATTATAAAATTCCCCATGTTTCTGCCGTGGACGGTCACCGCGCTTATCACCATCGACATATTCGGCGGCAACGGGTTCGTCGTATCATTCGCACAGACTTTCGGGTGGCAATGGCTTGTCGATTTCACAGGAGGCTTTCTTCACAAACCTTCGTCCATCGGCATTATAGTCGCGTTCACGTGGGCGGAAATACCCTTCATCACGTTTTTCATCATCACCGTGATGAGCAACGTGACCGAATCCCTCGGCGAAGCGGCACGAACGCTTGGCGCAAGCTCCACCAAGGCTTTCCTGAACGTCACGCTGCCCTTGTGCATGCCCACCATCAAGAACATCTTCCTTATCGTGGCGACGAGCCTGTTCGGCAACTACGAGATTCCCCTGCTCTTGGGCATGACCTACCCTACGGGCATTTCGGTTGCCATATACAATCAGTACACCAAGCTCGGATTGCTCGGGCGACCCGAAGTCATGGCCATGTCGATGGTCGTGCTCGCGCTGTCCGTAATCTTCGTCATCGTGTTCCGCGTGCTGTTCCAGCGTCGCAACGAACTCGGAATCCTCTCGAGCAAAGGAGAGGGTCTCCATGAATAGCGAGACAATACCGGCAGCTCTCATAGAAGAGGCTCTTTATGGCAAGGGCGCAAACCTCTCCCGAAAGGCAGAGGGACGAAAACCGAACCTGGGCCTTCGGGAAAACGGCGAGGCAGATGCGGGAAACACGCCGTCGTCCCAACGCCGCAGGCGACATCGTCTGCACGCCGAGAAGAGTTTCGCGGCGCACCCGGTACTGCACATCGTGGTGTGGGTCGAATTCGTCCTGATAGCCATCCCCATCGTCATCCTGCTTCTCAGCTGCATCGTTCCTCGTTGGCCGCTTCTCGCCGAAGGGGAGTTCTCCTTGAGGGGCATCGAGGTCCTCTTCGAGGGAGGCTACGATATTTGGAGTGTTTGCGGCTTCTCCATCGCGCTTGCCATGGGTGTCGCCGTACTGTCAACCTTCATAGCGACATGCACCGCTTGGGCAGTAGTTCATTTCAACACACGCCTGCGCTGGATAGTCGAGGTGCTCTCGTTTATGCCCCTGCTCGTACCTGCCGTCGTATTCGGCATGGGAATCAATATCTTGTTCCTGTCGAACGGTTTGGGAAACTCCGTCTTCGCCGTTGTAGTGGTGCAGATACTATGCAACGTGACGTTCGCCACCAAAATAATGACCGATATAACGGAGGTAGCGGGCGACAAGCTCGAACAACAGGCTCGTGTGCTGGGCGCAAATCCCATCACGGCGTTTTTGAACGGCGTGCTCCCCTCGCTTGCACCGGGTATCATGTCGTCGATCGGCCTTTCGTTCATAGGTTCGAACTGCCAGTACTTCTTAACGTTCCTTATGAGCGGCGGCACCGTCCAAACACTTGCGACTGTGGTCTTCCCCATGGTAGGCAAGGTCGACCGCATGGTCTCGTCCACGTATGCTGTTCTGTTCGTGCTCGTAAACGCCGCATTCTTCCTTCTGTTCCAAGTGGTTTCGAACAAACTGGTAAAACGATACGGCAAAAACCTCGGTGTCCAATGATGCGAGAAAGGTGCTGTGGCTGCAATGAGTCTTGAAGTGCGGGGGATTTGCGTCGCCCTTAACAATAAAGAGATCCTCCACTCTGTCGATTTGGAGATAGAGCAAGGCGAGCTCTTTTCGCTTCTCGGCCCTTCCGGATGCGGGAAGACAACACTTCTGAAAACGCTTTCGGGCTTAAACGTTCAGACCCAAGGCTCGATTGTCATGAACGATCGATGTCTGGACGATCTTCCCCCCGAAAAGCGCAACATGGTAGTGGTGTTTCAGGATTTGAGGCTGTTCCCCAACATGAACGTAGCGGAAAACGTCGCGTTCCCCCTCAAAATGCGTCGTGTCGGCAAAGCGGAACGTATCGAACGCGCCGAGAAGATGCTCACCGCCGTGCAACTAAAGGGCTTCGGGAAACGCCGCCCTTCGCAGCTTTCGGGCGGACAGCAGCAACGCGTGGCACTCGCGCGCGCCATCATCGCCCGGCCCGACGTGCTGCTGCTCGATGAGCCGTTTTCAAGCCTTGACGAAAACCTGCGCGACGACATGCGCGAGCTTTTAGCATCGCTGCACGAACGCCTTGAAATGACCATGGTGCTCGTAACGCATGATCAGGCAGAAGCCCTCAAGCTTTCCGACCGCATCGCCATCATGAAAGACGGGCGCGTGCTGCAGTGTGCCGACCCGCGCACCATCTACACGCACCCCGCAAGCCTCGATATCGCACGCTATTTCGCAGACGGAAACGTCATTGACGGAACTGTTTCGAACGGCACGTTCTCTTGTCCGGCCTTCTCATGCCCTTGCAGCGCGCCCGACGGAGACGCGACGACGCTCGTTCGCGCATCGGCTCTTAGCTTGCGAGCATCGGGAACAGGAAGCTTCACCGTTCTGAAATCGGATTACCTAGGCGACACGAAGCATCTTGTGGTGAAGAAAGATGCCGTTAGCCTCGAGTTCTACGTTGATGCCCAGACGAACGTCAGCGCAGGCGACAAAGCGGACGTAGCGATAGATTGCGACAAAGCTCTTGTGTTCAGCAAGTAAAACATGACCTTGGGTTCGAAGGATTCGAGCGGCGATAAAGCCTGCCCGAGCGGAAATTGCATCCAACCCCAGCAGGCACACACTGAAACGACATGCAGGAAAGCGAAGTAAACAGGAAAGCGAACAAGGAGAAAAGACGGACTATGGAAGCATCTATCTACAACATCGTAACAGAAAACGAGGCGGGAGAGCATATCGTCTATAACACTCTCAAGCGAGGCCTCGCAGTGCTTAGCGACGAAGCGTTCGAAAGCTACCTTGCAGGCGAAGGCCCGCATGCCGAGAAGCTGATGCAGGCGGGCATACTCGTGGAAAGCGCACGCTACGAGCAAGACATCCAGGAAAACCAGTTCGACGAGGACAGACGCAGCAGCAACTGGTTCGCCATCTGCATTGCCCCCACCTACGAATGCAATTACCAATGCCCTTACTGCTACGAGCGCGGAGCGAACCCGGGCGGCACCATCACGCCCGAAGTAGCGGAAGCGATATTCACGTTCTTCGAGAAGATATACGCTCGAGACCATTTCAAAGACTTCTCTTTGAGTTGGTATGGCGGCGAACCGACGCTGTGCATGGACGTGGTGGAAAACGTAACGAAACGTTTCCGCAGCATCTGCGAGGAACGCCATATCGACTTTTCCGTCGGCATCCTCTCCAATTGCGGAATGATCGACAAAACCCTTGCTCACCGTCTTGCCGATTGCGGCGTCGAGCACATGATGCCTACCATCGACGGCATGGAAAGCCTGCATAACCGCCGACGCGTCACCAAGGGCACAGGCAACGCTTTCGAGCTTACCGTGCAGGGCGCTCACAATTGCCGCGAGGCGGGCATACGCGTAGGTGCCAATATGAACACCGACCGCATCAACATGAAGGAATTCAAACAGTTGCGCGATTATTTACATATCGAGCATGATATCGATATCTACCCAAGCCTCATGAAAGACTATCGTCAAGACTTCGACCGCAACGACACCGGATTTAACAGCTCTTCCTTCGATTTGTATACACGCGAGGATTACGCTCATGACCTGCACAAGCTCTTTGCCGAAACGCCTTTCACGCGCGAGGTGATGGAGGGGATGTTTCGCCCCGTACGCGATTTCTGTCGCGGTCAGCTTGACAATTACTACGTCATAGACCCTCTTGGCGATGCATACAAGTGCGAAGGATGGATAGGCCAAAAGGAGCATGCGTTTTTCAACGTACTCGATCTGCCCGATGAAAACACGCTGCATCTTTCCGACTACAATCCGCTGCGCGACCCGCAGTGTCGCGATTGCGAGGTTCTGCCCCTGTGCAAAGGGCAATGCTACTGGGATAGAGCTCTCCTAGAAAATGCATGTCATATTGCCAAGTTCACCATGCCGGATTACGTGCGCGATTACCGCAGCTGCTTCGGCGAAGCGAAAGACCCCGTCACGATATTCGTGGAGAACACCGCACCGGAATTCTACCTAGAAGCCCCCTTCGAATGCGATGGCCCGAACGAATCTCGCTGGGCGGGCATCCCTTGGTACGAAGAGGACGAAGAGGGCAAGGCAACGTACAACAAGGGCAAATTCTTCCGCAAAGATGTGCGCGATGGCAGCAAAGGTGCTATTTTCTAACGCCTCTAGCGACGCGACCAAGCAAAAGAGACCGACTTGAATCGCAGAAGTTCACAAGGGACACTCAAGGAGAGCCGCCGGCCGTGGATATTGCCGCAACACAAGAGCTTCCGACGGCGACATCGAAGCCCGTTGTCGGGAAAAAGGAGTCATTATCTCACCAGGAAAATCTTTCGGGCAAAGCGGATCCGGATTCATTCGCATAGCGCTTGCAAGCCCCTCCCTCCTGGTAGGCGAGGGACTGAAGCGCGTCGCGAAAGCACTTACCCTCTAAAGGTACCTTCCGACATCAGCGCCCGCCAAAAGATAGCGCCCGCCAAAAGAATGTCCGTAGAATCGCAGGTTGCGATCTCGTACGGCCACATCGCCCGGAAGCTAGCCGAGCACCGCCCGTTCCACCTCGCGCATGCTTTCGCACGCGTAGTCGGGACGTTCCGCGCACAGCACGTTCGCCGGGAACATGCCCCAGAGCGCGGCGGCCGTGAAGCACCCCGCGCCGTTTCCCGACCTCATGTCAAAGGGGCTGTCGCCCACGTACAGGCACGCGCGCGCCGAAAGCCCCAGCAAGTCGCACCCGTGCGCCACCGGACCTGGCGCCGGCTTGTGCTCGGGCCAGTCGTCGGGCGAGACCAGAAACGGGAAGAACTCGGCCAAGCCGCACACGCTAAGCCC
>JAEYEL010000196.1 GCA_023403475.1 Actinomycetes bacterium
CTACGTGGTGGCCGACTACGGCACCGGCGCCGTTATGGCCGTGCCCTGCGGCGACCAGCGCGACTTCGAGTTCGCCCGCAAGTACGACTTGCCCATCATTCCTATCATCCTGAGCGAGGAAGACCCGTTGTTTCCCCAGCTCAAAGATGAGCAAGGGCGTGCGGTGACCAGCGTTGACTGGGATGGGGCTATGGAGGCCGAAGGCACGCTCGTGCAATCGGGTAAATATACCGGCATGACGGGTGGCAAACACTCCGAAGGCGAGGCGGCTATCGTGGCCGACTTGGAGGCTTCGGGGCGCGGTCGGCGTAAGGTGGAATTTCGTCTGCGCGATTGGCTTATCAGCCGCCAGCGCTATTGGGGCAACCCCATTCCAGCCATTCACTGTCCGAAGTGCGGCCTTGTGCCGGTGCCCGAAAAAGACCTTCCCGTGCGCCTTCCGAAGGACATCGATCTTGCTGCAGGCGAGACGCTGGCAACGCACGAGGCGTTCGTGAACACCACATGCCCCGTGTGCGGCGGCCCGGCCAAGCGCGAGACCGACACCATGGATACGTTCACGTGCTCGAGTTGGTATTACCTGCGCTATACCGATCCGCACAACGACGAGGCGCCGTTCGATCCCGCGAAGGCGAACCGCTGGATGCCGGTGGACCAATACATCGGCGGTATCGAGCACGCCATTCTGCATCTTCTGTACAGCCGCTTCTTCACGAAGGTGCTGCGCGATCTAGGACTGCTCGACTTTGGCGAGCCGTTCCAGAACCTGTTGTGCCAGGGCATGGTGAAAGACGAGCACGGCGAGACTATGAGCAAGTCGAAGGGCAACGTCATCGCGCCCGAAGACATGATCGCCGAGTACGGCGCCGATGCCGTGCGTGCGTATATCCTGTTCATGGCGCCGCCCGATAAAGATTTGCTGTGGGATGAGGGTGGTCTGGCCGGCATCTACAAGTTCATGAACCGCGCATGGCGCATTGTGTGCGACTTGGCTGGTCAAGCTGGAGAAGACTCGCTTTATCAACCGGGTGCATCCGTTGAGGACGGAAAGAAGGCGGCATCTGCGCTCAACCGCGAGCGTCATCGTGTGGTGGGCAAGGTGGCCTGCGACTTCGACCGCAACAACTTCAACACCGCCATCGCCGCTATCATGGAACTGTGCAATGCGGCAGGCGACTATCTGCGCAAGGTGTCGCCCGAGGTGCGTGTGGAATGCGAACATTTGCGGGCGCTTGACGCCGATGTGGCTTGCGTCATCGTGAAGCTTCTGGCGCCCATTGCGCCGCACTGGGCCGAAGAGCTGTGGCATGCGGTTTTGGGGCATGACGATTCGGTGCACGTGCAGCCGTGGCCGGAATTCGACCCCGAACAGGCGAAGGCCGACCAGGTTGAGCTGGCGGTGCAGGTGAACGGCAAGGTGAAGGCGCACATTACGGTGGCCTCTGACGCCGCCGAAGACGATGTGCGCACCGCAGGCCTTGCCGCCGTGACCGCCGCTATCGAGGGCAAGGACGTCAAGAAGGTCGTGGTGGTTCCCGGCCGCTTGGTAAACATTGTGGCGAAGTAGGATTGTCGATGACGAACCGCAAGGGTTCGCGCTTATTGCGTGGAATCTCCCTTGAGTTTGAGTGACAATGTGGGCGGGCGTCGCGTAAGGCGGCGCTCGTTTGCTATTATCGGAGCATGTCGAGGCGAAGGAAAAAGGGAAAGGTGCGTCGCATGCTGCAGGTCGTTGCGGGGTGCGTCGTTGCCGTGGTGCTGGTTTTGGCAGCCACGAATGCGGCGGTCGTCCTTTCTACGCGCGATTTTATTGTAAGCCAGAAGACGGCTTCCGAATTCAACGGCGATGCCATTTTGGTGTTGGGCGCTTCCGTTCTGCCTGGTGGGAAGCCTTCGGGAATTTTGCAGGACAGACTCGACGACGGCATAGCGCTTTACTTTGCCGGTGCGGCGCCGAAGATCATCATGAGCGGCGACAACGGCACCGCCTCCTACAACGAAGTGCGTGCGATGAAGAACTATGCCGTTGAGCAGGGTGTTCCGAGTGAAGATATCTTTTGCGACCACGCCGGGTTTTCCACATACGAAAGCATGTACCGCGCAAAGCACGTGTTCGGCGTGAACCGGTTGGTCGTCGCCACGCAGACGTATCATTTGTACCGGGCCATCTACACCGCACGCGGCTTGGGTATGGAAACCATAGGCGTTGCGAGCGACTATCATCAATACGACGGGCAGCCTCTGTTCAGTGCTCGCGAAATTCCCGCTCGCACGAAGGATTTCTTTAAGACGATCACGCAGCCACCCTCGAAATTCGTCGGCGATCCCATTCCCCTCACCCAATCCGGCGATGTGACGAACGGCTAACGCCGATGTTGGAAGGCTCCGCTCCTGCGGGATGTTCCGAGGCAGTCTCGCTTAATCTGGCGACGTAACGAGGGTTGGGAACCGATTCCCCTTCGTCCTCGTTCTTCCTGGCTTCTTCCGGCCCCTCCCTCATCCCCCTGTTCTGGATTCTTCCGACCCCTCCCTCATCCCCCTGTTCCCCTCGGCTTCGATGCTGAACTGCCTCGCTCTCTGTTAAGAATTTGGAATTGAGGGGAATGGGGGGTTCTGGAACATGAAAAACTTTGATTCCTGCTAAGAAATTGGAATTGAGGGGAATACGGAAATGCGCCATCAGGGCTTTTGCGGGAGCCGGCGTTTTCGGTGCTGCTGAGCTTTTTGCATAACCGCAGGTCGCTGATTTCGCCGACCTCTCGAGCGCCCCTCAATTCCAAATTCTTAACAGGAATCGGGCGTTTCCGTGTTTTGCTGCTCTGGTTTGGTCTTCCGGTGACGAATCTGCGCTACTACCGCGAGGAAAGCGAGCGTTCAAAAGAATTTTGGGCGGGTCTTGCACATTTTTACGGGGGCTTTGTCGCAGCTGCTATAAATCCCGCTCGAACGAGCCGATAAGCTGGCATTTCGCTGTCCCTCCCGCGAATTTCTGCTTGAGCTTTCCTCGCATGCCCAGCCTCATCATTTCAAGGAGTACGAGGGAACCGTTTTCAGCTGCAGGCGCGCGGTTACGAGGTTGTTATCGCGCACCCTGAACGGTACCTTTCAGCTGCAGGCGCGCGGTTGCAAGGTTGTTATCGCGCACTCTGAACGCTACCGAGCTATCCAAACAGACATAGGGCTTGCCCGCGAACTGATGCGCATGGGCTGCAAGCCGCAGGTCTCGTCCGACTTCGTGGCCGGGGGCAGGCTAGACTCGGAACGCAAGCCGGCCAAGCGCCTGTTTGAAGAGGGGCTGGTAAGCTATATAGCGAGCGATGCCCACTGCGTCGAGCACTACCGTAACTTCGCCGAAGCCTGCGCAAGCTACCGCACCTGCGGCAAACACGCAAGATTCTAACCCCGCCAAACTGCCCAAGACGAGTTCAAAACGGGAATAGACCATTTCGGCTTCTCCTGCCAGCCATCATGTAGCGGCGATGTTCAGCGATGCGCCCGTAAGGGAATCCAAATCATGCCATATCGCGCTATCGGGTCGCGCTATCGGGCTGACAAGGTTGATTCGCGAGGTTGATTCGCGAGGTTTCGCGCCATTCAATCCTAGTTCAATCCTAGTTCTATTCTTGGTGCTAATCTGGGCATGTTCGCTACGATGTTCGGAAGGAGGAGGTTTCGTGCGATAATGGATGCGTGGTCGTGCGGGGAAACCGTGCGGGAAAAGAAGGAAAAGGAAAGGCGGACAGCCGGCACGTGGGGGCGGATGCGCGACAGCCGGCACGTGGGGGTCGATACGTGAGGGTCGATACGTGAGAGAAAAGCGGAACAACCTGCCCAAGAACAACCTGCCCAAAACTCGGGTGCTTCTGGTTTCGCTTGCTGTGGCGCTGGTGTTGGCGGCGATCGCTGCGGCGCTCAGCGTAGTGCCCGGTCCGGCTCTCGACCTGCATGCGCCCCGCCCAACCGGGGCATCTGTCACCACCGGTCTTATGATAGTGGCGAGTCCTTTGCTTACGCTGTGGGGCGTGTCGATGTATGTGCGCTGCTCCGATGCCGTGGTGCGCCGCTACTTGGTGGCCATTGCGGCGCTGCTCATCGCATGGCTGCTTATCGTGCTTGTGAAGTATGCATTGGTAAGCGATATCGCAGCGCAGATTTGCTGGTATCTTTTCTACGTCCCCCTGATATTCATTCCCACCATCTGCCTGTTTGCGAGCTTGCGCTCGGCTTCGTTCGGCTGCGGGCGCAAGGAGACCGCTCTGCGCGGCGTGGTGGCCGCCATAAGCTGCGCGCTCGTCGTTTTCGTGCTTACGAACAATGCCCATATGCTTGTGTTCATCTTCGACCCTGCGAACCCGTCGTGGAGTAGCGATTATGCGTACGGAATAGGCTACTGGGTTGTCACGGGGTGGGAATGCCTTCTGTTCGCGGTCTTTTTCGCGCTTCTATTTCGGGTGGCGCATCAGCAGCTGAGGACGGCCTTTTGCCCGTTTTGCTGCTGTGCTTGCTCGCTGTCATATACGGTGTGCTCTACATCATGCGAGTTGACGTGGTGTTTCGAGGGAATTTCAGCCTCACCTACATTGTGGTTTTGGCTATAGCTTTGGAACTCTGCCTTGATTTGGGTCTGCTCCCGTCGTTTCTGCGTTATCGAGAGGCGTTTTCAAAGTTGCCGTTCGATGCGAAGATTCTCTCGCTCAATGGAGAACAGGTTTTCGCCACGGCGTGCGCCAGTTCTTTGAAGGATATCGAAGCTAAAGCCCTCGCGCAGGTGGACGTTCCGTATCATGGCATGGTCTCCTTCAAAGTGGGAAGCGAGCCCGACAAGGCGTACAAGGTGTATCGGCTGCATGGTGGGCTGGCGCTGCTCACGGAAGATCGTGAGAGCATCAACGGGCACATACGTCTGCTTGCCGAACACCGCAAGCTTCTGAGCGGTAGAAACGCCGTCTTGCAGCAAGACATTGCCCTTAAAAGCCGCCTATATCGGCAAGAACGCGAGCGTATGCTCATGGAAGACGTGAACACGTCGCTGCAGTCGGCCGTGGCCGCCATTCGCCAGCTTTTAGACAACGTGCCCGATGCCGCAAACGAGCAGAGCGCGGCCGAGCGCAGGCGCCATCTTATGCTGGTGAAGCTACTTTTGGCCTATTGCAAGCGGAAGGGCGGTTTCGTGCTTTCGGAAAAGGGCGACGCCGATTTCAATAGGGAACGCCTGCAGTTGGTGGTGAGCGAAACGGTGGCCGATGTGCGTTCGGCCGGGATCGATTGCGGCGCTCTCGTGGAAACGACTGGCCTGCTGCCCGTTTCCTCCTTAAGCATTCTGTACGACTGCTTCTACGATGTGGTGGTCATGGCGTTCGAATGCACCAACCCGGTGCTCATGTTCTTCATCACCGAGCGCGACGACAAGCGCGTCGAGCTGCGTATTATGCTGGAATGCGACGATAAGCTCGACTTCGGCACGAGCGCTGCCGCGCAGAGCCTGCGCGCGGCGCTTGATGCGCGCGATGTGGCCTACCGACTTGTTGGCGACGTAGACGAGCTGCGCTTGGTGGCGGTCGTTTCGAAGAAGCAGGCGTTATCGGAAGGCGGCGCCTTATGACGGCTCTTTACAGCCAGAGCCTCTATGCGCTCATCTTCGCCATGGCGCTGTTCTACCTGCTTTCGGTGGGGCAGGCGTTTCGCTTGGTCGCGCTCCTATATCGACGAGAGGTGAAGCCTCTCGCGGCCGTTGCCGCTTACGAGTTCCTCATAGCGTGTCACGTGTCGCTTTTCGCCATGGTTCTCAACGCAGTTGCGCACGGGTGGATGCCGCCCGTTGCGGGGTTCGGCACGCGCTACGTTCTTGTGGAGCCTCTGCTCTGGCTTAACGCCGTCTCCGCCGTGGCGGGCGTTATTCTTTGCGTTTGCGAACGACGTCCCGTTATGATAATCGAACTCGTTTTCCTTGCGGCTTCCACACCGTGGGGAATTGGCCTTATGGGCGATGCATTTCCCTTGTTTTTGCTGGCTGATATGGTATTTTTCACGTTCAGGGTGTTGGCGGGCATAGTGCTCGGCATAATGCGGCAGCGCCAGAGCGTGTCGCGTGTTGCCGCCATAGAGGCTATGAAAATGCTGCCCGAAGGCATCGCCTGTGCCAATCGCAAGGGACGCGTGCTGCTCATGAACGACACCATGCGCGCCTGCTTGAGCGCCTTGGGGCTTCCTACCGATCTTTCCGACATGCGCATGCTGCATCCGATTCTTGAGGCGCACGCTCTCAGGGGCGGGGAGACCCACGAGGAGTCCAACGTGATGCCGTCGCTAGACGAGGGCATTCGCATTGCCGTTCCCGAACGCGGGACATGGCTGTTCGTGGCCGATGACGTGATGTTAGGCTTAACGCGTGCGCGGCGCATCATCGCCTTCGATATAACGGAGGAATACCAGTTGGAATGCGCCATAGAAGCGGCGAACGAGAAGCTGGAGGCTGCCGGTTTCGAGCTGAGCGCCTGGTTGGAACACGTGCAGGAGTCGGCTGAAAACGAGGCACTTATACGCATGCATTCGCGCGTGCACGACGTCATAGGCCAGCGGCTTTCCCTTCTGCACCGCTCTTTGGAAGACGGGGGCGTGACCAACGAACAGTTGGCCAGCATGCGCCCTGCGCTCACCGACATTTTGATTGATTTGGCCTCGGTGGAAAAGATAGATCATCGGGTGGAACTGGAGTCTATTCTGGATGCGTTTTGCTCGGTGGGTGTGGAAGTGAACGTGAGCGGCGAGCTTCCAAAAGACGGACGTGCAGCCGAGATAGCGGTCAACGTTATTCGGGAGGCGGCGACGAATGCGGTTCGCCATGCGCAGGCGCAACATGTTTCCGTGAGCATACGGTGTTGCGGGGAAGATGCGCGCGATGCGAACGATACGGAAGTGGATGCAGGCGGCTCGAACGGTGCGAACCGCCTGCCCGATGCGCTTGACGCGTCTGCGCCTCTCGGTCAGAATGGATTGCATGGGTTTTTCGCGCCTTCGCGCACGGAATCGGAAAGCAGCCGGCTGTTCGTCACGGTAACCAACGACGGAGTTCCCTGCGAGGAAGTGTTGCGTGCGGGCACCGGCATGCGCGGCATGCGGCATGCAGCGGAAGAAGCGGGCGGCAGCTTCGCCTTCCACTGCGGACCTCCCTTCACGGTGGAGGTCATGCTGCCCCTTCCCTGCGGGGAGGGGGCGCGCAAAGCCCAAGGCTCGAAACAGGAAAAGAGGAAAGGTTGCACGTGATACGCATCATCATCATCGAAGACCAAACTATGTTGCGCGATTCGCTCGCGTGCGCCGTGAGCGCGCAGCCCGATATGGAGGTGGTGGGCATTTTGTCCGATGCCGCGCAAGTCATGGACGCCACGATGCGTTTGCATCCCGACCTGCTGCTCATGGATGTGTGCACGGAAAACGATTCGAGCGGAATAGTGGCTGCGCGCAAGGTGAAGCAGGATCACCCCGAGGTGCGCATCGTCATCATGACGGGCATGCCCGAGATAACCTTCGTGAAGCAGGCGCAGGAGGCTGGGGTGGACAGTTTCGTGTACAAAAACGTGGGAACCGCCGAGCTTCTAGGAGTGTTGCGCTCCACCATGGAAGGCTACTCAACATTTCCCCGGAAGCAAACGGGCAAGTTCAGCGGGGCTTCAGCACTTACTGAGGAAGAAGTGGCTATTCTGCGCTTGGTCTGCGAGACAAAAACGCGCAAGGAAATTGCCGCCGAGCTGCTGCTAAGCGAGGGCACGGTGAAGCGTCGCATCTCCGAGATCTTGGCGAAAACCGGTTACGACAGCATTCTCAAACTGGCTGTTCACGTCGTTTCGAATGGCTACATAGTCCCCCGCATAGACAGTGAAAGCTAGCGCTCTCTACGAAGACTTTAACGGCACCGGCGGTTTCGGGCAGGCTGGCCAAAAAGCATGAGGAATCTCTTCGAGAAGTCACTTGGACCACGGTTTTGAGCCGTGCGGCCATGAGGGGGCGCGCTTTTGAGCCGCAGGGGCATTCGAAAAACGTTTGGAAAAGCATATCCTTCTTGTTGGAGAGATATCACAATTGCGAGAAGGAAGGATGAGCCATGGGACTGTTCGGTTCGCTGTTCGGCGAGAAATCCTGCGGTGTGTGCGGCAAAGAACTGGGCTTGCTGGGGAAAAGGAAGCTGGAAGACGGCTATATCTGCAAAGACTGTGCGTCTTTGCTTTCCCCGTTCTTCAGCGAGCGCCGCGCCTCCACGCTCGATCAGATCAAAGATCAGCTCGATTATCGTGAGAAGAACAAAGAAGATGTAGCGAAGTTCAACGTCACGCGCACGTTGGGTACCGACATGAAGATACTCCTTGACGAAGATGCCGGAAACTTCATGGCCACACGTGCGAGCAGGTGGCGCGACGCGAACCCCGATGTTATTCCGTTTTCGGCGGTGACCGGGTGCGATGTGGAGGTTAAGGAGAAGCGCACAGAAATTAAGCGCGAGCTTCCCGACGGCAAAGAGGAAAGCTATAATCCGCCGCGCTACGACATCGACTACGATATTTGGGTCACCATCCACGTGAACAACCCTTATTTCGACGAGATAGAGTTCAAAACCAACGATCGCGTCATCGACCGTCGCGGTTCGGTGCAGTACGAAGAGGCCGAGCGCGTTGCGCACGAGATTCGCGATGCGTTGACGCAGATTCGCACCGAGACGCGCGAATCTGCCGCCGCTGCGGCTGCTCCCAAGATTGCGCGCACGTGCCCCTTCTGCGGAGCCACCACTATTCCCGATGCCAGCGGCAGATGCGAATACTGCGGCGGCGCCATGGGCGTGTAGCGCGCAACCAGCAGGCAGCGTCCTTGCTGGACGGTAAGATAACGAGCGGTTTTCGAACATAAAAGGGAAAGAGAGGCAACTAGATGGGACTTCTTAAGGCGGGCGTGGGCGCCCTTGGCGGCGTTCTGGCCGACCAGTGGCGCGACTTTTTCTACTGCGAATCGCTTTCCGCCGATGTTTTGGCGGCCAAGGGCGAAAAGCGCGTAGGCGGGCGCAGCTCGAACACCAAAGGCGAAGACAACATCATCTCAAACGGATCCATCATTGCAGTGAACGACGGCCAGTGCATGATCATCGTGGAGTCGGGCGCTATCGTGGAAGTGTGCGCCGAGCCCGGCGAGTTCGTATACGAGAGCTCCACCGAGCCGAGTATTTTCTACGGCGGCTTAGGTGAGGGTATTAAGAAGTCGTTCGCGCAGATGGGGCGCCGCTTCACCTTCGGTGGCGACACGGGCAAAGACCAGCGCGTCTACTTCTTCAACACGAAAGAGATAATCGGCAACAAGTACGGCACGGCAAGCCCGGTGCCTTTCCGTGTGGTCGACAAGAACATCGGTCTCGACGTGGATATCGCGGTGCGTTGCAACGGCGAATACTCCTACAAGCTAGTCGACCCGCTGCTGTTTTACAAGAACGTGTGTGGCAACGTGACCGACGTGTACACGCGCGATCAGATTGACTCCCAGCTGAAAAGCGAGCTGCTCACGGCCTTGCAGCCGGCATTCGCGCGCATTTCGGCTATGGGCATTCGCTACAGCGCCGTGCCCGCGCACACCTCCGAGCTGGCCGACGCGCTGAACGAGGAGCTTTCCGAAGACTGGATCGAGCTGCGCGGCATCGCCGTCGCGTCGTTCGGCGTGAGCACCATTGCGGCATCGCCCGAAGACGAAGCCATGATCAAAGAGCTGCAGAAGGCTGCGGTCATGCGCGATCCTTCTATGGCGGCGGCGAACCTGGCGGCCTCGCAGGCCGACGCGATGCGCATGGCGGCGCAGAACGAGAACGGCGCCATGATGGGTTTCATGGGCATGGGCATGGCTAACGCCGTGGGCGGCATGAACCCGCAGGGCCTCTATAACATGGGTCAGGGTGGGCAGCCTCCGCAAAGCGCCTACGCGCAAGACCCTGCAGGCGGCTTCGGCGGCCCGCAGAACGGTGCGGCTGGCGGAGCTGCCGTGGTCGGCGGAGCTGCTGCGGCTGGTGGTGCAGCGGATGCTTGGACATGCCAGTGCGGCACGCAGAACACGGGAAAGTTCTGTCAGAACTGCGGCGGGCAACGGCCCGCACCCGCTGCGGCAGCAGGTGCATGGACATGCCAGTGCGGCACGCAGAACACGGGCAAGTTCTGTCAGAACTGCGGTACGCCCCGCCCTTAGCAGGCGTTCCGTCGCTTCTCGTGGGCGGCATCGTCGGTTCTTCCGACGGGCTGCCATGGCTTTCGTGAGGTGCAAACGACGGAGCGAGCGACGGAGCAAACGGTATGTTCGGCATTGTGCTTCAGCTTGGAGGAAGTCGCGGCGCCGCTAAGACAGCTATCTGCTCGGGCTTTGGGGAAACGGTCGCATGAGCCACGATTTTCTCAATGCCACAGGTAGAAACGATAATGGGCTAATCTGCGGAAACGCAGTTGCTATAGAGAATGGCTTTGGCCAGGAGGGCGAACGAGTGCATTGCGGCTCGTTTGCAAGGGAAACAAAGAAAGAAGGGATTCGAATGAAGAAGAGGATTGCAATATTGCTTGCCGTTGTGTGTTCGCTTGCGCTGTGCTTTGCGCTGGTCGGATGCGGCGGCGGGAAGGGCGAGGATGCCTCGAAGAACTTCGTGGGCGACTGGGTTTTAGTTGGCGGCGAAGCCGACGGCGAGGTGATCGACGCTGAAATGGTCGACATGCTGAACAGCTTCGGCATGCAGGTTTATCTGAGCCTGAAGGATGATGGCACGGCCACGCTTGTGTTATTCGGCGAGGAAATGGACGGCACTTGGAAGGCCAAGGACGCCTCTACGGTGACGCTCACCTTCGACGGCAGCTCGGCTGACAGCAAGCTCGCCGATAACAAGCTCACGCTTGAGGTGGAAGGAGACAAGCTCATCTTCGAGAAAGGCGATGTTTCCAAGTCTGCCACTTCCGGCTCTAGCGGAACGGGTTCTTCTGCCACTACTGGCAGCGCTGCCGGCAGCGCTGCCGGGAATGACGGCACTGTCAAGGGCGAAGACCTTAACGTCACCATCGCCAATGACGACATCTGCACCATTGTGGTAACCGGCACCGAACAAGACTGGGCGGGCGATGTGGGCTACAACATGACGATTACCAACAATAGCGATAGGATCATCAACGTGTATGCTTCCTACGGCTCGTTCTCCGTTGCCGGAAAGATGATGGAGCTGTACGGTGGCGAAACCATCAAGCCCGGCAAGTACGTCGACACGTTCATGTATTTCTCGTCCAGCGATTTGAGCGGCGGCCTTGAGGGCCTCTATGACGTCGAAGGCGTTTTGAGCGTTACCGACGACGACACTTGGGATACGATCGTCGAGTACGATTTCGTTATGTAGACAAGTTTTTCGCAGGCCGGGGGCGACCAGCCGGACTTCGCGGTGCTCAAGACGGGTCTTAAGGCCTGTGTCGTTCATCGGAGCACGAATCGCAGGCGGAAGAAGCTGAACGGACTGGCTCCGAAGGAATTTCGAAGTCAGTCCTTGAAGGTTGCCTGACAGCTGGTATGCAAAGGGCGTATGCCTGAAGCCCATGCGGAATATCCGCATGGGCTTTTCCTTGGGCATAAGGAAGTCGTCAACGCCAATGAAATCGCCGCCACGAGCTTTGGGGTAGGGTGCAAGGCGCTCGGCGGAAAGCCGCTTCTTAGCCCTTGCGCTTCAAATTGCCCCCTGACGCAAAATGAGCCCGGAATGAATTTTCATTCCGGGCTCATTGTTAGGGGTTCAGCTCAACTTCCTAGAAGCCGGAACCTTCCCTTATGGTGGCTGGCTTTTGGCTCTGTCGAGCTTGCGCCTCGCTTGTGTTGGAGGACGCTTCGTTTGTTGCGCTTACGCTGCGCCGGAGTTCTTCATCTGAACAGCGCCGACAATGTACAGCACGGGCACTACCAGGTTGAGCAAGATGTTGATGATGTTGACTTCGCTGCCTCCCGCAATACTGAGGATGATGGAGATCACCGTCAGCACTGCTACGATAATGCCCCAAACAAAGCACTTTGCCGCGCCTTTCCCGGCCTTGCATGCTTTAAGCCCCATGATGCCTGCGATAATCTCTACGATGGCGGCCACTATGATCAGTATCGCACCGCCGAACAGAAGCCCTGCAGTTCCCGGATCGATTTCGAACGCCAAAGCCGCATAGCCTGCAGCAAGCGCTATGGCGACAATACCGGCGAGTGCGCCGAGCGCTCCGCCGATAATCATCAGGATGGATGTGACTTTCAGAAATCCTTGACCTTTCATGATTCAACACTCCTTTTCGTGAGGGATGCTTTTCCATGTTCGTTGGCCGCTGCCAAGGGCGAACAAATCGGTTGCCGTTCGAAGTGAACAACGAACATGAACTCCTGTTCAGGATAACATATCTGCATAGACAAAAAAGTGACCTTGCGGCTCAAATTTCTCTCAAACTGCGCTTCGTTGTCCCATTTTGTCAGAGCCTATGACGGGCCTCCTGCATGTTCGCACAAGTGCCGCCTGAATGCTCTGCCAAATGTATTGCCCAGCTTCGCCCGGATGTCGTTCAGCCGCGCCGTTGCTCGAGCGCCCGTCCAACAAAGACGAACTACCTTCCACGTCGGTGACAACCGTCCAGGTGTCAAGAATTTACGGTCGGTCGCTGCGACGATGTTTTGACCCCATGCCCATATTCGGGCGAATATGGGTTATGCGTTCAGGTGGGGTTCGGTGTAATATAGTCGGACTGAGACCCGAAAAGACTTATGCGCCTGCGGAGCTGCAATGGAGGTTCACGTCGGAAGGAGCACGACCCATGTATCCCACTAGCGAATGGCGAAAGCCCCGCTTCCGCGCGCCGGTTGCCCTGCGTGCGAGGCATGCGAAGCCTGTGATTTCTTATGATCCGTGGCGTCAGGCTCGCGGACGTTTGGCGAAGGGGGCGGCGTGCGCGCTGCTCGCCGGTTCGCTTATGTGCCCGAACATGGCGTGGGCGGCCGAATGGGTGAACGTTGACGGCACGCACTACGACGCGGCACATGAGGATGCGGCCGCCGGTTGGTCTTGGGACGGTGCCGACGATCTCAATCTGAACGGCTATAACGGAGGTGCCATTTCGGCTAAGGGCGATCTCAACGTCAACGTGATAAACGACAACAAGGTTACGTCGACCGTACAAACTGGCGGTGCAGAGAGCGCTGCCGTTTCCGTTTCCGACGGCGATCTGACCATAGCCGGCGAGGGAAGCCTGACGGTCGAATCGTCTGGCCGCAGCGCCGTTTCCGTAACGAACGGTGATCTGACCATCGACGGCGCAACGGTGGACGCTACTGTGGCAAGTAGGAATTACGAGGCAAACGGCCTCTTCGTTGAAGACGGCGACGTGGCCATTAAGGGCGGCGCAAACGTTACCGTCGAGGCTCGGGGCGTCGAGGGGGCAAACGGTATTCTCGCCGTCGACTTTAGCGACGAGGGAACCGCTGAGCGCGGCGGCAACGTGTCCATATCCGATTCCATCGTTAAGGTTACGGGGGTCGGCTCCCTTGGCGCCATGGGCACGGGCATCTATGCTTGGAGCGATGGATCGAACGGCACGGTTTCCGTCTCCAATTCGACCGTGGAAGCCACAGGCAAGCTCACGAAGGAGTTCGTGCCCATCGCGCCCGATCGCCCGGAGCGTCCCGATCTTCCGAATCCCCTCAGCTTGGACGGCTCTGACGAATATGTCCCCGATGAGCCTGAGTATTATCGCGGCAGGGCATTCGGAATCCTTGCGACCAATTACGGCGGAGACGCGGCTGCGACTATCGCCGTCGATCGTTCTCATGTGACGGCCGAGGGAGAGACCGCCGCGATGGCGGCGCTCAACGTCTCCGAGAACGTGCCGAGCAAGATACGGGGCACCATTACGGTGAAGAACGGCACCATCGTCATACCGGAAAACGGCGTGGTGAGAAACCTTGACATCGTGGAGTCTTACGGCGGCGATATGACGGAAGTCTATGCCAATGAGTACTCGGAGCATCTGAGAGGGCAGGTGATCGGTCTGCCGGGCGAGGGGGCCATTACCGAATGGGGCGATTCCAGCATTGCCAAGAAGGCGGTTATCGAGCCTGAAAAGGCTTCCGACCCCGTGATTCCCCTCGTGCAGAAAGCATACGCGAGCACCGGCAAGGCCAATCTTGCCAAAACGGGCGACGACATGGGTGCATTGGCCGGTGTTGCTGCTGCCGCTGCCGCAGCCGCAGCAGCGGTAGGCGCCGTTGCTGCTGTTCGCACTCGCAAGCGCGGTTAGCCTGAAAGCAGACTGCTCCTAGTCTGCGAGCTGCCTGTGGGCGACTCGCAAGTTATTCGCGAGCGGCCTGCAGGTGGCCCGCAAGTTGTCTTCGGACAATTCGCGGGCAACATATAACGTTGCTGCGGATAATTTCGCAGAACAATACGGAGGCGAATTCCCGAAAGCTTGGGATTCGCCTCCGTTGGCGTTTTGGCGGGTTTGCACGCGTGGCTTCAGCGAATCGTAGCGTGCGGATCGTGCAACGCCTGCCGCTTGCCCGGTGACAGGGCGGGCATCACCGCTTGCCGCAGATAACGGGAGATGCTTCTCCTTCTGCCGAAAAGGTTAGTTAATTACTCATCTTTAATTCATCGAATTGAATAAGCGATAGTAACATATAGACGTTCCTATAAGGCGAGTGAGACGAAAGGAGCGTGAGGACATGAACCCGTTGTCACGCAGAGGTTTCCTCAAAGCCACCGGTGCGGCGTTCGCCACGAGCATGGCGTTCGAACTCTCTTCGCATTCGCAGGCTCTTGCCGTTAAGCCCGATCTCGACTGGAAGCTTGTGAACACCGAAGAGTTCACGAACATATGCTGCTACTGCTCGGGCGGATGTGGCACCATCTGCTCGGTTCGCGACGGCGAGCTCGTGAACTTGGAAGGAGATCCCGATCATCCCATCAACCAAGGCGGTCTATGCGCAAAGGGGGCTACCATGTCGCAGCTGCGCAACGTGGTTGATCCGGCTACGCACGAGGAGGTGAAGAACCCTGGACGCCGCACCAAGCCGCTCGTGCGCCGCCCCGGTGCCGCCGACTGGGAGGCCATCTCGTGGGACGATGCGGCGACCGAAATCGCTCGATGGGTCAAGCAGACGCGCGACGCCTCCTTCGAAAAAACGTCGAACGGCGTCACCGTCAATCGTTGCCCCGCCATTGCGAGTTTGGGCGGCAGCCAGCAGAACACCGAAGAGGAGTACCTCATCAACAAAGCCATGCGGTCTTTGGGGGTTATCGCCATCGACAACCAGGCGCGTGTTTGACACAGCCCCACGGTTGCCGGTCTGGCAGCAACGTTCGGTCGCGGCTCCATGACGAGCCACTGGTGCGACCTGCAGAACGCCGATGTGTTCCTTACCATCGGTTCGAACAGCGTGGAAAACCATCCCGTTTCGTCGAAATGGGTGCACAAGGCGCTTGACAAAGGCGCGACGTGGATAGTGGTCGATCCGCGCTACACTCGCACGGCGGAAATGGCCGACATCTACTGCCCTATCCGTTCGGGCACCGATATCGCCTTTTACGGGGGCATGTTCAAATACATCTTCGACCACGATCTGTGGCAGCACGAGTACGTGCTCAACTACACGAACGCCTCGTTCCTGTTGAAGGAGGAGTTCGCATTCGACGTGGATACGGGAATTTTCTCCGGCTTCGACGAGGCCACCGCCACCTACAATTCTGCATCGTGGGGCTACCAGGTGGAAGAGGTGCGTCAGCGCACTGCCGACGAAAGCGCGTTTTCCTACACGGCCGGCGCGGGCGTTCCGGAATTCAACCTGCCCTCGCTTAAGATTCCCAAGCGCGACATGACCCTGCAAGACCCGCTGTGCGTGTTCCAGCAGATGAAGAAGCACTACGCGCGCTACGATCTTGACACCGTGGCGAACACGTGCGGCATGGACAAGGCGCTGCTCGAGAAGGTGTACGCCACCTACGCCGCCACGGGCGCGCCCGACAAGTCGGGAACCATCATGTACGCGCTCGGCCTTACGCAGCACACCTACGGCGCGCAGAACTGCCGGGCGCTCAGCATGCTGCAGCTGCTCCTAGGCAACATAGGCGTGGCCGGCGGCGGCGTGAACGCGCTGCGCGGCGAGCCCAACGTGCAGGGTGCCACCGACATCGGCATGCTCGTGGCCAATCAGCCAGGCTACCTCACGTGGCCGAAAGAGGCCACCACGCCCACGCTGCGCGCGTGGCTCGAAGGTGAAACGGCAGCCGACGGCTACTACACCAACAAGCCTAAGTTCCTCATATCGGCTTTGAAGGAGTGGTTCGGTGAGGCCGCCACGGCGGAAAACGACTACGGCTACGACTGGTGGCCGAAGACCCCTAAGTCGCCCGACTACTCCATCATCGGGTCGTTCGAGCTCATGAACCAAGGCGTCATCAAGGGATACTTCGCCTGGGGCATGAACCCGTGCCACTGCGGGCCGAACGCCGACAACGTGGCCGCTGGGTTCGGGAAGCTCGACTGGCTTGTGGTCGCCGACTGGGTGGAAACCGAGACGGCCACGTTCTGGAAGGCGCCCGGCATAGACCCCGCCGCCATAAACACGACGGTGTACTATCTGCCGGCCGCTCTCATCTTCGAGAAGGCGGGCTCGCTTGTGAACTCCGGGCGCTGGATACAATGGCGCCATCAGGCGGTCGATCCGTGGGACGAGGCCAAGCCCGACTACGAGATCATCGACATTCTGTGGAAGGCCATCGTCGATGTGTACCGGAAGGAAGGCGGCGTGGCGCCCGAGCCCATCCTGAACACCAAGTGGGACTACTACGTTGACGGCAAGATAGACCCGCGTCCGGTGGCTTGGGCGCTGAACGGCTACAACGTGGCGGGCACCGACTTCGAGAAAGGACAGGTTGATCTGCTCACCACGTTCGGCAACCTCAAGGCTGACGGCACCACGGCGTGCGGCATGTGGATATACACGGGCTTCTACTCGAACAAAGAGGCGCCGCTCGACGTCGATGCTCAGCCCATGACGAGCCGCAAGCAAGAAGACCCGTCGGGTCTGGGACTGTACTCCAAATGGTCGTGGTCCTGGCCGCTCAATCGGCGCGTCATCTACAACCGCGCTTCCGCCGACATGCAAGGCAAGCCTTGGAACGAGCAGAAGAAGCTCGTGGAATGGACGGGTGAGAAATGGGAGCAGGTCGACGTGGCCGACTTTGTGACCGCCTCGCAAAACAACCCCGTGCCGCCCAACGACAAGGCGTTCTTCATGGTCTGGGAGCAAAACGCCCGCTTGGAGGCATCCGGCATGGGCGACGGCCCGTTCCCCGAGCACTATGAGCCCTTCGAGTCGCCCGCCGAGAACCGGTTGAACGGACGGCAGAACTCGCCGTGCGTGCGCTTCGCGGAGTTCGAATCGGTGAAGCGGGGGACCAAGGAGCAGTACCCCATCGCCATAACCTCGTACTCGGTCACCGAGCATTGGCAGTCGGGCAGCCAGACGCGCATGTGCCCGGCGCTGAACGAAGCCGTGCCCGAGCAGTTCATCGAGATGTCGGTGGAGCTTGCGCAAGAGAAGGGTATAGAGAACGGCGAGATGGTGCGCGTGTTCAACAACCGCGGTTCGGCCAAGGCCATGGCGCTTGTCACACCGCGCTTCAAGCCGTTTATGGTGAACGGCGAAGTGGTGCACCAGATAGGCATGACCCATCATTGGGGCTGGGCGGGCGATTTCTCCACGGGAGACATCATGAACGTTCTGCCGCCGAACGTGGGCGACCCGAACTGCTGGGTGCCCGAGTACAAGGCGTTTCTCGTCGATGTCGAGAAGGCGTAAAGGGGGTGCGAGATGAGCGAGAAAGCCATGTTGTACGATTCGTCGCGTTGCACCGCATGCCGCGGCTGTCAAGTGGCGTGCAAGTGCTGGAACAACCTGCCGTCAACGTTGGAGAAGAACGGCAACCCGCCTACGGGGTCGTACCAAAGCCCCATGAACTTGAACGAGGCGACGCGCCTGCTCATCAGCTTCCACGAGGAAGCGGGTGGCGAGAAGGGCGTCATGTGGTCGTTCGGCCGTCGTTCGTGCCAGCATTGCGGCGACGCGCCGTGCGCCACCGTGTGCCCTTCGGGTGCGCTGTCCGTCCATGCGGAAACAGGGTTCGTGTCGCTTGACCGGGCGAAGTGCATAGGCTGTCAGTACTGTTCCACGGCGTGCCCCTTCGACGTGCCTCGCTACGAGGAAGGCCTGCGTACGACGGTGAACAAGTGCACGGCCTGTCTCGACCGCATCGAGCAGGGGTTGACGCCGGCCTGCGTGTTCACCTGCCAACCCGGTGCGCTCAAGTACGGCGAGCGCGACGAGATGATAACCTTGGCGCATGAGCGCGTGGACTATCTGAGGGCGCGCGGATACGCCGACGCCGTGGTCTACGGCGAGCACGAGGTGGGCGGCCTGCACGTCATCCAGGTGTTCAAGTACGGCGTCGCCGCGCATGGGCAGGTGGAAAACCCGCAGGTAAGTCCATGGGTGAGCATGATGCAGATAATGAAACCCGTTACGGGCGTGGCTGCCGGCGCCACCGTTTTGGGTTTGGCTGCCATGTTCGCGCTCGGCGCAGGCTACAAGCGCGACAAGCTCGTGTACAACCCCGAAACCGAAGACACGCTGGCGGTGGAGACCGGTCGGGTTGTCAAGCACGGCGACGGCCAAGACGAGGCTTCGGTGAGAGAGCACATCTTCGAGAACCTTCCCGGCAAGAAGGGAGGCGGCAATGAATAAAGGGCCAGTTGCGGTTTCTGCCAATGAAGCCGCCAAGAACAAGCGGTTCCTCGAGCAGATGGCGCAAAGCGGAAAGGAACGCTACATCAAGCGGCACTCGCTGCAGGCGCGCGTCACGCACGATGTGACCATCATCATGTGCATCCTTCTGTGCGTATCGGGTCTGTTCGTGTTCGTGCCGCCGCTTGCCGCCGCCGTCGGGTCGGATGCGGTGTTCGCCATCCGCATGTCGCATCGCGTCTTCGGCGTCGTGTTCGTGGTCGTGCCCCTTATAAGCGCCATCGCCGCGCCCAAGGGCGTGGCGCACATCGTGAAGAACCTGTTCCATTCGTGGGACTCTGACGATAGGAAGTGGATGGTCCTCTTCTTCCCGTACCTGTTTATGGCGAAGTGGATTCATATGCCCGATCAGGGCGAGCTGAAAAGCGGCCAGCGCTTCGCCGACGGCATGCTGTGGCTCGCAGGCCTTGTCATGGCCGTGACCGGCGTGGTGCTGCTTTTAAGCACCACGGTCGTGACCATCGACCAGACGGTGCGCGGAGGGTTCCTCTTCGTGCACGATGTGGGCTTTCTGCTCATAGCCGTGTTCGGGCTGGCGCACATCTTCCTTGGTGCGGGCATCTTCCAACCCTACCGGGGAACGCACCGCCTCATGTTCGGCGACGGCATGGTTTCCGAATCGGATGCCCTGTATCACTGGGGGCATTGGGCTCGCGCCGAACTGAAAAGCGGCAAGAACGTAGTGGAGAGCTAGTCCGCGTACTTTTCCATGAGGCTACCGTCCCAGTCGACGTTCACCTGCGTGCGGCACATCATGCGGGCCACCACGGCGGCATTGTAGTTTTCGGAAAGCAGGTTCAGGTAATAGTCGAACTTCCCTTCGCGTTTCAGGAGTGCGGCGAACCGACCGAGCGCGTAGTTGTTGAAGGCGTAGAGGTTGTTGAACTTCACGCCCTGCTCGCGTTCGAGCTCGTACGCGTAATATTCCTCCAATTCGCGCTGATCGGGCGGCAGGAACGGTCCGTTCACGTTGTAGGCTATGTCCAGCTTGAGCGCGGGGTTTTCTCCGTAGCCAAGCTCGTTCAGCCGGCGTATCACTTTGATGATGCGCTCGAACGTGTGCCGCCCGCGCTGCGCGTCGCATCCGGAACCGTTGAAATAGGGAAGCGATGTGACGATATGCACCTTGTTGCGCGCGTACACGTTTGCGAGGTGCCGGTATTCCGGCATGTCGAGAATGGCCAAATTGCTGCGCACGATGAGGTCGCCCGCACCGC
>JAEYEL010000016.1 GCA_023403475.1 Actinomycetes bacterium
CCCATCGAACAGTAGCACGTCCTCTCGCCCAGACGCCACCTCTTGCAATTCCTTAGTAAAACCCGAAATGCTGAATACAGCAAATACCGGCTCGCTTCGATAAGGTCCGAAAGACGGATCTCGCAGCGCCTTCCCCACCCGCCCCTCCAAGTGCTCAAGCACGTTCTTGCCTACGGGCTTCGTCCAGAACTTGCATTCCCCAAAAATAGCTCGGCCTTCATCAACGCCCAAACCAACCACATCTAACTCCACGTCACGCGCCCCCCACCAAGCTCCTACGCGATTAGGAACGAAGGGCAGCGCACCTTCTGCACCCAAATCCCATAGACGGTCGCGGCACACGTCCTCATACACATAGGCCACTTGGCCATCGACGAAATTGCGCTCGATGGCCTTTAGCGCTTCGTCGGTCCTATCTGTCTCAAGCAGACCCTTCTGCGGGAACACGAAACGGAACCAAAAGCGCAGGTAATTATCCTTTATTCGGTAGAGTCCCTTTTTGCTCTTCTCAGGATTGAATTCGGTCACCGGCACCACCCGCTCAAGCACGTCAAGCCGTTCGAGCGTTTTAAGATAGCGCGACAAGCCCGTTTGCTTCACGTTGAGCACCGCTGCAATTTCACCGATCTTGCGATTCCCCGCCGCCACTGCTTTCATGACAGAGAAGTACGTTCCCACTTCCGCAACTTCTTTGGAAAACAAGAAATTCGGCTCATCGTAAAGGTAGCTGTTCGAATTCAGCACGTTCTTCGCAATGGCGCGATAAATATTCGAGGCGTCTTTAAAACTCTCGATGTACTTCGGAACACCCCCGGTCACGCTATATCGCTCGATCATTGCCCGACGACTCAATGCGACAGAGAAAAACTCGCCGTAGGAGCGAAACGGCACCTGCTTCAGGCGTATTTGAGCCGTGCGACGACCATACAAAGGACTTTGATATGAGAGCACCTGATTTTCCATAAGCGAAATGAGCGAGCCGCAAAGTATGACCATCACATTGCGTTTCGACAGCATCATGTCCCAAATACGTTGGAAAATCGACGGAAAAGCGGGATTGGCTTTTCCCAAATATTGAAATTCGTCAAGAGCAATCACCAAACGTTCGTCGTTCTGGGTCAGACGATCGAACAATATGTCCCAATTATCAACTGCGGCATGGCGCAGAAGCTCATCTCCCAAGAATTCCGCCACTTGCTTTCGAAAAACGATGCGGTTTTGTTCTTCAGATTCCTCGGTGGCCAAAAAATAGAGTCCTCGCTTGTCTTTGAGAAATTCGGTTATGAGCGCCGTCTTGCCCACCCGGCGACGACCATAGATAACCACAAAGGAAGACTCCTGTTCGGAGAATTGTTCCTCCAAAGTCACAAGTTCGGTCGCACGATCAACAAACGCTCGCATAGAATGCTCCTTCTTTCTTGCCTAATGTTCTTGATATTATACTTCAAAATATAATACTTTCAAGTATATCCCGAAGATATCGACCTTCGGAACGCTTCCTCGACGCTCTTCGCGATGCTTCCTCCAGCGATTCCCCAACGCTTCTTCGCGACTCTTCTTCTGACGAAACCTTCCAAACCAATCGTAGCGCTAACCGCAAACTTGCAAACCAATCGCAACGGCTGGAATAGACCTGCAGGTAAAACGGGACGCAAGCCCCTGGCAAACAGGAGGATCTTTTACGCACGTAGCAAGCAGAAAGATGAGGCATGGGACGTGGAGCGTAGGGCGCGGGACGTGAACCATGGGGCGCGGGACGTAAGACGTAGGGCGCGGGACGTAAGACGTAGGGCGTAGAATATGAAACATAGAGAATAGACCATGGGACATAAAATATGGAATAACGCTTGCAACCGGCGCCCCTTCCCGCGAAAGCGTCAAAGAGATGGCATACTTGTTCGCGGCGGGAAAACGCATAAGCGGAGGTAAACGAACGACATGAACATCACGGTGTATCTGGGAGCCAACGAGGGAAACGACCCCTCGCTGAGAAGGGCGGCCCAAGAGCTGGGAACATGGATCGGAAAAAGCGGGAACGGCCTCGTTTACGGCGGGTCGAAGGTGGGCCTCATGGGGGAAATAGCGCAAAGCGCCCTTAACGCAGGCGGCGAGGTGACAGGGGTCGAGCCGCAGTTCTTCGTGGAGCGCGAGCTTCAGTACGAGTCGCTGACGAGGCTCATCGTGACAAGGGACATGGCGGAGCGGAAGGCGAAGATGATAGAGCTCGGGGACGCGTTCATCGCCTTGCCGGGCGGCACCGGCACCTTGGAAGAGATAACCGAGGTGATGTCGAAAGTATCCTTGAACCAGCTCGACGCGCCGTGCATCCTGTACAACCTCGACGGCTACTACGACAGCCTGAAATCCCTGCTGGCGCATATGATACAAATGGATCTTTCCACAAAAGACAGGCAAAACGGCATACACTTCGCCAAAAACCTCCGCCAAATACAAGCAGTGCTGGAAAAATCATGCAGCTAGGCGAAAAATGGGGCGGACTCTTCTCATCGACAAGCCTTTACCGAGGGCACGATTACTACTTGGACGAGCGCGTCGTCAAGCTTCGAGAAAGCCCGAACGGGTGGACGGCCGTCGTGAGAGGCTCTGAAGACTACGACGTGTTCGTTCCCGACGACGCCCACAACGACATGGAACCCTATTGCTCATGCCCACACTACACCGACGGACACTACTGCAAGCACCTTGCCGCCACCTGCTTCGAGATAGAGCACCTTGCGGACTTAGGAGAAAAAGAGCGCGATGCCGGCCTGGGGAAACGAGGCATGCGCAGCATCGATGTCGAATCCCTTGTGCGCGACCTTCCCGAAAACGACCTCCGCTCGTTTCTGCTCGAAGCCCTGCGTGAGAACGAGCGTTTGCGCAAAAGCTTCGTCAACACGTTCGCGGAGGCCGACATCGAGCGTTCGCGCTACCAGTTGAAGCACGACATCGAAAGGGCGGTGCGCGACCACCTGCTCTCTTCCATGAAGAGCAAGAGCAACATGCGGGCGTGCCTCGCCGAGGAAGGAATGTACGACAAGCTGAGGAGATCCATCGAGATAATTGCACCGCGCAGGGCGCAGGATACCATCGATCGCACAACCTCAACGACGAACCTCTTCGACGACGAACTTCTTGCAGAGCGTGGACATGCAGCGAACAGCACGGGTCAGGTGACCCGCCAACAGCCCGACCCTCGCGAACATGGACGCGATCATGCGACGAGCGGCACGGGTTAGACAACCCGCAGGCAAGAATCGAGGGAGGCGAAACGCAAGATTGCCCCGTTTGCGTTAAGAATTTGGAATTGAGGGGAGCTTGGAGGGTCGGCGAAGACGCCGACCTGCGGTTATGCGAAGGGCTCGGCGGGGCTGCGGTACGACGTCGCTGCAAAACGCCTGATGGCGGGTTTTCGACTTCCCCTCAACTCCGAATTCTTAACAGGAATTCGCGGTTTCCGTGTTCGAGGCCCCCTCTTCCCCCTCAACTCCGAATTCTTAACAGAGCTGTGCATGCTTTCTGCCGGAAGGCTCTAGCAGTGAAGAATCGCGCAAATCCTATAAGAGAGCACCGACGAGAGCCGTGCCCTCCTTCGGGCGCCTGAACCCGTCCTTCATCGCCCGCTCATGCTCGAGCAGCTTCACCTTCATGTCGACGCCCCCGCCGAAGCCGGTCAGGCTGCCGTTCGCGCCCACCA
>JAEYEL010000126.1 GCA_023403475.1 Actinomycetes bacterium
CGCGCTGCATTGTATCGTTCACGCCGCGTTTCGCGCTGCATTGTCCGCGCCGCTCCTCGCGCCGTCGCATATATGCCGAAGCCGTATTCTACACCGTAAACGCCGGGAAAGCGCGGGGAATATCCTGGGAGCATCCCAGCGGCTTTGCGGGTTTCGCGAGCGCTGCGGCAAAGCATGCGCAAGCGCTTCCGCAATACCGCAGCACCGCACGCCAGGCGCAGTGCTCCTGCGTCACCGCAATACCGCAGCACCGCACGCCAGGCGCAGTGCTCCTGCGTCACCGCAATACCGCAGCACCGCACGCCAGGCGCAACGGCTTCCCTTTCTTGTGCTGACGAATGGGAAGTTATCATATAAGATAGTATGCGGTGCTGTGGCAGGTTAAGCGAGCCTGACCATATTGCGATTTGTCCGGTACAGGGTCTTTCTTCCGATTTTGTATCTTTCCAAGTAGCCAGCTTCAACAAGGTTTGCGAGTACCGTTTTCCTTAGGTAGGTCGAGTCGCTCACGCCGAGTGCGGCGGCAATCTCTGACGCTCCCTTTGCCGTGCGGTAGCAATGCGAAAGAACCTTCGCGTCGTGCTTTGTCCCGTGGGGAACGGGATCGAACTCAAGGATAGGAGCGTCGCCATCGGACACGCCTTCCTGATATGTTAGATCCGGAAGCACGAGTGTGAAGTGGTCCGAGGCGGAGAAGATGTAGGGTTTATGCACATCGCCCACCCCCGCGTACTCTTCGACGATCTTCTCAAAGCCCGTTCCGGCTGCCTCCATCACGTTGCATGCAACCAGTACGGCACAGATCAGCTCGTTGCGCCGCTTCGAGATGATAGAGGACAGATCGTAGGTCTTTTCGATCTTGGCTCCTTGGAAAAAGCTGCCGGGAGAAGATATCTCGAGACGGTTTCTGAACATATCGATTTGGATTTGGGTTCCATCAAGAAAGTAGTCTCTGTGTGCCACGGCATTGACCACGCCTTCGAAAAGAGCGCGCGTCGGGTAGGCATCGATATTCCGGCGGGAATCGCTTCCTTTTACGAGCGAATGATTCATGCGCTGGGCAACAAACGTCACTGCGAATTCGATGGATGACGCAATGTCGCCGCTGAACCTGCTGATGGTCACGATCCTGTCGCTTCCCCTCGTAAGGCCGGAGAAGACGGAGCACTGGACAGCGGTTTTTCCCCTCGTAAGTTGCTCGCAGTCGTCGCTGAACAGCAGAGCGCCGTTCGCGAGCATGCCCTCGCCATTGAAGAAGCCCATGGATTGCAGTGCCTTGTCGCCAATCTCCCTGCCGTTGTTGTGCTGACGGTGGAAGGACTGGAGCCGGGAGAAATCCTCTCGTCGGTACTTCACTCCTGATGAGAGTACGTCAAAGGCTTTGTTGCTGCTCTCGAGGCTCATCTCGATGATCTCCTCGTAGGTGGCACCGCCGGTGAAACCTTCGCGCCTCATGTAGATGGAGGGCACGTTCTTGAAGCGGAGAATAACGGGACGCACAGGTGACTTTTCCACGCGTGTCTCTACCACATACAGCTCCTTCCCGTTGTTCTCGTAGGGAAGGAAGGAAACCTTGTAAGGCGGCCGCGGGGAGACATGCTCGCTGATCTGGTTGTTGAGGAAGTTTCTCTCGGAATCGGCTTTCTCTCGCGTGAAGCCGATGAGTTTGCCGCTTTTGTCCTCTACTCCTATGTAGAGGCTGCCGCCCCCGGCATTGGCGAAGCCGGCAATGCTCTTCAGCCATCCTTCGACATTCTCGCGGTTGAGACGAGCTTTGCACTCCGTCTCCCGATCTTCGATAGACGGGGCGTTGATTATATCGTAAAGGTACATGGTGGCCTCCGGAAACGCGCAGCTTCTTGCAAATTGCGCTTCAAGGCTACTTCAATAATTACTTCAAATCAACTTCAACAACTACTTCAATAGAACTTCAATATAACTTCAATTGGGTTGAAGCTTTTCGTGGGTCATGGCCGAAACGAGGAGCAAACACTCAGTTCGCAAGCGAAACTCTGCTGATTCTGCCCCGTTTTCGCGCAGCTGGCTGGTGCGCAAGGTGGCTTCTCTTCTGAGGGATCTCGTGCAAGACGGGCTGGTGGAAGCGCGCGGCGCCACCCGCGCCCGCGTATACAGACGACGCGGCTGATTAGCGCTATATTGTTGCCCATGAAAAAGACTTCGAAGAAAAAAGCCCGACTCGACGAACTGCCTGTTGCAGGCGGGTGCTGCAAGCGTGGCCGGCGTCGATGTGAACTACGGGCAGCTCGCGTGGAAACTGCGGCAAAGCATGCGCAAGCGCTTCCGCAATACCGCAGCACCGCAGCGCCGCACGCCAGGCGCAGTGCCCCTGCGGCACTGCAATACCGCAGCGCCGCATGCCAGGCGCAACGGCTTTCCTTTCTTGTGTTGACGAATAGGAAATTATCATATAAGATAATCACTGAATCAAGAGAGGCAATATGTTCGACATCGACTATTATGAGGATAAAAACGGCGGCAAACCAGTCGAGAAGTTCATCGGCTCTCTTGACAACAAGATGAAGGCGAAGGCTTTTGGAAGATTGGAGTTGCTTGAGCGATATGGCTCGCAGCTGGGCATGCCGTTTTCAAGGTTCCTTGGTGACGGTATCTTTGAGCTGCGCGTTGAACAAGGAAATGATAATGCGAGGATTCTCTACTTTTTTGTTGCGGGAAAGCGCGTGATTTTGACGCATGGTTTCGTGAAGAAGACGCGGAAGACCCCGCGCAGGGAAATCGATCGAGCTAAAAGCATGCGCGATGATTGGAGGGCGCGTCGTGAGTGATTTCAGAGAGCATTTGAAGCGGTCTATGGAGGATCCGTCCTTCAAAGAAGAGTGGGATGCCCAGGCGGTTAGTCGGGAGGTTATGAGCCAGATTGCTGCCGCTAGGCTTGCCGAGGGCTTGTCCCAGCAAGAGCTTGCCGAAAGGTGCGGAATGAAGCCGAGCAATCTTTGCCGCCTTGAAAACGGAAATGGCAACCCTTCGGTGGCAACTCTTAGCAGAATCGCATACGGCCTCGGAAGGAAGCTCAAGATCAGCTTCGTGTAGAGCCATGCATTCAGGCGATCAATCCCTCTATACGTGGGTGCGCTTTCCTTGTCGGAGAAACGAAAGATTGGCGTGGCACCGCTATGTTTGCATGCTGCAGCGAAACTGTGTGATTCCGGCTAAAGCTGCTCAAAGACCCCTGTGGTCGCCTACGCATGCTCGCTCACTCTTCAGTTGAGAAACCCCTGCTCTGTGTACCTTATTGGTTCGGATTGTTTCTGACGGCTTCCTCTATTACGTTGATAAGCTCTTGATGCGAGTGAATGTTCATTTTCTGATAGATACTGTAGATATGGCTTTTTATTGTTGGCGTGGAAAGAACGAGTTCGTCTCTGATGTACTGAACGTTGCGACCTTTCGCCAGAAGGATAAAGATCTCTTTTTGGCGCGGCGATAGCTTGTATTGTTCTGAGAGCCTGTCGCAGGCTGACATCCACTTCCCCTTACTTGAAAACGTTTTCTGCTCTATTTGAGGATAGGCAACGCCTAATCGCTCTTCTTTGTCGATAATTATGGAACCGAACGTCATGCGTTGTTTTTTGAAGAACACTCCGTCGACGATAACAAGCACGATGATGAGGAAGCAGCAGAGGGAAAGGAAAGCCATCTTGTCAACGTTGATAGCATACTGCGCAATGCAAGCCGTAGACCATCCAATGAGTAAACCAAGAGCGCCTCCGGCTCTCGACGAATGCAATTCCCAAAGACAACGGATGGAATCGTAGGTGGAATATGCGTACGTGGTATGTGCGGCGACTATCTCGAAACAGGTGAACAGCCCGAACAGCGCGAGGCAGAATAAGAGCATTGCACTAGTCTGCCAGGTTATGCCGATGAAGAACATGCAAAGGCTTGTTGCGGGTATGAAAATGATGGGAAGGAGGTTGCAGGTTTTCTTTTCGAGCCTCCGGAGCGTCTCGAACATGATGATGGAGGCCACTGCGCTCGCAAGACCGATAGCCACTTCGTTAATGGGGTAGAGTCCATGCGATAATGCCGTGCATACGACAAATCCGAGAAATGTTGAGTAGAGCGCTGCATGGAGGCCTTTCATGA
>JAEYEL010000161.1 GCA_023403475.1 Actinomycetes bacterium
CATTGCCGAACGCGTTCGCTACCTGCTCGCACTTCCCCCGGTAAAGACCCGCGACCTTTCGGCCCGTCTCGCCGGTGCCGTTTCGCCCGAAGAACGGCTTCCTGTTGAATCGGTCTTGCTGCAGTACCCTCAACCTAACAAGGAGTCGATGGATTCGAGAATTGCGTCGCAGGCACCAAGGAGCCCGATACAGGCTGGCGCCGTGGCCGATGGTTGGTCAATGTCAGGAGCGCGGAAGATGTAAACAAGGTTCAGAGAGCCGCTTCCCGCAAGTACGCCGAACTGGTTCTTAAGTGGGAGGATGACCCTGCGCGGGAGGAATATTTGAGATTGGCTGCGCATTCGCAGCGCAACCCCGTGCCGTGGGGATGGCGCAGGCACGAGGGCTGGGTGGCTGCTGCGCATGGTCGCGCGGCGCCTGCGGTGTTTGTGCAGAACGCGTGGGGTGGGGGCGTTGGCGGGTTGCTTGCCGACTGGCTTTACCCTACAATGTGACGGTTGCCGAAAGGCAGCGGGTTCGCTTCCTAGCCTGCATGCGCCATCTGCTTGCATGCTCGGACGCGAAGGAAAACGCCGCTGTTGCCGTGCGCCCCGGCCGGGTGACACGCGCGAAGCGGGCCGCGAAAACGCGGTTAAGCAAACGAACCGAAAGGTGGAAACATGGCCGACAAGCTGAGCATCACCAAAGAGCGCACCGCCGAGCTCATGGCGGAATACGGCAAGAACCCCCAGGACTCCGGCAGCGCCGAAGTGCAGGTGGCGATTCTCACCGAGCGCATTCGCAACCTCACTGAGCATTTGAAGGTGCACAAGAAGGACAACCACACGCGTCGCGGCCTCATGATGCTCATCGGTAAGCGTCGCGGCCTTCTGAAGTACATCAAGAACCGCAACATCGACGAATATCGCGATCTTATCAAGAGGCTCGGCATTCGCGACAACATCTAAGCATTGCGCACAGGCCCGCACAAGCGGGCCTTGTGTTAATGGAAGCGGTCGGGGTTGTCAAGGGGCGCCCTGCTCGCGGCGAGCGGGAACAAAGAGTACCGCCCGGCCGAAGAAGCTTGTCCGCACTAGGGCGGCAAGGTAAGAGAAAGAAAGAAACAGGTATGGAAAAAATCGTCGAATCCTTCGAACTGTACGGCAAGCAGTACCGCCTTGAAACGGGCGAGCTGGCCAAACAGGCGACGGGCGCCGTGCTCGTCACGCAAGGTGAAACAACCGTGCTCGTCACGGCGGTGGTGTCTAGACAGGAGCGCGACTACGACTTCTTCCCGCTCACGGTAGACTTCATCGAGAAAATGTACGCGGTCGGCCGCATTCCCGGCGGCTATCTGAAGCGCGAGGCGCGGCCTTCTGAAAAGGGCACGCTCACTGCGCGTATGATCGACCGTCCCATCCGCCCGGGCTTCCCCGACGGCTACAAAAACGAGGTTCACGTGGTGGCAACCACGTTCGTGTGCGATGGCGAAAACCCGCCCGACACCATCTGCGTGGCCGGCGCCTCGGCGGCGCTGCTCGCGGGCGGCGCGCCCTTCGACGGGCCTGCGGCCTGCGTGCGCATCGGCCGCAACGTGGAAACGGGCGAGTTCATCGTGAACCCTACCTACGAGGAAGAGGCCGCAAGCGATCTCGAGCTCACCATCGCCGGCACGGCCGACTACATCTCCATGGTGGAAGCGGGCGCGAAGGAAATCTCCGAAGAGGACATGCTTTCCGCTATGGAGTTCGGGCAGGAGGCTATCGCCGCGTTCTGCGAGAAGCAGGCGGAATTCTTGGCGAAGGCGAACCCTACTCCCATGGAGTACAAGCTGCACGAGGCCGCACCGGAAATTGCCGAGCGCATAGAACCCTACTTCGAGCGTATGGCTGCCGCCCTGCACGATGCCGACAAGCTCTCGCGTATGGGCAAGGTCGATGCTCTCAAGGCCGAGGTAACCGAAGGCGAATTCACCGACGAGGAGCGCGCCGCTTGGGGAAGCGACATCGCCGCAGCGCTCAAGAAGCTCGAGAAGCGCGCTATGCGCAAAATGGTCATTGAGACCGGCGAGCGCGCCGACGGGCGCACGCCCGAAGAGATCCGCCCGCTGCATATTGTGCCGGGCTACCTGCCGCGCGTGCACGGCTCGGGCCTGTTCCAGCGCGGGCAAACCCAAGCGCTTTCCGTCTGCACGCTCGGCATGCTCAACGAATGGCAGCGCTTAGACACCATCGACCCGGCCGAGGGCAAGCGCTACATGCACCAGTACAACTTCCCGCCCTACTGCACAGGCGAGGTCGGCCGCATGGGCGCCCCGAAGCGCCGCGAGATAGGCCACGGGGCGCTCGCCGAGCGCGCGCTTTTGCCGGTCATCCCCAACGAGGACGAGTTCCCCTACGCCATTCGCGTGGTTTCCGAGATTCTGGAATCCAACGGCTCTTCCTCCATGGCTTCCACCTGCGGCTCCACGCTCGCGCTCATGGACGCCGGCGTGCCCATCAAGGCGCCGGTCTCCGGCATTGCCATGGGTCTTATCAAAGAGGGCGACGATG
>JAEYEL010000080.1 GCA_023403475.1 Actinomycetes bacterium
CTTAAGCTGTGGCAAGATGAATCACCCGTACCTCTGTCGAATCGGAACTGTACAAAACGCAACTTAAATAATAGTGCTTTTTGAACAAAATACAACTTAAATCTTCCCTATTATGCACAAAATACAAACAAAGCCTCGCGTTGATGGCTTGGCGGATTTCACGCTTGCGCTAGAGGAGCTTGGAATCGTGCGAGCCGAGTTCGTCCGCCGGAAAACCGTCGCCGATCGTCTCCAAATAGATGATGGCGTTTTCAGCCGAAATCAATTACTCCACCATCCAGTTTCCGTAGCGCTCTTGGAAGGCGGCCTCCTTAAGTTCGGCAAGCGACGCCTCGCGCGCACCTTCGCGAGAGCTTAACCTCAACTGCTCGCAGGCGCTTTCAAACAGCTGCGGACCTTTCTGCGCAAGCTTCCTTTTGCGCTCACGCGCGGATGCCGCATTCCGGGTATCGTCCTTCGCTTGCCGGGGAAAGAGCAGATCGGCAATCTTGCGGGGAGATTCCGCATTCTGCGCGGAAAGCTCCCAAAGCGATCTCACCGCCTGGGTGGGAGTGATGCCGGGCGTCATCATGAGAACAGATCTCGCAGCTGGCGTGCCTTCCTCTCGAACATGGGGCGAAACAGCGCGACCTCCCGTTCGGGGCAACCGTTTCTGCGAGCCGCTGCCTCCCATCTCCGAACAGCCCGCATCACCCCCTGCACCGCCCGCTTCGCCTCGTCGGAAGAAAGCCCACAATAAACGGCGAGGTCGGACAGCCCTCGGGCTTCCCCTTCGCCCGTCTCTCCCGCGATAGAGGTCATCCGCCGCGCGTTTTCGTAGGGGCACGGATTCACATCGAACAAAGGCGAAAGGTGCCAAGCGCCATCGCAGCGCAACAGCCCCTCGTTGCGCAAATGGTCGTCGGTGTTCCCCACGGCCACCGAAAACGCAACCCGCACGAATAAAGCCCGGAGCTGGCGGGGGACCTCCCCCGCCAAAAGCGCAAGCGCCTCGGCCAGCTCGGCATAGTCGCGCCGTTCGCCGTCGGCGCTTTCTAGAGCTGTCATGCCGCTCATGTAGGGAATGCGGCGCCCCTCTGCAAGCGAGCCTTCCCGGTCAAACCTCTCCAGCAGAAGAACGCTCTCGTCGCCAATGCGCACCAGCCGCGACGCAGGCACCTCGATGGAAGACCCACGGGCCAAGTCGAGCATAGTCTTTTCCCAAGCCATTACGTCCCACTCGTCGAGGGAATGGGAGAATTTCGCCAGAAGCAGCCGTTCGCCATCGCGCACCGACGCTTTCGGGCGAGCGCCGCCTAACGAGCCCGATCCAGCCGCTAGCAGCGTCTTGATCTCGTCTTCCCCTGCCTCGTGCCGCGCAACGTTTCTGCTAGCCTCCAAAAGCCGCGGCAGCTGAACAAGAGGCGGAACGGGCTCCGAGGCCGCGAGAAAACCTCCGCCAGGCTCGCAAAAGCGCAGCGACCCCTCCCGCGTTTGATCGAACACGCCCACGAGGAAATCGACATCGTCGAGCTGGCGCAGGCCTCCTTGCCCCCGCAACGCCGCCCCTTGCCTATCGCGTTCGATAAGCATGCGACCCCAACGATCGGGCGAGGCATCGCGAAACGCCCCCGGAAGACCCGGTCTGTGCTGAGGGGACGGGGTCAACGGCAAAGAAGGATCGATGGCGTAGGCGCTCGTCCCAAGGGCGATCCACGATTCGTCGTAGGAAAAGGTGGTCGATGCCATGCCCCTTCGCAACGAGAACCGAGCCGTGCCGACGATCCTATCCTCGCCCGACGAGGCGTCGTGCACTTCCAAAGCGGGAATCATGGCTACCGCCTTACCCTCTGGGGAAGCTTCTGGTCGGCGCAAAGGCGGCCGTAGTCGGTCTCGTAGGGGTCGAAGGCCTCGATGACCCGGTCCACGATTCCGAGAGCGACGGCAACGTTCAGCGTGGTCTCGAAAGACACAGAGGGGTCGCCGTTCTCCAAGCGAGAAACCGTGCTGCGGCTGGCGTTGGCCTTTTCGGCGAGCTGCTGCATGGTAAGCCCGCGCAGCTTGCGCCATACGGAAACGCTTTCGCCGATGCGCTTCGCGGCCAGCTTCGTCCTGAGAGGAGTAGGTCGTTTCATAAGATTCCTAATGTCGTATATATAAGTTCTTAGCAGTGTTTACCACTTAAATCTACGATATTATATCATAGCGGCGACGGCGAACCCAAAAGGAAGCGGCACATATGGACAGATAGACGATACCGCTGTTATCATTTCCGGAGCCGCCTGCACCTCGTCCATGAAAACGAGCGCTTCGCGTGCGAATACGGCGAGCAAGGAGCAGAGTGTGTCCGTTCCCAGGTGCAACCTCGTCGAAAGAACTTTCGCCAATCGTGTCGCGCCTTGGTGCGTCTGCAATCATCCGCAGATCAAAAACATTTTTCCAACACTCGCGCTTCGTTCAAAAAGTTCGCGGCATCGCGAAAAGCCCGCAAGGCAACCAAGTCGTCGGCAAAATTCACTTCGATACGGGCTTTGCCCTGAGCCTCGTCCAGCCATTCCGTCGTGCCTATATAAGTGAGACCGTTTGCCGCCGCTTCAAATTCCGCGCGCGTTTGCAGGTCTATGACCAAGTGCTCCATCAGATGAGGGAGCGGGGTGTCTTCTATGACCAGCCCGAACGTGTTTCCCTTCTCGTTTACGCACGCGTGCTGTGCGATAAGCGGGAATGCTTGCAGCACATAGGCTGCAAGCTGGGGCGTCGTGCGGGCGAACGGAGCGACCAGCACGTTCGCGCATATGCGGTCGCGCTGCACGGTCAGGCTTTCTATGCGAACGGCGCTCACGCTAGGATGCGCCTTCTGCAACGCGCTTGAGCACCACCACGTTTTCCCCCGAGGGCAAAACGGGAGAGCTGCCTTGGAAAAAGGCGAGAACCTCGCCCCAAGACCATGAAACATCTTCGAAAAGCTCGGCTGTACCCCCACCCTGCCCGTCAACGAACACGAGCGTCTGGCGGTCGAACGAAAACCAGTAATGGCCACCGCCCGTATATTCCCCGAAGGAAAGCGCCAAGGTTTTCGCCTGCGGATCAAGTTCATAGCGATAAGCAACATCGTCGGCAATATGGATGAGGCCGTCGCGTATCTCTATGGCAACCTTCGCATCCGCCGTTTGCCACGTACCCTGAACGTCAAGCGCATCGTCGTAGCGGAACCAACGCTGCCATGCAAGCAGGCCGAAAACGGCAATAATAACCCCTAAACCGGAAAGCAAGACGACCTTCGGCCATTTGCGCGCCGTGCGCTGCGAGCGTGCAGAATCGCCGTCCGCCCGCCTGCGTCCAGCCACCGAAGGACGCCTGTCTTCCCCTTGCCGCCGCGCGTCCTCTGAAGCGTTTCTGCCTGCGCGAACGTTTCTGTCCGAGCCTGAACCTGTGCTTGCACGCCTTTTCGTTACCAACGGTATGAAACCCTGCTATTTCGCAGCCGCGCAAACCTGGTCGGGCGTTATCACGTCGGTGCCCATGTAGGGAACCAACACGTCGGGCACGCGAATGGTGCCGTCGGGCTGCTGGCAGTTCTCTATGATGGCAGCCATCGTGCGACCCACGGCCAAACCGCTGCCGTTCAGCGTGTGCACGTAGCGCGTTCCCTTGAAATGTTCAGGGTCGCGGTACTTGATGTTCGCACGACGCGCCTGAAAATCGGTGCAGCACGAGCACGACGAGATTTCCTTGTAGTTGCTGTACGAAGGCAACCATACTTCCAAATCGTAGGTCTTTGCGGCGGAAAACCCGATATCGCCCGTGCATAGACTCACTACACGGTACGGAAGCTCCAGCTTCTGCAAGATGTTTTCCGCATCTTGCACCATGGCCTCAAGATCGTCGAAGCTTTCTTCGGGTTTGGCGTATTTCACCATCTCCACCTTGCTGAACTGGTGCACACGGATGATGCCGCGCGTATCGCGTCCGGCGCTGCCCGCCTCTTCGCGGAAGCACGGGGTGAACGCGCAGTACTTGAGCGGCAGCCGGCTAGCGTCAAGCACCTCGCCGGCATGGATATTGGTGAGCTGCACCTCGGCCGTGGGAATGAGGTATAGGCCGTTCGTAGTCTTGAACAGGTCGTCTTCGAACTTGGGAAGCTGTGCCGTACCTGTGAGCGTGGTGGCGTTCGCCAACGCCGGGCACCACCATTCCTTGTAACCGCGTGCGGTATGCGTATCGGCCATGAAGTTTATGAGCGAACGCTCGAGTCGCGCACCTAAACCGCCCAGCAAATAAAAACGGCTTTGCGCCAGCTTCACGCCGCGATCGAAGTCGATAATTCCCAGTTCTGGCCCTAAGTCCCAATGCGCCTTGGGTTCGAACCCTTCCGCCTCGAAGTCGCGCGGGGTTCCCCAACGGCGTACTTCGGGGTTGTCGTTCTCGTCATCACCCACAGGCGTAGTGGCATCGGGCATGTTCGGCGTATGCATGAGCATGTCGCGCAGCTTGCCATCGGCATCCTCGCGCTTCTTGCCCACCACATCGAGCTTCTCGTTGATGGTGCGCACACGCGCTTTTGCCTCTTCGGCCTCTTCTTTCTTGCCCTGGGCCATCATCTGCCCAATGGCCTTCGACGCCGCGTTGCGCTCGGCTTGCAGCCCCTCTTCCTCCACAATGGCCGCCCGGCGCTCTTCGTCGAGCCGCGAGAAGCGCTCCGCATCCCATGAAGCGTGGCGGTTCCTCATCGCCTGGGCAACAGCTTCCTGGTTTTCGCGGACAAACTTGATGTCTAGCATGGTTATGCGCTCCTTCTCTTTCTCGACCTCATGCCCCGCCACAGAGTTGCGCATCCGCCAGCAGCACCGCCACAAGAACGCCGCACGCCAAGAAACACGCCCTTCCGTTCCTCTATGCGAGAACCTACAGTATAGCGCACCCCCGCGCACCCGGCATCAAAAGCATCCGCGTCCCCACGCACAAACCGCGCGAACGGACGCGCAGGAACGATTCGTCGCATCCATCACCCTCATTTTCGGAATTTCGGGCGACCGTTTTAACAACACCCCTTAAAGCAGCGGGGCCGCAGCGTTTGCTGCGACCCCGACCCTGGTTACAGTAATGTTCGAAACGCCCTTGTAACTCGAACCGCGTTACGCACCCGAAACGTCGTCGCAAGCAGAAAGCATCTTTGACAGAAAGCTCCCTTACCACCCACTGCGCTTGCGGTTGCGCTTACCACCCACTGCGCTTACTACTCGTCGCGCTTGCGGCTGCGCTTGTATGCTATGCCGGCGGCTCCGGCGGCAATGGCCATGACAACCGCTGCACCGCCTATAACGCCGCCCAGATCATCGCCCGTCTTCGAGAGGGGCTTTTTCGGCGCGGGCGGGGTGTAGGT
>JAEYEL010000081.1 GCA_023403475.1 Actinomycetes bacterium
CGGTAGTTTCGCGCTGGAGCGAGGACGAAACTGGTCCACGCCGTCGCGAGTACCAAGTGACCGAGCAGGGCGTTGAGCTAGCTGAACAATGGCTCGATGCGCTGCGTCGCCGTCAACGCCTTGACGAACTGCTGGTGAAGCTTTTGGAGGACGGGCTGGCGAACATAAGGCGAACATAAGGCGGATGTAGGGCAAACATAGGCAAATGTAGGACGAGTGAAAGATGGGGCATGCCCCGGAAAGAAGGAGAAATGAGCGAGACGTTGAAATTGGCGGTGCCCACCATGGGCAAGGCAGGACTTGAAAGCGAGCGTTCAGGGCACTTCGGCCACTGCGACTGCTTCACCATCGTGGATGTTGAAGACGGCGAGATAAAGCAGGTGTCATCGCTGGCGAATCTGCCGCACGAGGAGGGCGGCTGCCTGCGCCCCGTAACCTTGCTGCATGACGCCGGTGTGCAGGCCATAGTGGCTGCCGGTATGGGCATGCGCCCCCTGATGGGATTTTCGCAAGCGGGCATAGCGGTGTACTTCGACAACACGACGCCGAACGTAGGCGACGTGGCCAAGCTGGTAGCCGCAGGCAAGGTGCCCACCATGTCTCCCGAGAACGCCTGCCACCATCACTAGGAGCGGTGGGTTTTTTGCCACACCATGCCGCAGCCAGCGGAAAGCGTGTGCGGAACGGGGATGAGGTGCCTTGTCCCCGTTTCCAGGCAACCCTGCCTAATGTCTTAGGCCCTGTGCGGCCAGATAGTAGTCGAGCGCGTCTCTGTAGATCTCGGATGGCTTCACGCCCCTGTTGCGGGCTATACAGGCGACCCTCTGCGTGTCGCGAGCGTCGTATACGACCGTCACACGGCGTTTACCCACCGCGTCAAGGTGCGAGCCGCTGAAGACCCTGCCGTCCCGCTGTAGTTCGAAGTTGCCGCTCTCATAGGGTGCAGCCATGCGGTCGAGGTCGGCATCGGAGATGCCGTGCTTCTCCATGAATTCATTTACGTTCATCGAAATCACCTCTCCAATCCGAGTTCTCTGAGCGCTTTGCCGCTCGGTGGGGTCATTCCATGGTAGACGAGGAAGAAGTCCTCGTCCTCGTCATACAGGTAGACGAGTTCAATGAGCCTGTTGCATGAGTCGGTACCGACCGCTAGCCACTCGCCGGTATCGCGCTGCCTGTAGCGAATCATCGACCGCATGGCTACGGCTACGTCTTCCTCGCGTACTTCGGGGTGGCGCTGGGCGATTCTGGGGTGAACCCCTATCTGGCTCATGCCTGCCTCCTTTCAGTATGATATGAAATCATATCATACTTTTATTAATATCAGCTACTGCAAAAGTCAGAGCAGCAAATATATTTGATATATTTGATACAGGCCAACCGTTATGTAGGCGTTACGCGTTACGCTGGAGGAGGATTTTGAAATCTTGTGCAACGCCGAATTGCGGCGTATTATAAGAGTGCTACGTTTTCGTGCCTTTGCGGGCATATAGAAGCGCGAAATTTACGACATTGCATTTCCTACGATGGCGGATCTTAAAGGCTTCCGCATTCTTCTTGGTGCATGCTTTGGTTTCACGCTGCGCAAAGCCGCTTTATCTGCGGGTTGCGCCATCCTATTACACGTCGGTTTGCCGAACGCCCGCTTCGCAGCGGATATGGCTTTTGCGACTTGAAGAGAGGGAAGGTAAGCTTGGGACTTACTCGCAAACAGAAGATGATGCTCATCGTGCTTATTTTCGGCACGTTCGTAACCGTGCTGAACCAGACGGTCGTGGCTCCTGCGCTGCCCGCCGTTATGGCGGAAATGGGCGTGGATGCGGCGGAGGCGCAATGGCTTACGACGGGATTCACGCTGGTGAACGCCATCATGATTCCCGTTACCGCATATCTGACCGACCGCTTTCCCATGCGGAATCTGTTCGTGGCATCTATGGCCATCTTCACGTGCGGAAGCGCGCTTGCCGGGTGGGGGCCGAACTTCTTCGTTTTGCTTTTGGGCCGCTTGGTGCAGGCGGCGGGGGCGGGTATTCTCATGCCCATGGGCATGACGGTGCTCATGCTCACGTTCCCTGTGGAAAAGCGCGGGACGGCTATGGGCCTGTTCGGCGTGGTCATTGCGTTTGCGCCCGCCATTGGCCCTACGGTTGCGGGTCTTATTATCGATCAGGCGAACTGGCATATCATGTTCCTGGGCATCGCGGTGCTCTCGGGGTTTGTGGTGCTGTTTGCGTTTTTGGCGATAGAGAAGACGGCGCCTTTAGCCAAAGGCGATGCTGTTATGGACAAGCTTTCCGTCGTGCTTTCGAGCATTGGCTTCGGAGCGCTGTTGTATGGGTTTTCCACTATTGGCTCGGTGGGCATAGATGTATATGATGTGGTCGCCACGCTTGTGGGCGCCGTTGCGCTTGTGTTCTTCGTGAGGCGCCAGTTGCATCTGAAGCGCCCCATGTTGCGCGTGGACGTACTGAAGAACCGCAAGTTCCTTATCGGCACGGTCATAGGCATGATAGTGCAGTCGGCCTTGCTGGCGGTGGGTATCATGGTTCCCATCTACGTGCAGTCGCTGCTGGGGCTTTCGGCGACCGCATCGGGTCTGATCCTTATGCCGGGCGCCGTTATCATGGGCGTCATGGGGCCTGTTGCGGGGCGCCTGTTCGACCGCTACGGCCCACGTATCCTAAGCATTGTGGGAACGGGCGTGCTCACGGCCACATCGTTCGTGTTCGCGTTTTTCACTACGGAAACGTCGGTTGCGTTCCTTACCGCCATCTACACGGTGCGTTTGTTCTCGCTGTCGCTGGTGAACATGCCCATTACCACGTGGGCTATGAACTCGCTTGACGACAAGGTGCTCAATCACGGCACATCGGTGAACAACACGCTGCGCCAGGTTGCAGGTTCGCTCGGCACCGCCATTGTCATTTCGGTGTACACAACCGTGGCGAGTTCGAGCGAAGGTGCTTTAGGATGGGTGCAGGCGAACATGCTGGGCATCGACATCGCGTTCGCCGTTTCGGGCATGCTGTGCCTCGTGGCTTTCGTTATGGTGGTCGCCTTGGTGAAAGACCGTCCTGGCGATGTGAACGAAGCCGATCCTGACAATGTGCGCAAGAGCCTTTTGGAAACCATCATGAAGCGCGTGGTGTACTCGGTTCCGGAAAACGCCACGGTTTCCGATGCTGTGCGTCTGTTCGTTGACAAGGGCATTAGCGCAGCGCCCATCGTGAACGCCGAAAGCAAGGCCATCGGGTTCATTTCCGACGGCGATATCATGCGTGCCCTTTCGCGCCGCGAACATACCTACATGGATCCCATTATCATGATCATGCGCACCGAGGCCGACGGGCACGGTTTCGACGAAAAGCTCGAAGCTCTTATGGGCATGAACGTGAAGCGCATCGGCGCTATGGGCATCGTGGGCGTTGACGTGCACGCCGACTTGGCCGACGTGTGCCGCGTTCTGGGCGAGAACCGCCTGAAGAAGGTGCCGGTCACCGACGAAGGCCGCATCGTGGGCATGATAAACCGCTCCGACATCACCCAGTATTCCATGAGGATGTATCTG
>JAEYEL010000084.1 GCA_023403475.1 Actinomycetes bacterium
TGCGTATCGTGTATGCTCGGCATTGCGATGTCGTGCGCGTGCGCGGTTTCGGACATCGGCATTTGCCATTCGACATTTACGACCGCCTTGCCGAAGGCGACCCATGGCGCAACCCTTTTGATGCGTGCGGCGAAGGAGAAAATGATCCTGCCTAGATGCGTCGCTTTTTAACTCAGATAGACAATTGGACACGAGTTGGGCGATTGGCGCGCGTGATTCGATGGCGTTTTATCGAAGGCTCGTCTTTATTGCGCCGTTCTTCGGGGGCTTGCCGCTCGTGGGCACAGGGGCTTTGGTTCGCGCGGCAGGCGAAGCCGGTCAAGGTGATATGTCCTGCGAGGTGCTATTTCATGGTTATGGTTCCGCCCTTACCGTCAACGATTTCCCCTATGCGGGCGGGTGCGCGCTTCGCACGGCTTTCGAACGCGTAGGCGAAGGCATCGGCGCTCTCGGGCGGCACCGCCACAAGAAGGCCGCCGCTTGTTTGCGGGTCGCAGAGCACGCCCATACGCACGTCGTACTCCTCGTCGTCGAGGCTGCCCTGAGAAACGAACGATTCCACCCAGTCCACAAGGTCGAACGACTTGCCGGGGCGGCAGTAGTCGCGCGAATAGTCGTACACGCCTGCGAACAGAGGGAGGGCATCCCAGTCAAGTTGTGCTGCCACGTTGCTGGCGGCAAGCATCTCGTGCAGATGCCCCGCAACGCCGAAGCCCGTCACGTCGGTGGCGGCATGGGGGCGCACCTCGCACATAGCGTCTCCGCCCGCTTTGTTCAGCTCCATCATCGACTCGATGACCGGGCGCATGGACGCATCGTCTTCGAATCCGGCGCGAAATGCGGAATTCATGATGCCCGTGCCGATGGGCTTTGTGTAGAAGAGCACGTCTTTGGGCTTGGCGCCCTCGTTGCGGATGATGCGGTTAGGGTGCACGGTGCCAAACACCGAAAGGCCGTATTTCGGCTCGTCGTCTTCTATGGTGTGGCCGCCCACCACGAACGCTCCCGCTTCCGCAACCTTGCTCGCACCGCCGCGCAGCACTTCGGCGACCACTTCCGTGCCCAGCTCGCGCGGGAACGCGAGAATGTTCATGGCCGCGCGCACGGTGCCGCCCATGGCGAACACGTCGCTTAGGGCGTTCGCCGCCGCCACGCAGCCGAACTCGTAGGGGTCGTCGGTCACGGGGGTGAAGAAGTCGAGCGTGAGCACGGCGGCAACGTCGTCGCTTATGCGGTACACGGCGGCGTCGTCGCTCGTCTCGAAGCCGAGCAGGAGCGCTTGCGTGTTCGCGTCGTCGGGCGAGGGCGCTATGGATGCGAGGATGCTGGAGAGGTCTCCCGGACCCCATTTGGCCGCTCAACCGCCGCGCTCGGTGAGACGGGTAAGACGAATGCGGGAAACCTCGCTTGCGTTCTCGGGCAACGTGTTTCGCGATGCGCGCCTGTCTATGGGACAGCACGATTTGCTCATCGGGCGCCTCCTTGCTTCCCCAATCGGCGCTCGTTGCCGTCGCGCACCGTGAACCCTATAGCGTCGAAGCGCTCGAGCAAGGGAATGGCGTACTTGCGCGTGGTTCCCATGACGTCTTTAAGGTCGGCCGCAGCCCCGCTTCCGCCGTTTCGCAGGTGCTTCTCAAGCGCTTTCTTGCACTCTTCGATGGCGTCTCCGTCGAAGAAAAGCTCGCTTGAGGTGCGAAACGCCCTGCCTTCGCGTTCCAGCCGGGCTATCGCCTTGCGGGCAAGGGAATAGCCGATGCCCTCTTCAAGGGCAAGGTCGGCAAGGGCGGGCGGGGCGAGCCGGGCACGCGCGAGCGCGGCGCTTAAGGCTTCGGCCGCTTTGTCCAACGCCGCCTGCGACGACCGCGCGGCGCTCGGATGTCCCACAAAGCCTTCGCTTGCTACGGCGACGCCCCCCGCTATGGCTTCTTTCAGAAGCGCGTCGAAGCATATCTCGTCGGCGCGCGGGCAGCTTGTTTGACGCAGCTCCTCTTTCGACATGCCGGTGGACGTGGGGTTTTTCGCATGGAATGAGATAAGCGCGCGCTCGATGGCGCTTACGTACCTGCGCACGAGTGCAGGCGGCGAAAACAGCGGTTTTTCTTCTGAGCCGATGCGCACAAGGCGCCCTGCGGCTACGGCTGCGTCAAGCTTGGCGCGCGCGTCTCCCTGTGGCAGGTCGAGATAGCGGGCGAGGGTTTTTGCGGGGAAGGGCAGCTTCATGAGGGCGGCTGCGGCTTCCACAGCGGCTTGCCCATCGTGCGAAAGCAGCGCCTCGTGTAGCGTCCGCTCGCCTTCCGTGAGGTTCGTTCTCCTGCGCGGGTGCGCCAGAAGCACCGTGCCGCCGCCGGCCACGCGCATGGGCGAATACGTGCGCACGACGAAGTGGTCGCCGCCGCTTAAGGGGAGCTTCTGTTCGAGGCGCAGCTGAACCGTGCCGGTTTCGCCGGGCTTCATTTCCTGTGCGCCGTCGCAGAAAAGGATGCGCCCGAGCACTTCGCGGGTGCCGTGTGCCACGTGCAGCCGCACGCCTGTTTCCAGGGGCTTTCCCGTCTTCGCCGTATCGAGGTATGTGAAGTGCGCGTCGAAGCGATCACTTGCTTCTATGGCTCCCGGGGTCGCGGCGAAATCGCCCGGATGCACGTCGCTTGTGCTTACGCCGCCAAGGTTCATGGCTACGCGGTTGCCCGCATGCGCCGCTTCCACATCCTCGTTGTGCCGCTGAACCGAACGCACGCGGCAGGGCATGCGTTGGGGAAGAAGCTCCAGCGTGTCGCCCGGGTGCGCGGTTCCGCTCCAGAGCGTTCCCGTTACCACGGTGCCCGCGCCTTTGATGGTGAACGCGCGGTCTATGGGAAAGCGCACGGCAACGCCTGCGTGCGCA
>JAEYEL010000122.1 GCA_023403475.1 Actinomycetes bacterium
AAGAGCGCGCACGCAATTGGCAAACGGAGTATTATATGCATGGCGAGAAGCGAGGGAGGAGAAAGCATGCAGATGGCGGTTGCGAGTGATGGCCTGCAAGTATCATCGCACGCAGTTCATTGCTCTAGTTTCATGTTCTACACGGTCAAGCGAGGAATCATCATCGAATGCCAGAATCTGCCCAACCCCGGTCTGCCAGCAAACGAGACGGTTACCCTGCTTAAAAACCTTGGAATAGACGTTCTCATTACCGGCGGCATAGACATGGATTTCGCCAATATGCTGTGCCATTCCGGCATAGAGGTCATGGCCGGTGTGTCCGGCACAGCACGCGAAGTGGCCGAAGCTTACCTTAGCCACACGCTCATTGGCGCAACTGCCCTTTGCCATGCGGGGAACTTCGTGCAGGAAACGGAAAACGGGGGCAACGGGGAATATTCCGAAGAGGACCGCGAGATAGACGAAGCTTTCGGGCGCATCGAAAGGGAGCTGACCGCTGCGGCAAGGTAGGCCGTTGTTGCAGGGCTGACCGTTGCGGCAGCGTCCGGAAACCAATGGCAACCTGATTCAACCACAGGAAACGCGGACGCGCGCAACATCCCGTTAAGTAAGCAGAATGCCCCGCTCAAGCGGGGCATTCTGCTTGTTCGAAAATTTTGTCCCGCTTCCGCCATCTCGCTTCCGCCAAAGCGCGAAAGCGGCGAAAGCTTGGAACTTAGAGCGCCTTGCGCGCAACCTCCACAATGGCGGAAAACGCTTGCGGGTCGTTCACAGCCATGTCGGAAAGCACCTTGCGATCAAGCTCTACACCGGCCTTCTTAAGGCCGTTCATGAGCACGGAATAGCTCATGCCGTTCAGGCGGGCGCCGGCGTTGATGCGGGTTATCCACAGACGACGGATCTCGCGCTTCTTGTTGCGACGATCGCGATACATGTACTGCAGCGAATGCTGCACCTGCTCTTTAGCCGCACGATAGGAACGGGACTTCGCGCCGTAGTAACCCTTGGCACGCTTGAGAACGGTACGACGCTTCTTATGCGCGTTAAGCGCGCGCTTCACTCGGGACATGTCTTATCAGCTCCTATCGATTAGCGAATTCCAAGGTTTCTGCCGACGACCTTGGCGTCGGCCTTCGAAAGCTCGGTCTCATGGCGGAAATTACGCTTGCGTTTCTGGCTCTTCTTGGTCAGAATGTGGCTCTTGTACGCCTTCGCACGCATGATCTTGCCGGAACCGGTGACGCGGAATCGCTTGGCGGTGCCGCGATGGGTCTTCATCTTGGGCATTACTCGGCCTTCCTTTCTTCTTCCTTCTTGTCGCTTTCCTTCTTTTTCTTCGCCGCAACCACCGAAGGCAGAGGGGCGATGAGCATGTGCATGTTGCGGCCTTCCATTTTCGGCTGGGCTTCAATGGCCGCGATGTCCTTCAGATCGTCGGCCAGCCGCTCCAAAATGGCAAGACCCTGTTCCGGATGGGCCATTTCGCGCCCGCGGAACATGATGGTGATCTTAACTTTGTTGCCCGCCTCCAAGAAGCGCAGAACGTGCTTTTTCTTGGTGGTGTAGTCGCCCACGTCTATCTTCGGGCGAAACTTCATTTCCTTGGTCTCTATTTTGCTCTGGTTCTTGCGAGCCTGCTTGGCCTTGATGGCCTGATCGTACTTGAACTTGCCGTAGTCCATAATGCGACACACGGGCGGTGTGGCGTTCGGGGCTATCTCGACAAGGTCCAAACCTTCCCTGTCGGCAACCCGCTGAGCCTCCGACGTGAGGTAGATGCCCATCTGCGTGCCGTCGTACCCGATCAGCCGGCATTCCCGCACGGTGATCTCTTCGTTGAGCCGAGGCTCCTGAGCTGCTATGTCGCTCACCTTCCCTTCGTTTCGCGCCGAAGCATCTCATGCGATGTCGCGGCCGCGTACCATGTAGAGCGTTTCCTAATCTTTCACGCATCATAAAAAAGACACGTTACCGAATAACAAAAACCCGCAGTGCAAGGCCACGGGTTCGTTCACAACTACGGCAACGCGCAAGGCGCACCGCTTCCTATTCAAACGACCCATCAGCAGCCGAAGCGCCGAACCAGGTGGAGGGTTTCCCCTCTCTTGTTAAACAGCCTTTGCATGATAGCACAGCGCAAAGCCCGGTGCAAGAAGTTTTTCGGGAAAGACGATGGGCTCAACGAACGGGCGCCTGCGGGCGCCCGCGCGCCCATCGCGCACATCACCCCGTCGCTCTGCCGACCCGTCGCCCGAACCCAGACAGCCGCATGCTCGCCGCGAGCGAGGCCACCACCCCGTCGTCCCATCGCTCGTCGTCCCGTCGCCCGAACCTGTCCCGCTCCGTTCGGACGCCTTCGCAAAACGCATATAATATGCAGATTTCTCCTCGTTCCATCAGCGGTGCTACACTGTGCGCGCAAGCACGAAAGGCACCAGCCGAGGACGGTGAGCGCGGTTGCGGCGGGCTGCGCTACACTGTGCGCGCAAGCACGAGAGGCACCTTGGTGACGCCTTGGACAGCACCTTAGGTGAAGCCCTAACCGGCATCTAGCCGCCCGTGCTCCGTTCGCGCAACGGTTCGTCACGCGGCACTTTCCGGGCACGTTATGCGCCCGGTGGTGATAGACAGGTTCGGGAACGTTTCGAGAAAGGTAAGCACATGAGCAAGGTACTGAGCATGGTTTCGCCTGACGACGTGGAGACTCAGGTTCTCGACTGGGGGCAGTTCCAGTGGATGAACGAGCCGCGCGTGACCGGCGCACAGAAGATGATCGTGGGCATCGGCCGCATCAAGCCGGGCATGGGCCACACCCGCCACAACCATGAGGACAGCGAGGAGTTCATCTACTTCATGGAGGGCAAGGCGCATCAGACCATCGAACGACCCGACGGCCTGCAGGAACGCGACATGGGGCCAGGCGAGCTCATCTATATTCCGCAGGGAGCCTTCCATTCGACTATGAACATTGGCGACGAGGACTTGGTGTTCATGTGCTGCTATCTGAACGCCGGCAGCGAGCTGGCCATCGAAAAGGCCGCCCTCGAGATCATCCCCCCGAAGAACAACTGGAAAGACGAGTAAGCGAGCAAACGTTCAACTTCGGAAGCCCTAAACCGACGAAGCACGAAACCAGCATTCGGAAGCGCACGGGAGCAATTCCCGTGCGCTTTTTCGTTGATCTGTGCCGCGTGCGCCGCGCGGGCTCTCGTTGGCTCGCGCCGCATCCCCTTATTCTAGCTCGTCGGTGGCAGCACGCTCGGCTTCCAGCGCGGCGAACTTCTCTTTCATAGTGGGGTTTCCGCGCGTGAGCTTCTTGATGGTCAGATCTTGTGCCTTGTCGTTTGCCAGGCGCAGGTTGCGCTCGCTGCCTAAAAGCGCGTCCTTCGTTTTCTGCAGATGGTCGATGGTCTTGTCTATCTCCTCTATTGCCTGCTGAAAGCGGCGGCTTGCCAGCTCGTAGTTGCGCCCGAACTTCGACTTGAAGTCCTCCATGGATTCCTCAAAGTTCGTTATGTCGATGTTTTGGCTTCTCACCTGCGCAAGCTCGGTCTTGTAGGCGGCAGCGGAAAGAGCGGCGTTACGCAGAATGGAGATGATGGGGATGAAGAACTGCGGGCGGATGACGTACATTTTATCGTAGCGGTAGCTCATGTCCACGATGCCCTCGTTGTACAGCTCGCTTTCCGGCTCCAAGAGCGTTACCAGCACCGCGTACTCGCAGCCTTTCTTCCTGCGGTCGGAGTCGAGCTTTTTCAGGAAGTCCTCGTTTTTGTGCTTGTGCGTGCTCTCTTCGCTTTCGTTTTTCATCTCGAACATGATGGACACGACCTCGTTGCCGGCCTCGTCGGCTTCGCGGAACACGAAATCGCCCTTCGTGCCATCCACCACGTCGTTGTCCTTTTCGAAATAGGCGCGCGGGAAGGCAGCGGCGCGCATCTTGTTGAATTCCGTCTCGCAGTGCTGTTCCAGCGATTCCCCCACCATCTTGGTGGAAAGGCGCGCCTTCATTTCCTTGTAGCGGGCGATCTCCTCGTCTTTGTAGGCCAAAAGCTCGTCTTTGGTCTTGAGCCGCGCGTTCATTTCCTCGCGCAGCGCCAGCTCCTGCTGCTTGGCCTTTGCCTGCGCAAGCTCCATCTGAGCGGCCAAGTTGTCACGCTCGCGCTCCACTTCCCCACGGGCTTCGGTTATCGCCAGCTGCTTTTCGGTGGAAAACGCACTTTTCTGCGATTCGAGCTGCTTTTCGAGCGCGCCTACCTGCGCGAGCATTTGCTGTTTGAGCGCACCCGTTTGCGATTCGAGCTGCTGTCTGAACGATTCCTCCTGCAGTTTCGCCTGCTGGGCGAACGAAGTTTCCTGAACCTTCAGTTTCTGCTGAAGCTCGGCTATGCGGGCGTCGCGCTCGGCAGTGGCATCTACGAGCGCCTTTTCATGCTCGGCTTGCGCGATGCGCCCGTTCGCCTCCCGCTCGGCGGTAAGCTTCTGCACTTGAGCGGCAAGCTCGGCTATGCGGGCGTCGCGAGTAGCCGCATCGCTTTGCGCTTCGCCGCGCGCCTTCTCCACCGCCAAGGCGACGGCCTGCTCGCGTTGCTGGGAAAACAGCTTCTCGCGACGTTCCATTTCGCGGTTGAATTCCGTATCGCGCACCTGACGCACTATATCGGCAAAACCGGTCTCGTCAACTTGGAACACCTTCCCGCAATGCGGGCACCTTATCTCGTTCGCGCTCACGCCAACCTCCCGTCGTTTTCCGTTACGGCGTTCATTATGCCGCAAAAAAGAAGCGCTTGGAGACCCGCTTTCGGGACTTCTGCATATTTTCCGCCCGTTTTCCCATCGCAAGGAAGCGAAGCAGCATGGGGGGGCGGGAAACCGGAACCAGGAACCAGGAACTAGGGACTAGGAACCAGGAAACTCACCGAAAGCGCCCTCGTTGCGCCGCCGAGCAGCAAAATGCCGTATAATCGACATGCTGTCGGAAAAAGGAGGCGCCATGGTTGACGAACGCAGCCGAAACGGCGGGGACAACCGGAACGGGACGCTTCGCCAAGACGGCGGGGGCGACCGGAACGGGTCGCTTCGCCAAGGTGTTGGGAGCAGTCTGAACTGCTCGGGAACCCGCAACGGCAAAAGCAGAACCGACCGCCGCGTGCAGTACACGAAGCGCGCGTTACGCGATGCGCTGGTGAGGCTCATGCGCAAAAGCCACATCTCGAAGGTGTCGGTAAAGGCGCTGTGCGATGCGGCAGATGTGAATCGCAGCACGTTTTACGCGCATTACCGCAACCAATACGATCTACTTGCCCAGATAGAGGCCGAAGCTTTGGCCGACCTGCAAACATATTTGCTCGAAGACATGCCGCGCACGCGCAACATCGTCAAGATGCTCGAATACGCGCAGGCGAATGCAGATCTGTTCATCATGCTGCTAGAGGAAAGCGAAGGGGAATTCCAGCGCCAGATAATGGAGCTTGCGCAGCTTGTTGACAGGCGCATGAACAACCGCGCAGGCGCCAGCGATCAAGAGGAGTATCTGTACCTGTTCGCCGTAACGGGTGCCCTTGGCGTGCTCACCCAGTGGCTGAAGAAAGGCACCCCGCAATCCCCCGCCGAAATGTCAGCCCTGCTTCTCAAAATGATCCAATCCGGCATAGGCGAGGGCGCATAGACGAGCGACCGCACAGGACGGTCGTGAGCCGCGCGCGAATCACGCTAACGGGCAGCCGAAACACCGCCTTTGGCGCAACGTGGGCCTATTCCCGGAACAGAGCGAGAAAGCGATCCCAGATGGTCTGTTCGGGCTGCGCGGGCTCTTCTTCTGCGGGCGCTTCGGGTTTTTCGATGGCGGGGGTGGTCATAACGAACTGCACGGCCACCGTGCTTCCGTTTTCCGCCGACGTAAACGAAACGGGGTCGAATTCGGGGAAGTCGTAATCGGCCATGAGTTCGTCTATGCGCTCGCGCATAGTCTGAGGAAGCGTGCTCACTTGGGCGTCGAACTCCGCCATGCCCTGGTTCATGGTTTTCGCGCCGCTAGCGAGCGAGCCTGCCCCGCCGGCAAGCGTCGATGTTCCCGATTCGAGCTCGCAATAGTTGGCCGCCAGCGAAGAGGCGCCCTCGGCATACGAGATGAGCCCTTTGTGGAAGCGACTGTACTCGCTCGCGAGCTGCGATATGCCCTCTGCCAGTTTGCCCAACTCGCTCAGCATTTCGGGATCAAGCGACGCCTCCAGGGCATCGGCCATATGATAGAGCGCCTGCGCTTGGAGCGCGAGGGCACCGCCCTCTTCGGCATCGGCGGAAAGCGCGGCCAAAAGCTCGTCTGCTCCGGCAAACGCCGCAGCGCTTCCGTCCCATGTCCCCTTCGCCGCTTGGGCGGCCTGACACACCGCCACGAGCTTCTCGACCGTAGCCGCCGCCTGCGCATCGTCCGCAACGCTCGCCCGAAGCTCGGCTATCTCGCTTTCGGCGGGCGCGTTCGCCACAAGCTGGCTCATGGCTCCCTCAAGCGCGGCGAGCGAGGAGGCGTACCCTTCCCTCACCTGACCCGCGTTGGCCGCTAACGCTTCGAGCACACCCGCTATCTGGCGCAGGTTCGCAGGAAGCTGGGATATGCTGCCAAGTCCGCTCAAATCGGAATCCGCCAGCTTTTTGGCAATCGACGCAAGCGACGCTTCTATGTCCGCAGACCCTTGCACGATGCCGGAGGACGACGAAGCGAACGCTCTCAGGCCCTCGCCGAACGACGTCGTGCCCTGAGATAGATCGCGTGCCCCGCCGGCCAACGAACTCGCGCCTGCGGCAAGCGAGGCAGTGCCTTCGGCAAGCCGGCTCACGGCATCCACAAGCTCGTCCGCATCGTCGGTCAGGCCGCCGGTATCGGGCGCGTCGATAACCGACGTGTAGGGCAGCGCCGCTATTTGCGCACCGTCCATGGAAAAGTCCTTTACCTGCGCCGTCAGCTCGAAAGAGCCCTCGCGCCCCGGCAACGCGGTGAACGCCACCGTCCAGTTCTTGCCCGAACTTGCCACCGTGGCTCCCTCGGCTTCGATGGTGCCGGCAGAAGCTCCGTCAAGCGTAAGCGTTATCTGCAGCATGAAACTCTCGAAGAACGCCGAGTCAACCGCACCGTTTTGCGTCGTGTCGATATGTATGGCAAGGCTTCCCGTCGCACCCGCCAGCTCTTCTGCGGCCACCTTTTTGCCGTCGAGCTCGTAGGTGATGACTATGTTCCACGGAAGGGTCGTAGCGGCGGCGTTCCCTTGGTAATAGAACACGCCCTCTTCCGTATCGAAGGCAACGGCGTTTCCAGCACGCTTAAGCGCGGTCTCGTCGGTGAGGTTTTTCGCGCTCGTATAATCGCCGTAATCTACCACGGTGCCCGCGCGCTGCACGTCGAAGCGGTTCACCACGTACACCGCCTCAGGAGCACCCGTAGCGGAAAGGCTTGCATACACCGTCTCCGACTTCTCGTATACGGCGGTCTGCTCAGGCGCGCCCTGCCCCGTGCCCTCAGACGAGTTTTGCGAAACCGCACCCGCCGTCTCTTGCGACAAGGCGAGTGCATGCGGAATGAACGCTGCCGAAAGAGCCGCCACCAGCAAAAACGCGATACTTGTTCTGGTGCAGCTTTTCCCTTTGACGCACTGCTTCCCTTTGACGCAGCTTTTCCCTTTGACGCACTGCTTCCCTTTGACGCAACGCTTCCTCATGATGCGCCTCCTTTATCCTTTTCACCCGTTCGGAAGAAATCTGCATGCCACGTCGTGCGGCGGATGAGCCCGTCCAGATAAACGAGCAGACCGGGCAGAAAACACGTCACCAAGACAAGCGACATGAGCGCCCCTCGACCTAAAAGAAGCCCAAGGCTCGCCACGGCCGAAAGCGAGGACGTGAGCGAAAGCGCGAACCCAGCGGTGGCAAGAATGCCTGCAGAAACTACAAGCGACGGAAACGCATCGCCAAGCGCTTTGTACACCGCCCGACGCGGCAGGTTCGTTTTTCGATACAGCAGATAGCGATGCGTGAGCAGAATGCCGTAATCGACTGTGGCGCCCAGCTGCACCGTGTTGATGACCAAGTACCCTATGAAGTTCACCGACTCCCCCGCAAAATACGGAATGGCCAGGTTGATCCATATGCCCGACTCGATGGTGAGCACCAACACGAGCGGCAGCACCAGCGAGCGGAACGTCACCAGAAGCACGACCAGAATGGCCGCCACCGCAACGACGCTCACCACCACGTTGTCCACGGCGACGATGTTCTTCATGTCGTACAGATTGGCCGACTGCCCTGCCGTGTAGTACGTATCGTAATAGCGTGCCGCCGTTTCCTGAACGGCGCTCACTGTGGAAAAAGCCTCGTCGCTTTCAACGTCGGTGTCAAGATATGCGATGATGCGCGCCCAATTCGGGGAATAGAACTGCTCGGTCACGCTTTCGTCGAGGAATTCCGAGGGTATGGCGGCGCCCACCGTCGTGGCATAGGACACCACGTTGCCTACGTTGTCAAGCTCTTTGAGATCGTTCGCCAAGGAGGCTTCCGCCGCCACGTCTCCGCGCGGCACGAGCACGACCATGGGGTTTTGCCGCCCGAATTCCTCGGTGACCATCTGCGTGTCGCGCCCGGGGCGCAGATCGGGGTCGGGCGAGTTGTTCTGGTAAGTGAACGCGGTGTGCGCCTGCCCCAGAAACGCCGGCACCGCCAAAACGAGCACGAGCAAAAGCGCAGGCACGCGAACTTTCGAGAGCACCCTATCGACATTTCCGAACGACGGCATGAAGCGGCGATGCGCCGTCTTGTCGATGAGCCGGTACAAAAGAAGCGTGAGCGCGGGCAGAAACACGATGACGCTCACGAAGCTGAACACGATGCCCTTGACCAAGTTCAGCCCCAAATCTGCGCCGATCTCGAACTTCATGAAGGCCAGCGCCGCAAAGCCGAACAGCGTCGTGGTGGCGCTTGCGGCTATGGTGGAAACCGAACGGCGCATGGCGCGAACCATGGCCTTCTCCACATCGGGCGCACCGACCCGTTCGGCCGCGAACGCGTGCAGAAGAAAGATGGCGTAGTCAAGTGACACGGCAAGCTGCAGAATAGGGCTTACCGAGTACGTAATGAACGACACCTGTCCCAACACGATGTTCGTGCCCATGTTGATGAGGATGGACACGCCGATGACCGCAATGAACAGCAGCGGCTCTATCCACGACATCGTCGATACGACGAGCAGGAACAATATGATAGGCACGATAATGGCCACCGCTCCGAGAACTTCCTCCACGGTGCTTTCCTGCATCTGGGCGGTTTCCATGGCCTCGCCGGAAACCGCGTTCGCCCTGCCCTCGCCCCCCGCAGCGGCGTTTTCCTCGCTCACGCGGTCAACGAGCGAGCGCAGGGCGGGAATGGCGTGCGCCTCTTCGCCTTCTGCAATGGTAAGCTGGAAAAGCGCCGTGCCGGTTGCGGCGCCAGACGTGGAAGTTGCTGCGGGGGCTGCTGCGGCGGCAGCTGCGGACGCGGCACCGGCATCGGGCGCGGCGGCAGCTGCGGGCGCGGCATCGTCAACGCGGTAGTAGGCTTCGACGGTTTCCGCGTCGGCCACTTCCAAGGGCACGGTCACGTCCACCACATCGTCGAGCCACATGACGTTCTCCACGCCTTCGATTGACCCCATCTCGTCCTTCAGCGCGAGCGACTGGGCTATCGTCACGTCGTGCACAAGCACGTTCGCGTTGGGAACAGTGCTTGAGAACTCGTCTTCCATGATAGCGACTGCGGTGGTGGACTGCGCCTCTTCGGGCAGATAGTCCACCATGTTGTAATTCGTTTTGACGAAGGGGATGAACGCAGCGCACACGGCAGAAGCGATCAAGAAGATCGCGACGACCGCTTTCCTGTGCCTGATGATGCTGCGAAAAAAACTGTTCATACGCTGGTTATCCTTCCTACATCAGAAGGATAACCAACACATTGTCGAGAAACAACCCACAAGAAGGCAACAACCTGCACGAAGCCCAACACACTGTCGTATATTTGTTGCCAATTCACAAAATCGGCAGATGGAAAGCCTGTCCATCGCAAGTCCCGCCCATCGGCAATTCCCATCCTGGCAGAAGCAGGGGGTGTTTCACGCGAAACATTGGCCGGAAGCGAGTCCGACAAGCGAACCTGTAAGCTTTTGCACCCGAATGTTTCACGTGAAACATTCGGCTTCAACGCACGAGCGCAAAAGCTGCGAGGCAAAGCCGCCGGAAGAGCTAGTGCGCGTCGGCGGTGGAGCCGTTCGGGGTATCGCGCAGGGCCTTCAGCTTGGCGAGTGTGGCGGGATCTATGCGGGCGGCAAGGGTGTTCTTTTCGGCGACCTTCGGCGTTTCGTCGAGCCGCGCCTCATCGTAGTAGGAAGCGACCTCGCGGCTGAACCCGTTGGCGCTCATGCGGTCCACGCCGAACCCGAATACCGTGTCCTGAATGGTCGCGTCGCTTGTGACCACGAGCGTCTCCACCTGACGCTCGCGAGCGTCGTGGGCAAGCTTCTCTATCACCTTGTCGGCCGAGCTTCCCGCCGGGCTGAACATGATGCGCACGCCGCCGATGGTTTCGGCCTCTCCTGTTGAAAACGCGTTCCTCCCGCCATCGAACACGATGATGGCACGCCAGTCGCGTCCAGCGAAGTTCACCACGTCGTTGATGAGCGCCTCGCGCGCCGCATTGAACGCGTCGTCGGTATAGTCGGGCTCGGTGACGCGTCGATACCTGCTCCCCGACCTGAGCACGTTGTACCCGTCAACGATCAGCAGCTTTTTCCGTGAACGAACCATGATTCCTTCCCCGCAAGATCGCACTTGCAAAAACCGGCAAACCTATCGATTGGCTTCTCTTTGGTGCCCAGGTTGGCGTTAGCGAGTCAGCGAGGGCGGCAGGTTTTATCGGCCGTTAGGCCGTCGGAACGTTTTGTCTCAGCCATTCGTACATGCAGGCGGTGGCGGCCTGCGCGACGTTCAGAGACGAAATCTCTCCCACCTGCGGCAGCTTCACAAGGAAGTCGCAGCTCTCCCGCACGATGCGCGAAAGACCTTCGTTCTCGCTGCCCATGACGAGCACGACCTTGCCCTTGAGGTTTTCGTTCCAGATAAGGTCTTCGGCATGCTCGCTGGCACCCGCCACCCAAAAACCGTTTTCCTTGAAGCGCTCGATGGATTGGGCGAGGTTAGCCACCTGGCTCACGTTGACGTGCGAGATGGCGCCCGCCGAGCTTTTGTACGTGGCGGCCGTTACGTGCGCGGCGCGTTTGTTCGGGATGACAAGGCCGGCCGCCCCCACCGATTCGGCGCTGCGGGCGATGGCCCCTAGGTTCCCGGCATCGGTTATGTGGTCGAGCATGACCACAAGCGCCCGCCCGTCATGTTCGGCAGCGCACTGCTGCGCGGCTTCCAAAATGGCGGTCACGTTCACATACTCGAACGGCTTCGTTTCCGCCATAACGCCCTGATGGCTACCGCGCTCGGAAAGGTCGTCGAGCCTTTTGCGCGACACGGTGGAAACCGGCACCTCGAAACGCTTCGCCTTGCGCAGAATGTCCGCTATCAGCGGATCGCGCTTCACGTTGTCGGCCAAAAGCACGCGCTTCATCGGAACGTTCGTGCGCAGCGCCTCTATGATGGGTCG